>CAZUKP010000006.1:0-73793 GCA_964620915.1 uncultured Hyphomicrobium sp. | reverse complement strand
ATCCAGGTCGCAGAGGGTTCCGCCACGCAGCTTAACGTGACCAACAGCACGATCACAGGAAATACTGCGTTGGGCGTTGGCGGCGGTATCGAAAACCGAGGGACGACGACACTGACGAACACGACCGTTTCGGACAATTCCGCAGAGAATGTTGGGGGCGGAATTTTCAACTTGAACGGCACGCTCACGCTGACGAATGCGACGGTGTCGGGCAATACCGCTGTGGGCAGAGCTGGTGGCGGGATTTACAGCCAGGGTTACTCCTCCGCCGCGACATACCTGACCAACACCACCGTATCCGGCAATACTGCGGCCGACACCGGCGGCGGGCTATACCATCTCGACGGAACGTTCGAACTGACGAACACCCTGGTGCTCGGCAATAGCGCAACATCGGACGCCGAGATAGACGGCGGTTACACTAACAACGGCGGCAACCTGGTTGGTGGAGCCAGTGCCGAGGATGTATTTGCCAGTACGGTCACCCTCACCGACGGCACCGTGGCCGGTGAGCTCGCTGACAACGGCGGGCCGGTCGAGACCATCGCGCTCAAGGAAGACTCCAACAATCCGGCCCTCGACATCGGCGATCCGATCAGCGAGAGCACGGACGCCATCGGCAACGATCGCGAATTCGATATTGAAGGCGTGGGGAACGAAAGTCCCAATGGCACGGTGGATGCCGGCGCGGTCGAGCTTCAGGCCGAACCGGAAGAGCAATCTCTCATCGTCACCACAACCGAAGACGTTGTCGATTCCCTCGATGGCCTGACGAGCCTTCGCGAGGCGATCACCTACGCCAACGCTGGCGGCGAGGACGGCGACACCGGCACGCTCGATGCGATTACGTTTGCCAGCGGCAGCGGCGAAGCCTTCGAAACCGGCGGCACGATCACGCTCGAAAGCGGCCAGCTGGAACTCACCGGGACCGTTTCGATCAACGGCGACACTGATGGCGATGGCAAGGCGGACGTCACGGTTGATGCCGACGGCCAAAGCAGCGTGTTCCTGGTCAGTGGCGGCGCCTCGACCATCGGCAGCCTGACGATCACAGGCGGCGATACGAATGGCAGTGGCGGTGGGGTCCGTATCAACTCTGGCGCTTCGCTCTCCCTCGACAAGAGCACGATCACTGGCAATGCCGCAGCTTATGGAGGCGGCATCCGGAATTCGGGGACTGTTTCGCTGACCAACTCGACCATCTCGGACAACATCGCCGATGACGAAGCCGGCGGTCTGCTTAACGACGGCATGGTGACGCTGATCAACACGACAGTTTCAGGCAATCGAGCAAGCTACTACGGTGGCGGAATCTTCAACAGATTCGGCGGCACGGTCGATTTGGTCAACACGACGGTGTCAGGCAACAGTGGAGGCTACTACGGCGGCGGAATCTACAACAGGGCCGCCAGCGGTCAGGTGTCACTAACCAACAGTATCGTGCTCGGCAACAGTGATACCGAGATAAACGGCGGCTTTGCCAACAACGGTGGCAATCTGGTCGGCGGCGCCAACGCCGAGGACGTGTTTGCCAGCATCGATGCCACTACAGGCGGCGGCCTGTTGGACGACAACGGCGGCCCGGTCCTAACGATCGCATTGAAGCAGGACGCCGGTAACCCGGCACTGGATGCGGCTGAGACCGACGGCTCGTTCACAATTGAATCCTCCGACGCCCGGGGCGAAGATGCCTATGATGCTCCCGGTGTCGCGAATGGTACTGGCAATGATGCGGGCCGCGACATCGGCGCGTACGAGCTGGTCAATGAAACACCGTTGATCGCAACGGTCAGCGACACGCAGATCGCATTCACAGACCCAGATGTGGATGACACCCATGAAGCGGCTATCACCGAGGTGTCGATCTTGGGCGATCAGAGCCTTCTGGATGGTTTTGATGTTTCCGCGTTCCTGACACTCGGGGCGGTCGACCAAGTCGCCGACACCGTGGATTGGCAATTTGATCTGCCTCAAGCGGCGGCCGAAAATGTTTCTGCCGGTCTCGGTGTGGGCGAGACTCTGAGTCTCGACTACACGGTGGGGCTTACCGACCTCTTGGGCGAAAGCGACCAGACGGTACTGTCCTTCACCATCGATGACGAAGGAATCCTGGCCTAGCCGTTTGCCCCGCTGATACGCGGCCAAATAGAGTGCGTGGATTGATTAGAAAGGAACACTAGCGAAGCCGACAATTTTTGGCGGTCAACCAATTGCGGTTTCTGTTCAGGAGTATTCCGACAATGGCCTGGCACACCTCCACCCGCCGATTGAACACTGACGACGTGATCTTCGGATCTGTTGAAGCCGAATTCATTAGCACGGGCGGAGGCGACCACCACTTTTCGATGACCTGTTGAAAACTGCACGCATTATGATCACTTCCGTGCGATGTGTGTGCCGTCAGTCACATGATCCCGGGAAAGCCGACGTTCCCGCGTTGCCGCGACATCATCGATCATGTTATTCGGCCCTTTCGGCAAAGTTCGGGGATGAGTATGCGCCTTGGGTTCGCAATAATCGCATTGTTGCTCGTCGCCAATTTCAGCTGCAGCCCAACAATTGCCCGACCAGCACTGCTGTTCGACGCAGGCGACGGCAAAGTCATCTATGCAGAGGACGCCGACGATCTTTGGCATCCTGCCTCACTCACCAAAATGATGACGGCCTATCTCGCATTCGAGGCCATCAAGAACGGCAAGCTCTCTCTCAAGGGAAAAGTTACGTGCAGCCGTACAGCCAACAAGCAGCCGCCAAGCAAGATTGGCCTGCCTGTCGGCGGCGAGATGACAGTCGAGCTCGCGTTGAAGGCGCTGATTATTAAGTCCGCTAATGACGTTGCAGTGATGGTTGCTGAAGCAGTTGCGGGAAGCGAAGCAGCGTTCGTGGAGAAAATGAATGCGACTGCCCTGCGACTCGGAATGACGCGCACGCGTTTCAGCAATCCGCACGGTCTACCGGCTTCCGATCAGGTGACTACGGCCCGCGATCTTGCCCGGCTCGCCCGCGCCGTTGTGTCGGAGTACCCCCAGTACGCCGACTACTGGGCGACGCCATCGATGCGGCTCGGCAAGGCCCGGCTGCATTCGCACAACGCTCTGCTCAGGTCATTCAAAGGCGCCGATGGCATGAAGACGGGATTCATCTGCGATTCCGGCTTTAATGTCGTCGCAAGCGCCACGCGCGATGGTCGCAGACTGATGGCGATCGTCTTGGGTGAACCGGACGCCAAGAGCCGCAATATTCGCGCCGCAAGCCTGCTCGAGCACGGCTTCCGGCAATTCGGCTGGGAGCAGCTATTCAATCACACAACCGTCGACACGTTGCCGTTGAGTTCCGACACGAAGGGAGTCACAAGCGTGCGCGACGAGGTCACGGCTTGGTCATGCGGCGGCGAGAAGGCCCGGATCTCCAAGAAGAACTTCAAGAAGAAGAATAAAAAGAAGACCGCGAAGAAATAGCGAACGGCCGCCTCGCCGGGAATGCGAACGCACTTGCTGAAAGTCACGACGTGCGCCGCGGCACCCTCAAGACCTCAAACGACCAGTTCCAGCTGCTGGTTCCGGTAAGGGCAACCGGGCGATGGAACACGAACAAAGGGTTCTGACGGCGTCAACTGGCGCGTTGCCGGGCCACCTTGCATCTCATCGCCGGGACGTGGTGTCACGTTTTGCTCAATACGCGGTGGCCCTTTGTCGACCGGAGAATTGTCAGCGCTGCTTTGCGCTATCACCGGCGAGCCAAGGCAAACGATGCTGAGCCATGCGGCGAGCAGCGTTGCAGTAAGTCGTGTGCCCATATCGCGGTCTCCTCGGCGAATGCCGATGACGGACAACCAATCATAGCACTCGGAAGCGCTGGTATGTCGAAGAAATGCGCTAAGCGGCGCATTGAAGGCGATCGCTGGGGACGGACCGGAGGAAAGACTACATCGGTGCGCCGATGACCAGCGTCCAGAACGATTTAAACTCCGTCCGAGGATCTTGCACGAGCGCGATGCCCATGTGCGTCGCATCCGGAAGGAGAAGGTTCTTGTTATGGCCCTCGCTGTCCTTCCAGCCGCGTAAGACTTCCTTAAAGTCGACCTGACCGGTGCCAACGTTTTCAGCCGCAAGCCGCGCATTAAAGCCTGTCCGCTTCACGCGGTCCCATGGATTGGAGCCGTCGGAGCCGTAGTGAGAAATGCGGTCCCACTTCGCCAGGTCGCGCGAATGCGCTTTGGCCGCCGCCGTCAGCTCAGCGTTGAGCTTCAAAGGCTTCAACCCCTTGTCGGCGCGGTATTGGTTGACGAGGTCGCGCGCCAATTGCGGGTCGAGTGATGTCTGGGAGTAGTCGCGATCATCGAGTGCACCTTTCGGTGCACGCTCGAAAGTGCCATTTGGAGCTTTATCATTGAGTGCGGCAACCTGTGTGCCCCCGCTGGAACCGGAGGGGGACGGCCGCCACGCGCTTGGCTCACCGCCGAGCGCGATGCTCTGCACGGCTGGCGTGGACGCCACCGAGTTGGTCGTATAGGACGACTGCTCGCCAAAGCCCGACGAAATGCTTGTGGAATTGAGACTACAGGCCCCCAAAAACAGGATGAGGGCCGCGGAAAGTGCGACGCGATACATACAAGCTACTCCCGCTTCTCCGTGCGCGGATAACCGATTGACCATCGCGTAAACCCGTAAACCGAACGTTAATCCTAAGAAGTCCCCACCGCATGTCCTGTAACGATTGGGTCTCGCGGCTGCCTGCCGCTCAGCCCCCTGCCGTCCCGGGAAACACGCTAAGCGATTGAAATATCACGGGCCTTATCGCCAAACCGGCATCGGGGCCCACTTCTCTTCGTCGCCCAAGGTCTTAACGCTAGTTTCCCCCCAACATGGTGTCGCCAATTGGGCACGCATGGGGCGAAAGCTCGGCGAACGCTGCTTTCAAGCCAAAATGGTACGATTTCCGTGAACCCTTGCGACTTGCTGCGGCTTCCGCCCTTGGAAGAGACCGACAACTCCCACACAATTCAGGTCGATCAGCTGGTGATTCGCGCGTCCGGCTCACGCTAACCGCACGAGGAGACGCGTTGCATGTCGGCCCTGAGCAAGGAAGCGCCGTCGCACCCGCTCGAAAGCACAAAGCCCGAAAGCCTTTGCCACCTTTTGCTCGTTCGCCTGGCCTGCGCCGGCGGCGCGACGCGGGCTCAGCTGGTGCGCGATCTTGGCCGCTTTCTTTCGCACAAACTCTCTCCTGCCGAACTACGCAGTGCGGTCGATGCCGGACTGGCACGTTTAGGATCGGAACGCCTCATCCGCGACACGCGCGGGCGTATGCGCGCTACGGAAGCCGGCGCGATGGCCGCAGCGCGGTACCTCGGTGAAAAGGAGTCACATGCGCGGGCCTGGGGCGAGCAGCGCGATTTGTGGCTGGTGGCTAAGGCTCTGGGCGTCGACGCACGAAAGACCGCGATTCGCAAGGCGCTTTCGCGCCCGGAGGGATTGAGCGCCCTGATCGTGCAGAGGGCCTATGGCCTGGCTATGCGCCAAGCCCTTTCGCCTTCCAAGTTGCGTTCGGCACTGGCGCTCGCCGCACTCGGCCGCGCATTCGGCGAAAACGTGAAGATGGGGCTCAACGGCAAGTCGCACCTCACGGTGCAGGCCGCACGCGTACTTGCCGGCCAGCTCCTGAGCAAACCGCGCGAATTCACCACCGATGGGCGCCTCATCGCGGCCCTCAGCGCCGAGTGTGTCGGCGCGACGAGGGCAGATATCGAAATGCTTCGATTGGCGCTCTTGCGCGGCCTGGCAAGCGGTTCGACGCTCGAAACAGAATCAGATCGGATGGCGCCGGCGCGCGCGCCCAGGCTACCCGCAAATGATGCGGGCCCTCCTGCAACACGTAAGGACGAACAGCGCCCTGACCTTGCACAATTTGGTGCAGGCGTGCTCGACGCGGCACGTGCACATGCAGAAGGGTGGCCAGGGAGTCGTAAGGCGTTTATTTCTCAAGTGTGGGAAGCGATTCGTGCGTCGCACCCCGAGTGGGGGCTTTCCGAAAACGAATTCAAGGACATGCTGGCAGGGGCCCATCGGGCTGGCCAGATCGTACTCGCCGGTGCGGATCTGAAAAACAAGCAGAACCTCAAAGAGTTCGAGGAGTCTGCAACACACTACAAGAACACCGTTTGGCACTTCGTTCGAGTTGAGGATTAGGACGTCGAGGAACGTCGATTGATGCAACAACAGGACGCATCCAGCCAGCTGACGCCGGACAGGCTTTCGGCGGCCTTCGAACACTCCATTACGTGGGAGGACGACATCTGGCGGGCCGACCCCGTCGATGTGTCCGAAGTCCACAGCAAGGCGCGTAGGAAATTCAAAGACCTTCTCTCAGCCGTCACGACAGGCCGCGAAGCGGGCACTCAGGACCGTATCATTCTGTTCCACGGACAGTCGGGCGCAGGCAAGACGCACCTAATTCGTGCACTGAGAACGACGGCACATCGCTCGAACTCGGCCTATTTCGGCTACGCGCAGATGACGCCGGACATTGCCAACTATGCCGACTACTACCTGCGCCGGCTCGTTCATTCGCTTGAGAAACCTTATGACCCCGACACGATCGGCGAAAGTGGGCTAACGCGGCTGACCAATCACCTCCTCAATGACGAAAAAGTCGTCGCAAAGGAGGATCTCAAACGGCTGCGCGACGCGAGCCTCGATGATTCAAAGCTTGCGCAGCTGGTCTTGAAGCTGGGTGATGAAATCGTCTCGCATCCAAAATATGCCTCTGAAGAACTCGACATCAACGTCGTGCGGGCTCTGCTCTATTTGGAGCGTCGCGACCCGCGCATCGATCAGCGCATCCGCCAGTATTTGCATGGCCGGCCGCTGACAGACCTTGCGCATCAAGCGGTGGCCGCTCTCGATCCCAACACCGGAGAGGATCGGGCCTTTGAAATCATAACCGCGCTTGGCAAGCTTGTTTGGACAGTTGATCGCGCAGCCCTGGTCTTTTGCATCGATCAGGTTGAGGACCTGCGATTTTTCGACAATGCGGAGGAGCGCTTTCAGCGAGCCGTACGCGACCTCATCCAGATAGCGAATAGGCTGACAAACGCCATCCTCATCATTTCGTGCCTGGAAGACTTCTATGGGCAGGTCCGAGGTGCGCTGGCACAGTCCTATATCGACCGTATCGAGAAGGCAGGGCCCGTGGCCCTTCTTGAAAGCCGCACGCCACAGGAAGCAAAGCTCATTATTGCGCGACGCTTGGCTCACCTTGCAGACGCTGGAGAGAACGGTGCCGACTTTGGCGACCCTTCGGCGTATTTCGGACCTGAATTCTTCGAGGAATTTGGAGGTCTGTCTACTCGCCGGTTGCTGGAGCATGCGCACAGCCGTTTACGCGCGAAAACATCCCCAGAGCCCGAAGACAGTGAGCCGGACAGCGAGGAGCCGGGCGGTTTCGTTTCAATGCTTGCGGCCGCTTTGGGCCTTGATTCCCGAACCGAGCCCGACACAGCACCGGTGGTGGCCGTTGTTGACTACCGTGACCGGTGGGAGCGCTTCCAAGCCGGTTCTGAGGCAGAAATCCCATCCGATGATGGCGAACTGATCGACATCCTCGCTGCCGCACTTGCTCTTGCAAAAGAGGAGTGGGCCGACACCATCGACTTGACGATAGAACGCAATGAAGTCGCGGCCGACTTGCCGACGCTCGATATGGCGATGCGGCACGCAAATGGGCTTGAAACGGATGCGCGCGTCTTCTTGTGCAACCGCCCAACGCAAGGCGGCGGTCTCAAGCGTCAGCTCGACAAAGTTCTTCCGGTCATGGCCGGTAAGACCTGTTTCATGCTGCGGGCCAGCGACTTCCCGCCCAACCGGAAAAACCAGACTGCACAGGCCTTCCGCAAGTTTCGCGATGGTGGCGGACGCCAAGTGCTCGTGCCAATCCCCGAGTGGGAACGTATGATGATGGTCCGCGAGTTCCATGCGCACCACCGCAACGATCCAGGCTTCGCTGAATGGTTTTCGGGCGCCAAGCTCCTGTCCAACCTCGTTTCGATGATCCAGCTCCTGCGGCTCGACCTTCTTGGCCGTTCGCTTCCCAACGCCGGGCCAGCGCAAGCAAATAGCGGGCACAGCCCCAGCAGCTTGCCTGAAACGGATCAGGTGGATGGCCCGGCTCCCTTGGAAACGCCACAAGACGTCACCCAACCTTTCCAAGATTCTGCGGCTGGCAACACTGCCATTTCGGACGATGATCAGTTACCGCTATCGGTCATCCTCGACGAGAACGGCGGCAGTACGAGCATCTTTGGCGGTCGCGCTCTAATACCGGGCGGCAAGCCGATCACACTGAACAAGAACGTCCTGAAGCGGCACGCAGCCGTGTTGGGCGGTTCCGGATCCGGCAAGACGACACTCGCGTTGTCGCTCATCGAGCAATTGCTGTTGCGTGGCATTCCCGCTGTGCTCATCGATCGCAAGGGCGATCTTTGCAGCTACGCCAACCCGGACGTTTGGCGCGAGAACGACGAGGAGTACACCGAGCGGCGCGGCGAACGCGAAAAGCTTGCCGACGCAATCGACGTCGCCGTGTTCACGCCAGGCCGCTCCTCGGGGCGCCCGATCTCGATTACGCTCTTGCCCAACGGCATTAATGAGCTTCCCGAACACGAGCAGCAGCTTCTTGCCAACCTATCGGCGGCCGCTCTGGGCGAGATGTTGCACCTCAAGAACTCCGCCACACACCAGAAGCAATCGGGCACACTTTCGGTCGCGTTGCGAATTCTTGGCTCGCGCCATAGCCGAGAGGTGACACTGTCGGACTTGATCCTGCTTCTGGAAGACGAAGATCCCGAGCTGACCGATCTCACGCAGCGCATGGATCCCTCGGGCAAGATCCGACGCGATCTCGTCGCGCAGCTCGACAGCTTGCGTCACCGCAACTCGGCACTCTTCGAAGCTGGTGGCGAATCGCTTCGCATGGAGTCGCTACTAGGGCTTGGGCCCTTTGCGCGCGAAGGGCGCACCCGGCTGTCGATCATCTATACGGGCTTCCTCGGCGACAACGAGAATATCCTCTTCTGGGTGTCGCAGTTCCTGTCGGAAGCCCTCCGCTTCTGCCAGCGCAATCCCAACGATGAACTCCAGGCCGTCGTCATGTTCGACGAGGCTGACCTTTATATTCCTGCGAATGCCAAACCAGCGACGGCCGAGCCGCTTCAAAGCTTGCTGAAGCGTGCACGCTCCGCAGGTCTTGGAATGATGCTGGCGACCCAGTCACCCGGCGACCTCGACTACAAGAGCCGCGATCAGATCACGAGCTGGTTCATCGGCCGCGTTCGCGAGGATACCGCACTGCGCAAACTCAAGGCGGCGTTCCAGAGCGAGTCTGGATTGGAACCGGCAGTGGTACTTCCGGGTCAAACAGTTGGCGAATTCCATCTGGTGCAAGAAGCGCTGGTGCGTCCGATGAAGGCCCAACGCTCCCTCATCATGGCCGAGCAGGTTCCCTTCGATCGCATCGAGCAATTGGCGCGGGAAACAAAGGGCCAGGACGAGCGCCAACTTAAGCTTTTCGACCTCGGCTGACAGGGATCTTTGCGAAGCACCATTTGTGGTTTCCCGTCACATATTAACAGGTTGCTAGCACAATCAGACACTGTTTGTGAGCGCCGGCTGATCCCAATTCTCAGGTTGATTACGGACCATTAACCGTCTTTATCTAAAGACTTTTTTCGCTTCGACCGAGAGAGGCACTGTTCCCTCCTGCTGGAGGCTGCGCGGAGCTGCTTGCCAAAATTTCAGCTTGCGAATGAACAGTGCGTGTCAAGATGTTTTTTCTGATGTAGAATTGTTTTGTCGGTGGAATTTATTTGAGGGTTTCCATTGGCAATACGCTGCTGGCGAGGGTGGGTGCCGAGCAGATTTACGTGCGGCGTAGCGTGCGGGGTAGTTGCCATGGTTGGCAAGTCGTTCATGATGTTGGTGCTGGCCACCGTGTTGGGGCCAGCCGTCGGTATCGGTCTCTTCGTCCTCCTGAATACGTTCTAGGGAGCGATCGAATTGCGCGCCGCCAATGGCGGTGTTGCTGTGGCTAAAACCGCCACAAACAACGGCTATTGGCGAGGGCCATGGGCGCTAATGCGCTGTACCCTGTAGCCAACCGGCCGAAATGCTTGCGGTAATTCGTATTTTGATGCGAGCGCTGGAACTCCTAGCGCTCCTGCCTTTTCGCATCGTTGGCGTGCTCCTCGACTGGGTGGCTTTCAACCCCCGGCTGGGACCGTTGCGCTACGTCGCGAGCGCAGCCCTGTTTTATGTCTTTTTCGCGATTGTGCTCGTTTATGTCGTTGCGCCGGTGCGCGGGATCGTCGGCCACTACACGCTTGGAGAGAGACTCCACTACGACGCGGAGCGTTGGCTCGCGACTGCAATATACGATGCAAAGGGCAATTTTGTCGGAACCTTCGATCCGCGTCTGGATAGCCTTCGCGACGTGAACTACACGGGAACGGCAATCGAACTCGGCGACTACATCGCAAATCCTGACCATAAGTCGATACCGGTCCGCACGGTCCCGGAGCACTATTGGAAGTGCCTCACTTTTCACGAAGACAGGAACATCGGGGGGGTGCTCAACCCCTTCGGCATCGACCTCGTCGGCGTCCTAAAGATCCCAGCCTCCTCGATACGCCGGACACTTTCGACAGGACGGCCCAGCATTGGCATGGGTGGCTCAACGCTTGCCATGCAATTGGTCCGCGTCATCTACAAGACTCCACCACACACGCAGGAGAACGCGCTGGCTAAACTCAAGCGTAAGTTCGGCGAATGGTGGATGGCGCCGGTCGTCTATCACGAACTGACGCGGGGTGGCGACGGAACGGCTCTGAAACAGTGGGCGGCCAATCACCTGTGGCTTGCCCAGCGAACGGGTGGCGCACCCCTTCACGGCCTTGAGGTGACGAGCCAAATCGTATTCGGCAAGGAGGCGCGCGACCTCACTATAGCCGAGCAGTACGTGCTCGCATCCGCGGTAAACCGGCCGATCATCCTTTTGGAGGGCAGCGAGAGACTGAATGAGGTCCGTCTCGATCGCTGGCGCTATCTTGCAGAGGTTCGCGCGCGTGCCTGCGCACAGCATCTCATCTCGGACGAGGCGATTCTAAAGCAGGTTCTGTTCGAGCTTGTCGCGATGGCCGGCGGTCCTCCCGATCCTAAGGTCAAGCCCGAGGTGCAAGAAGCGCTTGCTCGCTACCTTCCGCAATTCGCAGAGCGTGCGCAGGCGAACCCAACCATCCGCGCCAACGTGATGTTGCCGTCCGCCCGCTACGGAATTCGCGAGGAAATGAAGCAGTCCTACGGCTTCTCATGGCGCGATTATGTGCGCGGCGTCACGACCACGTTCAACGCAACAGAAAACCTCGCCTTCCGACGCAAAGTAGCAGCGCAACTTGCTAAGATTGACGTCAAGTACTCGTCCAGGATCGGGCCCGGCTACACACTTGATCCAGCCAAAGTCACTTATGACCGCAAGAACCCCGGTGTGATCGTCGCCGCCGCCAATGCGAAGGGCGATATCGTGCGTTATTTCGAGGCGGGGGAGACGGCCGCCTACTTCGGCTCTCCGTTCGCGCGCAATACCGAGACAGGTTTCTACGACGCGTCGCGCGAAATCCGCATGGTTGCATCGACCGGAAAGATCCTTGCGGCCATCGCCATTGCAAACACCCTGCGTGACACACCCAATACACAGTATCTCGACACGCATGCGCCAGCGACTGGACTTGAAGCATGCGGGAAAGGAGCTGAGCGGCGCGGACGCAGCGCGACCGTTTCCTTCGCGTGCTCATTGAACGATCCACTGCTGCGCCGAACCGCACGGGTGGGGCAGCGGAAAGTCGGCAAATTGATCGACCAGCTCGGCTTTACGATGCCCCCGCCCAATGCCCTGGGCCAGGGCACGCCGCCCTCAACGGCCGTCGTCCTGGGACAGGTCTCCGCGGCGCCGCGCCGCCTGCATCAATTGTCCGGTGTCGTGCTTGCGAGCCTAACCGGCCGTGGAAATACCCCTGTGGCTCTACCTTCGCTCGTAAAAGCCTACGACTTTACCAACCTGGAAAGTGCGGCCGACGCCGTCCACGAGAACGGCGGTGCCGTAATCCCCAACAAGATCATCAAGCGCGGCGCGCGTCCCTTGCTGCGCTCCCTCTTGCAGGCGCCGCTCTGCTACCGCCCCGGCGGAAAGCCGACCGGTACGCTCAAGAGTCTGCAGCACTGGTGTGCTGAGCGGCGCAAAGGGTTGCGCCTGCACTTTGCGAAAACGGGCACGCAGGTCACCGAGGACCCCAACGCGACCGTCGACGCTTGGGTCACCGGCGGCCTGCAGTTTTCAAACGGAGCGGCCTATTCTTACGTGGTTGTTGTGGGAACGGGATCCGCGCGTGAATCTTGGGCTCAGCGCCTGCACGCATCGCAAGTGGCGGCACCGCTCGTTGATACTCTCCTCACCGATCTTGAAGCACACGCCAGGAGAAACCCGCCGCCGAGTCGTTCAAGACAGAGGCGGCGTACGCCCGACGTACCGCTTGCTAAGAACAAGTACGACAGCGGATTGACCGCCGCAGAGATCGCTCGGCGAAATCTCACCTCTAATTGAAATCCTGCACCGTCAAGATTGCGTTGACTGTGTTTGGTCACGCATGCGCCGCACTCGCGACAAAAACCGCACCTAGAAACGACTTGGATCACGTGGACAGGGGCTGATTGGAAGACACTGAAGCGAGAGGCGTTTCGCGCATTCGGTGGCTTGACAGTCCCGCGCATCTTGCGTGGCGGCTCAACGAGCCTTCGTTTGCCGCGAAGAGTTGAGCAGGTCACCAATGACGTTCACGTCCGGCACGTCCCAGTCGCGTGCAACGGCTCCGAGCGAGAGTCTTAGCGTTCCGATCGATCGCGTCGGCGAAGAGCTTGAGCCGCCGCGCCGCGACTGGAAAAAAATCGTTCTCATTGCCGGTTTGGCATCGCTGTCGTGGGTCGCAACCTATGTCGGCATGCTCGAGCTTATTCAGTCGAATCTTGGGTCTTTGCCGCTCACCCACAAATTAATCATCGGCTTCTCCGTAGCCATGCTGATGACGATGATCGTGTGGCTGCTCGATCAGTTATTTGCTCCGATCGACCGCTTTACAAAGGCGGCCTACGTTGGCGGATACATCTTCTTGACGATTATCTCCGTCGGCTTCGGATTTGGTTTTTACTGGAAAGTGCTTGAGAGCCGCTCGGAGTCCTCGCGCTCTGCCGTGAGCGCAGTTTCGCAAGTTCAATCATCACTTTATGCCGCATCCACGCGGCTTGAGCAGTTGCAAAGCACGCTCGTTCAGCTCTCCACCATTTCGACTGAAAAGGCCGAGCTGGAACGCACGAAGGGAACGTCCTGCCCCAACAGTTCGCCAGGCGATGGTCCGCGCCGCAAGATGCGCGACGACGACGCCAGCCGATTCACTTTTGCCTCCAATTTCGTAAAGGGCCGCGTGGGCTCGATCAAAACCGACATGGCCGGCCTTGATACAGAGCTCGCCAAGATTTCAGGGAACGATCGTTCGATCATCGACCCCAAGACCGGCACGCGGAATGAATTCATGCGCGGGCTTGGCCGCCGGCTCGACCTGACGGTAACGGGCTTCAATGCGTTCCGCACCGATCCGCAGCTTCGCCAGATCCGCACCGACCTCGCGGACCGGGCCGAACGCACCACAATCCCCAACGGGCGCGGCGGCGCCATCTCGTGTCCGGACCCTCAGCTCCAAATGGCGTTGCGGGGCGTCGTGCGTGCCATCGATCAGCTGCCTGTGCTCGACAAGCCCGAGATCGCTGCGGTCGAAGGTGCCGAGGCGACAATCGAGGCGTTCCGGCGTCTGACGGCGACCTTCTACGGGCTGATGTCACTGGAGCTGCCGCTCTCTGCCGACGAACTGCGCGCCCTCCAGCAAAAAGCCGTCCAGTCGATCGAGAATCCTGCGGTCTTGCAGGCGCTTAAGAACGAGGCCGCCGGCCTGTCGAAGCGCGACTACATTCCACTTGGCGTCGCGTTCTTCGTCGATCTCTGCCTCCTTCTGGTCTCGATCGGCCGGCCAATGAACCGCTTCGTCGAAACCAGGCGCATGATGCTGGAGGCGGAGCGTGGCCCCGTCTTTCCGATCCTTTCGCGCTTCAATGAGATCCACAATCATGAGGACATGCGCCGCACGTTCGACGTGTTCCGCGAAGTCATCTTCGAGTCGAGCGGCACGTACTACGTGGCCGTCCCGCTCAACGCTCCGCGCCATCATCCTCAACGAGAACAGCTAAAGCTCGATGGGCAGACATTGGCCAACCTCTGCTATGCGCTGGAAGGCCAAGGCGTGCTGACACGGCCCTGGAAATTAACACCGTCGCTGGTTGCACGCCGCAAGCTTCGCCGCCAGGGCAGCAAATTCATCGAGTGCTATCGGGATTCGCGTGTCGCGCCATTCCCAAGAGCTTGGCGCGCATTGAAGGGACTGTTCTTCTCCGGCGATGACACGGACGATACAGCAGCTTTTCGCATTTATGCGTTCAAGCGAGGCGCTTGGCCTGAGATGATCCTCGGGGCCGTCATGGGCGCAGCAGGACGTATGGAGGCCGAACGGCGCGTGCAGCCGCAAGTCGCCCAACCAGCGACCGTTTCGGAACCCGCGTCTTCAAGCTTCAGCGTTTCGGCAGACAAGCCGGCGTGGGAACTTGCAGACGTCGAGGACGTACCAACAGAGCCGGACGCGCCTACCAGCGAACCGTTGAAGAATGGGCACGCAGTTCCCACTCCGGATCGCGGCAGGGAACATGGTGAGCCCGCCGATATGGAGAGCGAACTGTCCGGCGAAATACCATTTTTTCTGCAGCCAGACGTCACGAGCCCATCGCGGCGCCCCCATGGCAACTCAGCGTTTCGCCAACAGTTTGGGTCCTATGCCAGCCAGGCTGAAGCTGAGCTTGCAACCTATCGTGATGATGACGACAGCGCGGCGCTTGATGAGGTTGATCAAGACCAGCCGAAATCCGATGCGGACGGACGCTCGCTTGAGACCGCAGCCAACAGCAATACGTCGCCCTCACGCCGAACCGCCAAGCCGCCGGAAGACATTGTCGTACCCTTCCCGGCACCTACACGCAGCGCACCGGCCCCCCGAGAGCCTCAGGATGGTCTGACCGGAAGTCTCGTGACGACCCTTGAGATACCTGAACCGCCTGACGAGCTTGCTGGAACCAGGCAAACGATCGGGGTCGAGCTGCGCCGCGAAACGGCGACGTTCCGCGTCCCCGTCAGCCAAGCCTCACTGCCGCAGACACTGGCTAAGCTCAACAAACACGCGCTCGAAATGGCACGCCTGGGCGATAGCGCGCCGCAACTGGAGCTGTCGCTTCCAACGCCCGCGATCACCGACGCTGCTCCAAAAACGAGACCAGCTTCAGAGCACGAAAACGACATCGTCGAGCCATCCGACCCCCAAGAACAGGTCGGTTTCGAGCCCCCACTCGTCTTGCGCAAGATTGTTGATTAGGAGTTTCGGCCGAGTGCGCCACTCCTCAACGTCGCGCCATGGAACTGTTTGCAACAATTGCTTAACCCAATTGTCACCTTAATAGAGGACAACACTCGTGGCTGGGCATTCAGGCGTACATGCCCCAAGCCGCTCAATCACCAAATCTATAGGGGTCTTGGTCATGCCACTTAAGGTGTCTTCTGAACTTCGTGGTGCGTCCATCCAGGAGAAGATCTCCAAACTCTCAGAATTTGTCCGCAACGACTTGGAGATGTGCGGGGCCCCTGGTTCGGTTCGGGAAAGTCGCGACTACTTGTTGATTGCGCGCTCCCCGCAGAGCCCGGTCGCGCAGGCATTACTCGCCCATGCCTCATTGCTCGCGGCTGCCGGCGTCACCATTCGCGCCCTTTTCACCGACCTCGAGCCATACCCAATGGGATCAGGTGAAGATGCGTTCGCTTTTCCTGGTGAATGCCGTGTTGTGCGGGACTCGCGTTTGTTGGCCGCCCATGAGCAGCTCGTTCTTGGTCCTACTTGTGCCTGGATTGGAGACTGCATGCGGCGCGAGCCCACCAAGCGCGACGCCTTCGAACACTTTGCAGCGGAGTGCAACGACACCGCAGCAAATGCCGTTCGCTCGTTCGAGCGGATGTGGCAGATCGCAATTCCCGTTGAGACCACGGCTCAGTTCCCCGGTGCGCTCGCATCACAATTGCCTGAGATGACCGCACCTTGGTGGGCGGTCGGCGATCGCAGCGTCAACGACCGCTAATCGCATTCGATTCAAATGTTTCGAGAGAGGCCAGCTCGATGAGCTGGCCTATTTTGCGTCTGGCAATTCGAAATAAGGCCGCAAATACCAGAAGCCGGCGATAAATCCATCCTTGCCGCCTCGGTTGGCAGATTGAGCAACCTTGGCCTTCAACACGACACGACCAGCACCGATACTAGGGTTGGATCACTCCGGCGCACTTAATCTTTAAGGTGGCCAGACATGCGATACGTCGCGCTCGTTTTTCTCGTGCTTTTCTCTTTCCTTCCAATCTCTCATTCTGTCGCGCAGGAGCAGCCCTTCGCGCACTACGGCGTCTCGAAGGATGCCGAACGCTATGAAAATTACCTGCGAGCGAACTGGGAGGTTTCCAAGCAGCAGCCCGCTGAGCTGCATCGCGAAGGGAAGGATGCCCTACCAGCCGACCCACGCGCCGCATCACGCGCCTTCGCCGGTGCGGTTGTTGCCAATGGCCAAGATGTGGAAGCATGGATTGGGCTCGCCCGCGCGCTGCTTGCCATAAAGCCGGACCCCAATAAGGGCAGCGAACGCTATGACTTGCCGGTTAACGCATCTGGCGCTGCCTACATTGCCTATGAGCGGGCGCAAGATAGTACGCAAAAAGCACGGGCTCTCGCTGTACTCAGCAGCGCCTTGCAGCGGCGTGCGTACTGGCGTCCGGCCATGGAGGCTCTCAAGTCCAGCTTGGCGCTCACCGACAATGCCCAAACACGTGCCGCCTATGAAAGACTAAAGGCCGAGCGCGGTTTTCGCATGGTCGACTACAAGACCGAAGCCGAAACAGCGACGCCGCGCCTCTGCCTACAATTTTCAGAACAACTTTCTCGCGGCCAAGTGGATTTCGCCAATTTCGTTTCCGTCGACGGCAATGACCCTCAAACTGTCGTCGCGGAAGGCGAGCAGCTTTGCATCGACGGATTGACGCACGGTCAGCGCTACGAAGTGCAGGTCCGCGCCGGATTGCCCTCCGACGTCGATGAGAACTTGCCGCGGAATGTCGAGATTGCCGTCTATGTGCCCGACCGGAAGCCGTTCGTGCGCTTTTCCGGCAAGAGCTACGTGCTGCCCAGCCGTGGCCAGCAAGGCATTCCGCTCGCCACCGTCAACACAAAGAAAGTCGAGGTCGAGGTCTACCGCATCGGCGACCGAAACCTTGTGGGGGCTCTCGACAACGGAGACTTTCAGCGCCAGCTCTCGAGCTATGAGCTCAACAGAATTAAATCGCGCACAGGTGAGCGCATCTATAAGGGCGAAATGGACGTTGTCTCTAAACTCAACGAGGAGGTGACGACAGCGCTACCAGTCACCGACGCCGTTGGAAATCTCCAGCCCGGCGTCTACATCGCGATCGCCAAACCAACACCCAAGGGCCGCGATCAATATGGTCCCGAGGCCACGCAATGGTTCATCGTTTCCGACCTTGGGCTCACGGCATTCTCCGGCGACAACGGCGTGCATGCGTTTGTGCGATCGCTGGCTGAGGCCGCACCTATGGCTGGCGTTGAGGTCCAGCTGATCGCCCGTAACAACGAAGTCCTTGGTACCACTACTTCGGACGTCGATGGCTATGCCCGTTTCGACGTCGGTCTTTCGCGTGGAGAAGGTGGCCAGCGCCCCGCCCTTCTTGTCGCCCAGAACAAGGGCGGCGAGTATGCTTTTCTCGACCTGACCGCAAACGCCTTCGACCTGAGCGATCGTGGCGTCAAGGGCCGCGAGCCACCCGGACCACTTGATGGCTACGTTTACACCGAACGCGGTGTCTATCGCCCAGGTGAAGACGTTCACATCACAGCACTGCTGCGCGACAAAGCCGGCAGAGCTGCAACGTTGCCGGTCACGCTCATCATCTCCCGGCCCGATGGCGTCGAGCATCGCCGATATACTCTAAGTGATGACGGGCTTGGCGGCCGAGACGTGACGGTTCCGCTCGGTGGTTCCGTCATGACCGGCACATGGCGGGCCAAGCTGCACGCCGATCCCAACGGCGATCCGATCACACAAGTCACCTTCCTGGTGGAAGACTTCGTGCCAGAGCGCCTCGACCTCAAGCTTACGCCGCCTGAAGCTGCTCTTGCACCGCAAGAGACGCAAGCGATCCAGGCTGCGGGCCGCTACCTCTATGGGCCACCGGCAGCCGGCCTTTCGATCGAAGGCGATATTGTCGTTAAGCCATCGAAGAAGGGCGTGGCGGCGTATCCCGGCTATCAGTTCGGTCTGGCGGGCGAGCGTGTCGATCCGGTGCGCCAGCCCCTTGATGTCGCAACGACAACGAACGCGGAAGGCAAGGCCGAGATTACCGTGGCATTGCCGGCGGTCACGCGTACCGCGCAACCGCTCGAAGCCAACGTCTACCTCCGTCTTCGCGAATCGGGCGGGCGCACGATTGAGCGCATGGTCACCCTTCCCGTCGATCTGCATCAGCCGCGCATCGGCATCAAGCCGTTATTCAAGGGACAAGATCTCGACGAGAACCAAGCGGCCGGCTTCGATGTCATTCTGCTCGATGGTGACGGCAATCGCGTAGACGCACCTGACCTCAATTGGCAGCTTGTCCAGCTCGAAACCAATTGGCAGTGGTACCGGCGCGACGCCAGCTGGAACTACGAGCCCGTGACGCTGACACGCAAAGTAGCCGACGGTACGATTTCGGCTGCAGCCCAAGGCGCACCCGCAACAATCAAAATGCCGGTCCGGTACGGACGCTATCGACTAGAGATCACTAGCCCTGATCCAAGCGGACCGGCCTCAAGCGTTGCCTTCAATGCGGGCTGGTATGCAGCTAGCGGTGACGTCGAAAGCCCCGAGATCCTCGATGTTGCACTCGACCGCGCGAACTACACCGCGGGTGATACGGCCAAGCTGAGGATCGCGGCCAAGAAGGGCGGCAAGGCCCTAATCGCAGTGCTCTCCGAGGACCTGCTTTCTGTGCAGGAAACCGAAATCGCAGATGGCGGCGGCGAAATCGACGTGCGCGTTGGCGACAATTGGGGTCCCGGCGCCTACGTAACCGCGATGCTTTACCGTTCGATGGACGAGAACCTGAAGCGCATGCCAAGCAGAGCTATCGGTGTGCAATGGCTTGGGCTTGATCAATCAGCAAGAACGCTCAAAGTCGGTCTCGATGCTCCCAAGAAGATCAAATCGGGAGAAACCCTGACTGTTCCCGTCACGGTCTCTGGCCTTGAGAGTGGCGAGGACGCCCGCATAACAGTTGCCGCCGTCGACCTCGGCATCCTCAATCTCACGGGCTACAAGGTGCCCGCTCCGGAAAGCCAGTTCTACGCTCAGCGCCGCATGGGAATCGAGATTCGCGATTTCTATGGTCGCTTGATCGACGGCATGCGGGCCGACCGCGGAACGTTGCGCTCAGGCGGAGACGGCGGTGCCAATTTGGGTCTGCAAGGTAACCCGCCCGTCGAAGCCACCGTCGCGGAGTTTTCGGGCATCGTCAAAGTCGGGGCCGACGGCACAGCCACGGTCGACTTCGAACTTCCCGACTTCAACGGCACCGTGCGTGTGATGGCGGTGGCCTGGAGTGCTGACAAAATCGGGCATGGCTCCAGCGACGTCATCGTGCGCGATGCTGTGGCACTTACGGCATCCGGCCCACGCTTCATGACCCTTGGCGATGTAGCGCGCCTCGATGTCGCTCTCCACAACGTCGAAGGCCCGAGCGCGACCTACAAACTCGCGGTTACGAGCGGCGGAGTAGGAATTGATGCGAGCGAGATCACCCTCAAGACCAGTGAGCGGCGCTCTCACACTGTGGACTTGAAGCCATACAGCGTCGGCCCAGTCGTTTATGACGTGCGCCTCACCGGGCCGAACGGCATCGATGTCTCGCGGCAGTTGACATTCGACGTGAAGCCACCCGCCGGCGACATTAAGCGAACGACGGTTGCGTCGCTGAAGCCAGATGGCGGCAAAATTACGCTTTCCTCCGACCTGGTGCACGATCTGATCCCAAGCCGCACGCGCATCAATCTGAGTGTCGGTCCCACGGCCACGCTCGACGTACCGGGACTGCTCACTGCGCTCGATCGCTACCCGTATGGCTGCGCCGAGCAAACGGTTAGCCGCGCGCTGCCTCTCGTCTATGCCAACGCGCTTGCCGCTCAGCTCGGCATTGCGCCCGACAAGGAGCTCAAATCACGCGTGCAAAAGGCGGTCGAGCATGTCTTTGAGATGCAGGACAGCTCAGGCACCTTTGGCTCCTGGGGACCGCGCTATGGCAATATCTGGCTGACGAGCTACGTCACAGACTTTCTGACGCGGGCCAAGGAGCAGGGTTTCGACGTCAACCCGCTCGGCTTTTCTCAAGCGCTCGATCGGCTGCAGAACTACATCAGCTACGTCGAGGACTTCAAAACAGGAGGAGAGGATCGCGCCTACGCGCTTTATGTGCTGGCCCGCAACGGCCGCGCACCGATCGGTGAGCTTCGCTACTACGCCGACACGCGCCTTGATCGTTTCTCCACGTCGCTCGCCAAAGCGCAGATCGGCGCGGCCTTGGCGATGATGGGTGACAAGCTGCGTGCCGAGACCGCATTCGAGGCGGCCCTTTCGCACCTCGACAATGAAGCCAGCGCGACAGGCCTCGTCGCCTATCGGGACGACTACGGGTCGCGTCTGCGTGACGGCGCAGCGCTGGTTACGCTTGCCGCCGAGACGGGCATAGCAAGAGCCGAGGCACCGCGGCTCGTCGATGTCGTCGGCAAGGCGTATCTGAGCCGCACCCACACCTCCACGCAAGAGCAGGCGTGGATGCTGATGGCCGCCCATGCACTTAGCGAGCAAGCCAAAGGGGCAAAGCTCACAGTCAACGGGGCGCCAGTCGTCGGTGCGCTGTTCCGTTCACTTGGTGCCGACGACTTGGCAGAAGCGCCATTGGTTGTTGCCAACGAGGGCGAGGCTCCGGTCGACGCGGTTCTAACCGTGATTGGGGCAGCGCTCACGCCTGAACCTCCTGTCTCGAAGGGTTTCACGATCGAGCGCAGCTACTACACGCTCGCCGGCGAGCCTGTGGATCTTGCAAGCGCCACCGGCGGCAGCGCCAAGGTTTCCCAGAACGACCGCTTCGTCGCGGTCGTTAAGTTGCAGTCGGATGAGCAAAATGGTCGTGTTCTGCTCGTCGATCGGCTACCGGCTGGTTTCGAGATCGAGAACCCGAGGCTCGTCGACAGTGGCGACATCAAATCGCTCGAATGGCTGAAGCCAGACGTCACTCCAGAACACAGCGAGTTTCGCGATGACCGGTTCGTTGCCGCATTCGATTTCGCGCGCAATCGCCGCAACACGAGCTCCAATCAGGGCAACACGGTTAACGACACCAGTTTAACAACGACTGTTGCCTATATTGTTCGCGCGGTCACACCTGGGACTTTCGTTCACCCTGCAGTGACTGTTGAGGACATGTATCGTCCCGAACGTTATGCTCGCACTGCAGCCGGTAAACTCACCGTCGTTCCGAGCGAATGAGGCAACCGCCAATGCCGTCTCCGACGAGACAATGGCTTTTCTCCGTGGTGACCATGGCATTGCTCCGCCATGGCCAGGCCGAGGAGGAGGCCGACTCGCGTCGCAACAGCTTGTTGGGCGGTCTCCGCTGGACGGCACTCGGCCTCTGCACGGCACTCCTTGTGGTTGGCGCGGGCGCAACTGCACTTCACTTCTCCATCGAGCGGCTTGGTCCTCCCCAACTCGGTGCAGCCAATGAAGTCTCCACCACCGTCCTCGATCGCAAAGACCGCCTCTTGCGCGCCTTCACAACAAAGGACGGACGCTGGCGTCTGCCCATTGAACCCACCGATGTGGACCAGCGTTACCTCGCCATGCTCTTTGCGTTCGAGGACAAGCGCTTTTACGCACATGACGGTGTCGACGTCGGCTCCCTCGCCCGAGCAGGTTGGCAACTTCTTCGATACCAGAGGATTATCTCCGGCGGTTCGACCCTCACCATGCAGGTCGCGCGCCTCATGAACGGCCGGCACGAGCGAACATTCGCTGCCAAAGCGAACCAGATCATGCATGCGTTGCAGCTTGAACGCCATCTTTCGAAGAAAGATATCCTAGGTCTCTACCTCCGGCTGGCGCCTTTCGGCGGAAATATCGAAGGCGTGCGTGCTGCATCGCTTGCCTACTTCGGAAAAGAGCCGCGCCGCCTTTCAATCGGCCAAGCGGCCCTTCTGGTAGCCCTGCCTCAATCACCCGAAGCGCGACGTCCGGACCGCCACCCACTCGCTGCGCGAGCCGCGCGAAATCGGGTTCTTGATCGCGTGGCAGCAGACGGGGTCATCACTCAGGCCGAGGCCGACCGCGCACGCCAAGAGGACGTGCCGCGCGCGCGCCGTGCTTTTCCAAAACTGGCGCCTCATCTGTCGGAAACGGAAATCGCCGCCTTTCCTGACAAGTCCGTGCACCGGCTCACGATCGACCGATCGTTGCAAGGCGCTCTTGAAGGACTGGCCGTGGAGCAGACGAGGCTGTTGGGCCAGAAACTTTCTGCAGCGATCCTAGTCGTCGATCATAAGACGGGCGAAGTCATCGCGCGGGTCGGATCGGCCGGTTACCTGGACAATGATCGCCTTGGCGCCATTGACATGGTGACGGCGGTGCGCTCGCCGGGCTCGACGTTGAAACCGTTTATCTACGGCCTCGCGTTCGAAGCCGGTATCGCACATCCGCAGACTCTGATTGAAGATCGGCCAGTGCGCCTTGGCACCTACGCACCCAAGAATTTCGATGACAATTTCCATGGCACGGTGACAATCCGCAACGCCCTTGCACAGTCCTTGAACATCCCAGCCGTCAAGGTTCTGGCAGCGATCGGGCCTGGCAAACTTGCCGGCTGCTTTCGCCGTATCGGCGTGGAGGCTGTCTTCCAAGACGATTCCGCACCGACTCTGCCCATGGCGCTCGGCGGCGTCGGGCTGACGCTGCATGACCTCGCAACGCTTTATGCAAGCCTGGCGCGCGGCGGAGAGGCGATTGCTCTTCGTCACAGACGCGACGGGTCGACCCCGAATGCTTCAAAACCTCGAACAAAGGCCACGCCTGTTCCAGGGGCCAAACGCGTCTTGGCGCCCGTCGCTGCGTGGTACATCACAGACATCCTCAAGGATGCCCCACCTCCGCTCAACGCCAAGGCGGGCCGCCTCGCCTACAAGACGGGGACATCCTACGGATATCGTGACGCATGGGCTGTTGGCTACGATGGCCGGCACACCATTGCCGTCTGGGTCGGCCGCCCTGACGGTGCCTCCACACCCGGGCTTGTGGGCCGCGTCGCCGCCGCACCAATACTGTTCGATGCCTTCGCCCGCGTGAGCGAGCGGCGCGCGCCATTGCCCGAAGCACCAGCCGGCGCCATCCGCGTGTCGGGCGCGCAACTGCCCCCACCACTAAAGCGCTTTCGAGAGACCGGGAGAACGCTTTCGCAGGGTCCCTTCCTCGAACCGCCCGTCCTCATTGCCTTCCCTCCCGACCGGGCCGAACTTGAGGTTGAGTCCGGAGACGAGGCCGCAATATTCCTGAAGGCCAGTGGCGGCGCCCTTCCGTTGACCTGGCTCGTCGATGACGCGCCGATCAAGTCTGATCCCCGTTCGCGTCAAGTGACCTGGCAACCAGACGGCCGTGGCTTTGCCAAACTTGCCGTGATCGACGCAAAAGGCCGTGTCGACCGGGTTACTGTCCGGGTAAGATAGATGTTAGCGTTGGCGCGTTACCAATGCCGCGCTAGTCTTGCGCATCTATGAGAAGCCTGAGCAAACCTGAGTCTAATGACTATGCGTGTCTTCATCTCCGCAGTTCTACTTTCGCTGACAGCGTTGCTGTGGGGCTGTGGTGATCGGGACGCGCACAATCTGCCAGCGCTCAGCGCAGACATCGGCGCAACGTCTGTCTCTGGAATCTCCTCAGGTGCTTACATGGCCGGCCAATTTCAGATGGCCCACGCCAGCGACATCGTCGGCGCGGGCATCATCGCGGGGGGACCGTATGGCTGCTCTGAAAGCCTCTATGCCGATCTGATGCCGGGGCCAGGAACAGCGCTGCTCAACCTCACCAAAGCGGTGAACGGCTGCATGCTGAATTCACTGCAGTCGTTCGGGATCCCCAATCCCTCGCGGCTTGCCAAGCGCGCGGCCCGCCTTGCACAACGCGAACGCATTGATCCCATCGAAAAGGTGAAGGACGACCGCATCTATCTATTTACTGGAAAAGAGGATCGCACGGTGGTTCCTGCCATAGTCGAGGCCGCACGCGAGTTCTATCAGGATCTCGGCGTTCCCCCGGACCAGATCGAGTTCGTCTCGGATGTCGAGGCTGTTCACGGCTTCGTCACCGAGGACAAAGGCCCCGCCTGTGACCACTCTGGAAAACCGTACATCGTCGACTGCGATTACGACCAGGCTGGTGCCCTCTTGAAGCAGATTTACGGACCGCTTGCGCCGCGCGCGGACGAAGCTTCAGGCACATTTTATGTCTTCGACCAAATCCCCTTCACGCGCGATCTTGCAAACCATGGGCTGAGCGATGAAGGCATCGTTTACGTGCCCCAGTCATGTCGTGAGACAGATGCATGCCGCGTGCACATTGCATTCCACGGATGCGGGCAAAATCGCACTTTCGTCGGTGATGTATTCGCACGCGACACCGGCTTTGCCCGTTGGGCAGACACCAATAATCTGATTGTGCTGTTTCCCCAGACGGCAACAACACCATTCAATCCTCAAGGATGTTGGGACTGGTGGGGTTACACGGGACGCGATTATCTCACGCGAAGCGCACCGCAGATCGTCGCCGTGCGCCGCATGCTGGAAAAGCTCTCTGCCCCGCGCGCGTCTTCGTGAGGCGCCAGGCGAGTGTTGGCACGACTCGCTGAGCCCCAGCTCCGCCGCGTCAACGGGGCACATGGGTGCGACGATCAAAGTGATTTCTCGGTGATTGTTTACGCGACTATGCTCTCGCGCAGCAAGTGCCCCGTGATACGGGCCAAAAAGAACTGATATAGGTCAGGAAACCGGGGGACGAACGGATGTCGCGCCTACTCACGCTTGGTTGGGAGCAGCCCGACGCCGAACCAAAAGCGACGAGCGTTTTCCAAAAAGTGTCGGTCGCGTCTGCAGTGGTCGCCCTGATGGCGTCCACGATCACGGCGGAAATGCAGCAAAGCGTCGTTGATGGAGAGCCAAGCCGAACCGAGGAAAAGTTCGCCGAGAGACTCGCCGCAGCACTCCCCAAGAAAGAGACGATGCTCGGTGCCTACGTCGGCGCTCCCTACACCTATCCCAGTTCCGTCACTGTCAAGAATGGAGAAGAAACTGACTTCTCCATCGACGAGATCAATTGGTACACGCGGCCATTCAAGAGCCCGATTTATTATGGTGCGCGCGTTGCCCAGTGGTTCACGGGCGGCAAAATCGGCGCCATGGTTGACTTCATCCACTCCAAGGCCCTGACGCCGGTCAAGGACGAAGCCTCATTCTCGGGCAAGCTGAACGGCGAGCCCGTCACGCCGCGGGGAAAGATAAACGACATCATCCGACGGCTTGAATTCTCGCACGGCCACAACATGCTGCTGTTCACCGGGTTGTTTCGGCTGCCGAGCATCGGTGGACGGGTTAGCCCTTATGCTGGCGCCGGCGCGGGTGTGCTGGTGCCGCACACGGAGTTCGAGCTGCAGGGCGGAACTAGAACCTACGAGTACAATTTTGCCGGACCCGCCGCGCAGGCCCTTTTCGGCCTTGAGCTGAGGCTGTCGCGCATGTCGGTCTTTCTTGAGTACAAGTTCACCTATGCCGACTACGAGGCCCCGCTTTCGGAAATGGACGGAAGCTGGTTCTTCCTCGACATGTGGCGTCAGGTGAAGCGCTGGATTGACAACGAGCCGCCGCCAGGTGGGCACGTCCTAACACAGCTCAACAGTCACCAGCTGGTCGGCGGCTTGGCGGTGCGCATCGCAGCCCGTCCGTCTGCCACGCCCTAAGCGCTCCCGCACAGGCGAGCGCACCAGCTGAGCCTCATCTCATCAGAAGCGGCGCAGCAGTCGCTCGAAATAGTCGATCTCGGCTGGGGGACGTGCCGGCTCTGCGAGCCTACGGCGCAGCTCTTCTAGAATCGCGCGTGCGCGCTGCATATCGATCTCATCGGGGACCTTGACGGAATTGCCGGAGTCGGGCCCCTGGAACCGCTGCGGCCGGCCGAGGGGATCGCGCTGCTCATTACCCGCTTGCCCGTATGGCGAGGCGCCTCCTTGCTGCATACCTTCGGCCATATCTTGGGCCCCTTCGCGCAATTGCTGCAAGGCGTCGGATTGATCCCGCAGCGCCTGGCCGGTGTCGCCCTCGCCTAAGGCCTCCTCCGCGTTCTTCATGGCCTCACGCGCTCCTTCGAGCTCCGGTGAATCGGCGCCCAGCTCATCCAGGCTCCGGCGAAGCTGCTCCAGCTGCTCGCGCAATGCCCGCTGCTGTTCGTCGAGTCCTGCCTGGCCTTGCTGACCGGCCTGACCTGGCTGGCCGCGCTGTCCCTGTTGAGGCTGTCCCTGCTGACCGCGCTGTCCCTGTTGGTCCTGCTGGCCTTGACCGCCCGGAGAGCGTTGTCCCTGGCGGCGATTCTCGCGATAGGTCTCGTCCATCAAACGCTGCTGCTGACCGACGATATCTCCAAGCTCATCGAGCTTCTTCATCATCATTTGGCCGCGCTGCGCTTCGCTTTTCGTCATCTGTCCCGTCTGCAACCGTTCCAGGAGATCGCGCAATTCCGCGAGCATTTTCTGGGCCTGCTCTCGCGAGCCGTTGCGCGTCATTTGCTCCAGCTCCTCCATCATGCGGTCGAGGTCCTGCTGGCTCAGCTGCTGGTCCTGAGAGTTCAGTCCCTCAGGAGGATTCATCTGATCCTTGGCGATATTCTTGTTGAGCTGCTCCATGTACTCCTTCAGAGCCGCGCGCAATTCCTGCATCAGCTTTTGCAGCTCCGCGTCCGGAGCGCCGCGTTCCAGCGCATCAGCAAGCTTGTCTTGTGCATCACGCAGCGCGCGCTCGGCTTCGGACAGATCGCCATCCTCGATTTGAAGTGCGAGTTCCCAAAGCCCATCCGTTACGCTCTTGCGGCCCGCGCGCGAGTCGTCACGCTTCAAGCTGCGATATGCGGTGCGCAGCCCCAGATAAACCGACGAATCATCGATGAATCCCTCGGGCTCCAGCGTCAAAGCCTCAAGCGCACGCACCACCTGGTCGCGATAGCGCGGGTCATCCAGCAACTTGGAACGCTGTTCGACCACCGCACGCGCGAGCGGATTTTGGAACTGCCGCTTGGGCAGAAACATCCTTATTTGTTTGCTGCGCCCTATATTGCCGGCGATATCGGTGGCCTCGAGCGTCAAGACGACCTCGCGTCCGGCCCACGGATGGGGACCAAAGTCGATGTAGGTCTGAGCCTCGTTTGAGCCGCCTTGCGGCAAGCGAAGCGGAAGCGCGGGCGGACGCTCATATGGCGGGCGCGGGCCCTTCAGCACATTCGCGCGCGCCCACGCATTTGAAGAGTCAGCGGGCTCTTCCTTTTCCACGCGCTTCAACTTTACTTCGGCAGACGCGACACCGTAGTCATCCTCAATTGAATAGTTGAGCCTCATGGCGCCGCGCCGCGTGCGCGCAGGTTCTTTGGTCAACGCAATCTTCGGTGGATTGTCTGGGGTGACATCGAACGTCCAACTCGCAAGTTCTCCACCGGACGCAAATACGCGAACACGCGCAGGCTTGGTCAGTTCAAAGCGCAGTTCGGACACGTCGCTGGCTGAACCATCCGTCTCGCCTGCAGCGGCAATTTTTGCCTTCACCTGCTTTGGACCCTCAGCACCTTCCTCAAGGACATCCAGGCCGAGATTGGTGAGACCTGCACCGGTTGCGCGCACAATCAGCACGCTGCGGGATGGAACTTGAACGAGCTTTCCGGAAGCTGCTGGCGTTGCTCCGCTGCGAGAACCATCCGCTAGCATCACGGGCGGTCGCCCAGTGTATCCTGGCGGCGTAACCCAGGCATCAAGTCGAGCATTCGCCAAGATCGACGTGGCGTCAAACCGGAAGGCTGAGCGGATCCGGTCAGCCGCACTGTCACCAACGAGAGCACCGAGCGCAATCACGCCCAATAGCAACAGCGCACGCAGCGCGACGGGATCGAGGCGATCCGTTCGCGGGTGAGGCTTGCCGACACGTAGCCGTGACAACAGATCGGCAAGCCTCTGCTTATGCGCCTGCCAGATCGCCTTTGTGCGCGGATCGTCGGCGCCGGCCGTAATCGTGTCCTCGTAAGAAGACGCCGGTCTGTGGGCGATGCCGGATACGCGCTCGATGCGGCGGATCGCTTCATCCCGTGAGGGCCATCGCAAGCGAAGGGCAAACACGAATGCAGCGAGGAACGCGAGGCCGAAGGCTCCCAGCAACGCCAGATGCATCGTCTTGGGCAGAAGTGGCCAAACACCAAGCAGCGAGACCAAAAGGAACAGCGCCGCGACGCCGACAATCAACCAAAGCCGCGGCCAGAGCTGCTCGAAAAGCAGGGCCCACTTGCTTCGGCGCACCTTGCGCTCAAACGCGCGATCGAGCGAGGGCCGGGAATCGGTTGAGTTGGACATGCTCTACGATACTGTCACCAGCTTCAGCGGACGCATTAAAATTATGAAAGATGTTCCCTTTTGGTTGCTGCCACAAATAGTCCTACGCAAGGAGGCCAAATTTAGGATCAGGTCAGCCAATCCGGGACACGGTCGAGGCCGATGAGGTCCTCGTAAGACGGCCGGGGGCGAACGATGCAGAATCGACCGCCGTTCACCAGAATTTCCGGTATGAGAACCCGTGAGTTGTATGTGGACGACATGACGGCACCATAGGCGCCAGCCGTCATCACCGCCATGAGATCGCCGGCCTCAAAAGGCGGCAGCTTGCGATCGAGCGCCAAATAGTCGCCCGTCTCGCAAATCGGGCCAACAACATCCTGCACCACTGGCGGCATTGCTGCTCTCGCCTCCTCCACGGGCCAGATTTCATGCTCTGCCTCATAGAGCGTAGGGCGCAGGAGATCATTCATCCCAGCGTCCACAATGGTGAATGTCTTGTCGGCGCCCTCCTTGCTGTAGATAACCCGCGACACCAGGATCCCGGCGTTCCCGGTGATCATGCGCCCCGGCTCAAGAACGATCGTCAAGTCGAGGTCGCCCAACGTCTCCTTCACCACCTCCGCGTACGCGGTAGGTAGGGGGGCAACATCCCCGTCGCTCTTGTAGGGAACGCCAAGGCCGCCGCCGATATCGAGGTGCTCGATCGTATGCCCCTCGGCCATCATCTGTCGCGCGAGCTCCCGCATCAGGCGGAAAGCGTTCCGGAACGGCTCAAGATCGGTGATCTGACTGCCGATATGCATATGTATGCCACGCGTGGCTACGCCCGGAAGTGCACGTGCCTGCTCGTAAAGATGATGCGCTTGGCCATAGGGAATACCGAACTTGTTCTCCGCCTTGCCCGTGGAGATCTTGGCGTGCGTCCTGGCGTCGACATCGGGGTTAACACGCAAGGCGATGTGCGCCGTCTTCCCGGCCTCCGCGGCAACCTCGCTTAACGCGCGTAACTCCGGTTCGCTCTCGACATTGAATCCCAAAATTCCTTTGCTGAGCGCCAAGGACATCTCCTCGCGCGTCTTGCCCACACCTGCGAAAATGATCTTCGAGGCGGGAACGCCCGCAGCCAGGGCGCGGCGCAGCTCTCCTTCGGAAACGACATCCATACCGGCGCCGAGCCTTGCCATTGTACGCAGAACGGCCTGGTTGGAGTTCGCCTTCACCGCATAGCAAATGAGAGCCTTTTGATGCTTGAAGGCGTCCGCAAGCACCCGATAGTGCCGCTCAAGGGTCGCCGTCGAATAGCAATAGAATGGCGTGCCAACCTCGGCGGCCAGCTGCGCAATGCTGATGTCCTCGGCGTGGAGGACACCGTCCTTATAGTGAAAGTGATGCATGGGACAGCGCTTCTAGCGCGAATTTCGCCTTACCGCAGCAAGGGGTCGAGGATGAAGCCCTCGTGTGGCTTGCGCGGCGCTGCAGAGTCGGGCCCCGGATCGGCCGCCTCGGCCGATTTCGCGGTCCCCTCCGCTTTGGCTTTGGGTGGCGGATCAAGCGCACCGCGCACGCCACAAGCTGCCATGCTGAGGCTGAGGATCACCATGACGATCCCCGTGCAGACGCCCTTTGGTGTCAAACCTGCGAGCATATCCAAACTGCTTTCCAAGGGGCCATAACGGCCCGCGCACCCCAAAAACCCGCTCTGGCGAGCAGGGACGGCGCATTTCGACTAAGTTCTAGCCCTTTCGGACACCCTTTTCCAACCGCTTCAGCCAGGAACGGGCCATTTTGACCACGTTCTGTGGCGCAGTTCCCCCATAGCTCGTCCGGCTCGCCACCGACATTTCAGGGCTCAAAACGGTGAAAACATCGTCTGTAATCCGCGACTCCACGGCCTGCATGGCCTCCAGGGGCAATTGGTCGAGGGCAAGCCCCTGAGCCTCGGCGGCCGCCACGATCCTGCCAGTGACATGATGGGCCTCACGAAACGGCATTTTCAGGACCCTCACCAGCCAGTCGGCCAGATCTGTGGCGGTCGAGTAGCCATGTTCCGCAGCCGCCCGCATGGCGTCCGGGTTCGGCTCCATGTCCTCCACCATCCCTGTGGTAGCGGCAATCGCAAGGCCAAGGCTGTCGAAGGCATCAAATGCGACTTCCTTGTCCTCTTGCATGTCCTTGGAATAGGCAAGCGGAAGCCCCTTCATGACGATCAGGAGACTTTGGAAGGCGCCGGCAATACGCCCCAGCTTGGCGCGCGTGAGCTCGGCCGCATCCGGGTTACGCTTTTGCGGCATGATGGACGAGCCGGTCGTGAATTTGTCAGATAGCCGAATGAAGCCGAACTGGTGCGTGGCCCAGATCACGATCTCCTCCGCCAGGCGCGACAAGTGCATGGACGTGATCGAGGCCGCACTCAGCGCTTCGAGCACGAAGTCCCGGTCGGAGACGGCATCGAGGGAATTGGCCGAGGGCCTGTCGAACCCCAGCGCCTCCGCCGTCATCTTCCGATCGATCGGAAACGACGTCCCCGCCAGTGCGGCTGAACCAAGCGGACATTCATTGAGCCGCGCGCGCGCATCGACAAACCGCGACCGGTCGCGGCCGAGCATCTCGACGTAGGCCAACATATGATGACCGAATGTAACGGGCTGCGCCGGCTGAAGATGCGTAAACCCAGGCATGACCGTCTCAGCATGCGTCAAAGCCTTGCGAGCCAATGCGAGTTGGAGTGCGGCAAGAGCCTCATCGAATGCGTCAATCCTCTCGCGCACATAAAGACGGAAGTCTGTGGCTACCTGGTCATTCCGCGAGCGCGCGGTATGGAGCCGCCCGGCAGGTGTGCCGATCAGCGTACTCAGCCGGCTCTCGACGTTCATGTGAACGTCTTCAAGGGCGCGCGAAAATTCCATGCCTCCGCTCTCGATCTCGGCCAGCACCTCATCGAGCCCCTTAATGATCTGGCGGGCGTCGGTCTTGGTGATGATACCTTGAGCCGCAAGCATGTTTGCGTGCGCCTTGGAGGCACGAATGTCCTGAGGGGCCAGCCGCTTGTCGAACCCGATGGAGGCGTTTATCTCCTCCATGATCTCGGCGGGTGAAGCCAAGAAGCGGCCTCCCCACATACGGTTTGCAGGTTTGTCGGTCACGTTAGCGTGCTCCGTGAGCGGGCGTGGCTCGGCAGAATACGTCTCAGAAACGAAAGGACAGCGCAGGTGCAGCCCCCCACGCCACTAGCGAAGTACCTTTGGGCCGCCGCAATCGCGGCGCTTTTGGCCTTCGCCGCGGTATACGTCACGTTGGGGCGACCTGACAACGAAGCGCCCCAGATATCTCGACCCGAGGCCAGCCAGCCTTCCCAAACTGCCGCAACACCGGTGGGGCCTGGCACAAACCCGCTTTCGGCCGGGGCCATGACAACGTTCGTGTTCAAGAAGGCGCCCAAGGCGCTGCCGGACGTGGCGTTCCTCAACGGCGAAGGCGAGACCGTGAGCCTGATGGATTGGCGTGGCAAAGTCGTGCTCCTCAATCTTTGGGCGACATGGTGCGCCCCGTGTCGTGAGGAAATGCCGGCGCTCGACCGCCTGCAAAAGGCGCTTGGTTCCGACAAATTCCAGGTTGTTGCGCTCGCCGTCGACAAAGCCGGCCTCGAAGGTGCCCTCAAGTTCCTTTCGGATATCAAGGTCGAGAACCTGGAGGTCTTCGCGGACCCCTCAGCGAAAGTCGGCGCGCAACTTCGAGCAATCGGAATGCCGGCAACGATCTTGATCGATCCACAAGGCCGCGAGATTGGCCGCCTTGTCGGCCCTGCCAAGTGGGACAGCCCGGAGGCCGAACGCCTCATCAACGCGTCACTCTCGCCTTAAGCAAGAACCGCTCTCGCGCCGTTCATCGGAGAAAGTGCGAGGCCAAAGCCGCGATGGCCAATACCAGCGCTGCCGCGAAGAGAATTGCATTGAAACGGGCGGCGCGGGTCGCCGTCTCGACTTGCTTCTGCAATGCCGTCAACTCTTTCAAACGAGTATCAATCGTATCGAATGACTTGAAGGTCAGGTTCGGGAACCGCTTTTTGTCGCCTTCGATCGCCTCGAAACGCGATTTCAGTGCGCGGCAGCCTTTCTCGATCTGCGCGAGCTTGTAGTCGCGGGCATTTCGCAGCGTTTCCTCGAATGCACGGAAGCGGCGCGAGTGCTCGCTCTCCTCGGCTATCTGAGCAAGGGTTTTTCGGGATTTTTCGGCGTCACGTTCGAGGCGCGAGATAGCCGCCAACACGCGATCGAAGCGGACAGCAGTCTCCGCAACAAAGCCGTCGCGACCGAGCCAAGGGCCATGCTTAACGACCCCGTCATTCTCGCTTTTTTGGCTCTCCTGGCGCTCTTGGCTCTCCTGCCTCTCCTCCAACACGAAAGTCCCCTTTCTGGCGGCTCTGCCCGACTGACTGGCGCGAGTATGAACGCGTGAGCTTAACACCTCGTATCCGAGTGGTTCGATGCGGACTATTCTTGCCGTCTATTTGACACCCAAACGCATGCACGCCACAAGGCGTCGCCATGACTAAAGTTCACTTTTGCGAGGTCCGCCGCATATGTCAGCCGCACTGAGCACCGCCGAACTCCAAAGCGCGATCGAAGCCGCGTGGGAGACCCGCGACGAGATCGATTTGACAACGACTGGCCCCGTGCGCGAGGCGGTCGAACAGACGCTCAATCTATTGGACAAAGGCAAGGTCCGCGTCGCCGAGAAGACCACCCAAGGTTGGGAGGTCAATCAGTGGCTGAAAAAGGCCGTCCTGCTGTCGTTCCGGCTCAACGACATGACGGCGATCTCCGGCGCCCCGGGCGGCGCGTCCTGGTGGGACAAGGTGCCTTCGAAGTTTGCGGGCATGTCAGCCGATGATTTCAAGACGGCCGGCTTTCGCGCCGTGCCCGGCTGCGTCGTCCGCCATTCGGCATATATCGCGCCCGGTGCTGTCTTGATGCCCTGCTTCGTCAACCTTGGCGCGTATGTCGACTCGGGAACGATGGTCGACACGTGGGCGACGGTTGGAAGCTGCGCGCAAATCGGCAAGAACTGCCACTTGTCGGGTGGTGCCGGAATCGGCGGCGTCTTGGAGCCCCTGCAGGCAAACCCTGTCATCATCGAAGACAACTGCTTTATCGGTGCACGCGCGGAAGTCGCCGAAGGCGTGATCGTCGGCGAAGGGTCGGTGTTGTCCATGGGCGTTTACCTCGGCGCATCGACAACGATCATCGATCGCGCAACGGGCGAGAAGTACTTTGGCAAGGTGCCACCGTATTCCGTTGTCGTCTCCGGCACGCTGCCCGGAAAGCCGCTGCCTGACGGCACGCCGGGACCGAACCTCTATTGTGCCGTTATCGTCAAGCGCGTCGACGAAAGAACGCGCTCCAAGACGTCGATCAACGAGCTTTTGCGTCACTAAAGTGGAGCGCGGTCAATGTCTGATGGCGTGCTCCATTTCGGCGACCGCAAGGATCCGCAATGAACGCTACACCCGATCCACTCTCGCTGACGCAGGCCTTGATCCGCTGCCCCAGCGTGACACCCGAGGAAGCCGGCGCGCTGACGCTGCTGGAGGGCCTGCTCGAACGTGCAGGGTTCAATTGTCACCGCCTGACGTTCTCAGAGCCCGGGACACCCGATGTCGAGAACCTCTACGCACGCATAGGCAGCGCCGCCCCGAACCTTTGTTTTGCAGGGCATACGGATGTGGTCCCGCCCGGCGACGAGGCGGCCTGGACGCTGCCGCCTTTCTCCGGCGAGATACGCGATGACATCCTCTACGGGCGCGGCGCCGTTGACATGAAAGGCGGCGTGGCCTGCTTCGTTGCCGCAGCCCTGCGCTACCTCGCGGCAAACGAAGGCAAGCCGAGTGGTTCAATCTCCTTCCTGATAACAGGCGACGAGGAAGGTCCATCGATCAACGGCACGGTCAAGGTACTCGACTGGCTCCGCGAGCGTGGTGAGGTCCTGGATGCCTGTGTTGTCGGAGAGCCCTCAAGCCTGCGCGCGGTCGGCGATGAGATAAAGATCGGGCGACGCGGAATCATCAACGGAGAGCTCATCATACGCGGCAAGCAAGGACACGCCGCCTACCCGCACATTGCCGACAATCCCCTCCCCAAACTCGCCCGCATGCTCGATCGGCTAGCGAACCTTGAGCTCGATCCGGGCACACAACACTTTGAACCGTCGCACATTGCGCTCACCATCGTCTCGGTCCCCAACACGGCGTCGAACGTCATTCCTGGGCAAGCGCGCGCGGTCTTTAACGTCCGCTACAATGACACGCACACGAGGCGACTGCTCGAAGAGCTGATTGCAGAATGCTGCGAAGCTGCGGCCGCTGAAGTGAACGCGGACTTTTCCATCTCGTTTTCTGGAAGTGGCGATGTGTTCCTGACCGAGCCCGGCCCGCTTGTCGAGACGATGACGGAAGCAGTGCATGACGTTACAGGACTTGAGGCCAAGTTGGTGACAACGGGTGGCACGTCGGATGCCCGCTTTATCAAAGATGTCTGCCCCGTCGTCGAGTTGGGGCTGGTGAACGCGACCATCCACCAGGTCGATGAACGCGTACCGATCGCCGACCTGGAGACACTAACGCGCATTTACGAGCGCTTCATTGCCCGCTTTTTCGCGACCGCCTAACGCTAAAGGCTTATACGAGGCTGAACTTGCCGCGGCTCATAACCGCAACTACAGTCTTTGCGTACCGCAGCTTGAAGCTTCGCGACCGATGACGGACGACTCCATCGATTTCAGCGGCCTCACGCGTTCCGGCGTCCCGATACAGCGCTTCGACGCGGGCGAACGGATTTTTCTCGAAGACGATGTCGGCGATTGCATGTACGTCGTGCGCTCAGGGCGCGTTGATGTCATTACGTATGGCCGCGCGTTGCAGAATGTCGGCCCCGGCGAAATTTTCGGCGAGATGGCGCTCATCGACGATGGGCCGCGTAGTGCAGCAGCGTTGGCCGCCGACGCCACAGAGGTTGCCGTCATCGACCGGGACGCGTTTCTCGCGCTGGTTCGCGACGACCCGAAGTTTGCCTTGCAGATCATGCGCGTGCTGGCCCAGAGGATCCGCCGTATGACCGGCTGAGCCTGGCGCCACCCATCAATATTGCTGCCAAGGCGGTGGCGGAAAGCCTGGCGGCGGGCGGCCACCGGGGGGCAGCGGGGGACGGCCACCAAATCGACCGGGAGGCCCGCGTCGGCCTCCAGGAGGCGGTCCAAAACCCGGGCGCCGTTCCGTAAAGGACCTCGACGGCGTCCCCTTGTAGCAGCGCGGAATGACGGGCCAGGTCGTCGAAAGGAAATATGCATACGTGCCCTGCGGAAACTCGAGCGTCACCGCAACCCTGCCGTTACATTCGTCGAGGTCACCCAATCCTGGCACGTACGCGAAATCGGCAAGAAAGGTGCCATCGTAGGTGCCTCCCGGATTGTCGCCGCCCGACGGACGGGGGCCCGATTTCAAACGATAGCTCGATCGCATGCCTTTGATGCGTGAGGTCAGCTTCTGCGCATCGCTGAACCCGTATACGGCATAAATGGGAAATCCGTCCGCGGCCCACCCGACGAGCGGCGAGTGCGCCTTGGGCGTCCAATTGAGCTTGCGCAACAGCAGTATGGGCAGTCCGTGATAGTGGTACGCGCCGTTCGGCTGCACGTGTGCGTAACTGGTGTCGAGGCCCAGATTGATGGCACCCGAGAGTAGCTCATATTGCCACTGGCTTCCCCGGATCCCTTTGTACCACTCCGCCGCACCAGGATCGAACGGAACGCCATCGACGGCAATGCCGAAGTTGTGCATTCCCAATTTCGTCGTCCGGCCTGCCAGCTGGGGGAAGGCCGGCATGTCCAGCATGTAGGATTGGGCGCGGATGGAATGGGGATTGCCTCGATTGGGGAATGGTCCCGTGTTGTGGTCGGGAATACCGTTCGCGCGCACAACACGCTTTTCGCCCTCAACGACAATAGTCATGCGGCTCGCTACGCTGGGCACTACGGTCGCAGGAATAAGAGAAGGCTTCCCGGGGGCCTCGTTCACGGTATGCGAACGGGGCGGCCGTCGCCCCTGTCCGTGACTGCTCACACAACACACGGCGATGCCAATCGTGAATGCCAGAATGGCATGCCAGATTCTGCTCACGTTCCTCCAGCCTCCCTCCGTCGGCGCCCCGAAAACAGCGATTGCACCGCAGAGCAACACGAGCAAACGGTATCCGGTCGCAATACACGCCGCGCGAGTACCGACTGTGAACTCACTCCGTACGCAATTCCACCGTTTCGGCATCAATTGTGTAGCCGGCGTCGGCTAGTCCGGTGGAAGCGCTCTCCGTCTTGATCGTTCCAACCACCGTCACCGGATCGAACATGCTTCCAATCTCGAAGCCATTTTCCGCCTTAACATAAACGATCTGATTGGGAGGCGGCGGGGGTACGTGAATGCACGCACCAACAAAGGGCACGAGCAGGAACTCCTTGATCGTCGTCGCATCGAAATCGAGCGGCACCACATAGCCGCCAATCTTAACGCGCTTGCCATCGAGCGTGGTCACAACGCGCGGTGGCCGGTTGCCGCCAGGCTGACGCCGCTTGCGCGACATCCACTCCCCCTCAGGCAACCGCGGCGGGGGTGGTGCGGCATCAGCGCTGGCGGGGTCGCTCGACGCTCCCGGCAATGCTCCAGAAAAGAACGTCTTCGGCTTCGTGGGTGGCTCCGCCTTCAATGGCGGCATGAGTTGGCCCCAGTTGAGCTCCTGGGGCGGATCTGCCGCCTTGAGTCCGCCCACCAGCGCCAGCGCCGCGACAAACGCAAAAAGCATGCGAGCGACGGTTTTCATCTCCAATACCCCTGCTATGTGCGAACGGTCATGCCGTCTGCCAAAGACAAACGATAGGCGCGAAGAGCCGGCACCAGACCGGCTAAGAATCCGGCAGCGACAATCGCACCCAATGTCAGCCACTCGCGATTTGTCGGCGGGTCGATGCTCAAATATAAGCCATATGTCCTATCGACGACGGGCTGCAGCACAACGAGCGCGACGTAAAGCAAGAGCGCGCCGAGCACCACACCCGCCAGTGTAAGCAAGCCTGCCTCGGTGGCGAGCAGGCCGAGAATCGTCGTCGGGCGCGCCCCAACGGATCGTAAGATCGCCATCTCCCGCCGGCGCTCATTGAGCGTCGTCAGAATCATGGTGACCATTCCTAAGAGGGCGGTTGCCACGACCATTGCGGAAACAACCGCCAAGGCCGTTTCCGCCGTGCCGACAAGGCCCCACAACTCCTGAAGGGTGGCGCCTGGAATAATGGCAGACAGCGGTTCCTGCCGATACTCGTTGATCATTCTTTGCAGCTTGAAGGTGGAGAGCTTCGACTTGAGGCCAACGAGAGCCGCAGTAATCGCCTCGGGCGCAAGGTCCATCTCACGGACCTCGTTTGCGGACACCTTTTCACCCGGCATCGGAATTCCCTGTTGCCAGTCGACGTGGATCGCCTCGATCGCCTCCAAACTGACGTCAACCGTGCGATCGATCGGCGTGCCGGTCTTTTCCAGGATCCCTGAAACGCGGAATGGCTTGTCATCGTGCTCGACGAAGGAAATCGAGCCAAGGCCATGCGCCACAATGATCTCATCGCCGACCTTGTAGCCGAGGGCTTCCGCAACATCCGCTCCGATCACGGCATCGAATAGATCGTCAAACGGCTTGCCATCGGCAAAGGCGATGGGCTTGCTCCGACGATACTTATATCTCTCGAAGTATTCCGGCGTCGTGCCCAGCACGCGAAAGCCGTGGTGGCTGTCCCCGAGCGACAAAGGAACGATCCAATCGACTTCCGGCCGGTTGGCGATATCCTGATAGCTCTTCCAAGTGATGTTGTTCGTGGCATTGCCGATACGGAACACCGAGTAGAGCAGGAGTTGAATGCCGCCGCTTCGCGCGCCGACGATCAAGTCCGTACCAGAGATCGTGTTGGCAAAGCTTTGACGCGCGCCGGTGCGCACCTTCTCGACTCCAAGGAGCAGCATGACGCTGAACGCAATCGCGAGTACCGTGAGCGATGCGGTCAGCGCACGATTGCGCAAGGATTGCAGCGCGAGGCGAGGCACGATCATGCTGCGGCACTCCTCGTGGTGACGGCGACGTCCTCCAACCGCAGAACGCGATCGAAATGCTTCCCGAGTGCCTCTTCGTGGCTCACCATGATCAAGGTTGAGCCGGCTTCAGCGACCTCGGCGAAGAGAAGATCCAGAAAGGCGCTTTGCCGGTCGGAATCGAGTGCCGAGGTGGGCTCGTCGGCAACGATCAATTCCGGACGGCCGATCAGCGCGCGCGCCGCAGCCACCCGCTGCTGCTGGCCAACACTCAGATTCGCCGTTGTGACACCATCGAGTTCCGATGGATCGAGCCCAAGGCTTGCGAGTAGACGCAAGGCCTCGTTTTCAGCCGTTCCATTCTGGCTTGCGCGCGAACGCCGCGCCTTTGCAAAGCTCAACGGCAACAGCACGTTGTCGAGAATTGATCCATAGGGCAGCAAGTTGAACATCTGGAAGATGATGCCGAAGTGCTCGGCGCGAAAGTGGTCGCGCGCAGCACTGGAAAGTCGCCCCAGATCGGTGCCCAGAATCTCAAGCCTGCCTGACTGCGGCGTGAGAATCCCGCACAGTAGACTGAGAAATGTCGACTTGCCGCTCCCTGAAGGTCCAATAAGCAGCACGCGCTCGCGTGCCGGCAAGCCAAAGTTTTCAATTGAGAGTTCGAAGCCCCGCGGGCCCGGCCAGCGAAAGTGGACGCCCGACATCGATACGATGTCGGGCGGTGTTGCTGTGTCTGTGCACAGTTGGTTGTTCACGGCTTGCACACTACATCGTTGCGCTGAGATCAAGGGTGGGGTTGCCCCGGTTCACTTCATACTTGCTCTGAGCTTTGTCCGAGACGACGTTAACCTTCAGCTCTTGCGCACCTGCGAAGGCCTTGAAGTAATCGAAAGCTATCGATGTGAGGTTGCTAGGCTTTGAGCAGGAAAGCGCATAGGTCACGTGGAACTCGTTGTGCCCTTCATGCACTTCCTCATCATGCTTGTCGCCGGCGTGCTCGTCGTGGTCTTCGTGGCCCGACTCAGCATGGTCCCCATCCTCGTGCTCATCTTCATGCTCGTGCATCGCCTCAAGCTCGACCTTAGCCTCCTTCACGCTGCATCCCGCTGCATCGGGAAACTTGAAGAGACCAAGCGGCTTGGCGAGCTGGCCTTCGGCTTTCTCTACAGCCGCCTTCTGCTCTTTGCTCTCAGCGCTATGTTCAAACCCAACGATATCCATGCCGGGAGCCTCCAGCTCCATTGCGACTTTGTTGCCCTCAACCGCAATATTGAGCGTTCCGTGCCCATGCTCGTGGGCGCCGAGCTCGCGGTGTTCCTCTTCAGCATGAACCGCTGCAAAGGTGATAGACGCAGCCGCCAGCGCGGCCAAAGATGTTGCTAGTTGTGATCGCATGATCGCAATCCTCGTAAACGTGTCGTTCTGCAAGCTGCAAAGCGTGTAGGTGCGAGCTCGCTCAAACGAATTGAATTTCACCCACGGGCTCTGAAGAGCAGTGGGCGGAGATTAGTGCCGTGCCCCGCAGGCGCGGCTAAGCCATATAACGATGGGGTGGTGCGCGCGCTCGAAAATGTACCGGCGCTTCACTTCGCAATTGTGCAGTGAGGGGCAGCACAAGCACTGCCTCAGAACGCGTTGGCAGATGTTCGATTGTCGGCGGGGCGCTGGCCACGGCCGACCCAACCAGGCTTGTCGCCCAGCAGATGGCACAGTCGTCGTGATTGTGATGCTGGTGGTCCGGTTCACAAGGTCGATGACTGTTTGATAGGCAAGCGCCGAAAGTAATCGCGCGCGCTTCAAGGAACTGAGAACCGGGTGCCGTATGCTCGTGGGTATGCGCAAAAGCCAGCGCCGCCTGCAATGCAAGTGCAAGCAGCGGAAGCCAGCTTAGTCTTGAGCGATTCCGGAAAAACCGCATACCTGCTCCCGTTTGATCCTGTCACAATAGCGCGCCAAATGCGGCAAGTGGAAGACATGACTGGCCCTCCCCAAAAACGGTAGTCAAGCTGGGTACGAATACTGGAACGGTGTTGTCAGAGATTCCCACTGCAAAGCCATCGAGCTTCCCCTAACATAGCCACCACAATCGCCACCCTGGGGAGGAGAACCAGCACTATGACGAGGCTTTATGGGGAGCAGCATCGCGCGCTGCAGGACCGGTTTGAATCCCGGCCCATCGCCGATCGCATTGAGCAAATCGCTCTCAAGACAGAAATCGGTGAGGAAGAAAAAGCGTTTATCGAGAGCCGGGACTTTTTCTTTCTTTCTACTGTCAACCAGGAGGGGCAACCAACGGTATCTTACAAGGGCGGCAACCCCGGATTCGTAAAGGTCTTGGACGCAAATACCATGATCTTTCCAAGCTACGATGGCAACGGCATGTACCTGTCATTGGGCAACATAAACACCAATGCGAAAGTCGGCTTTCTGTTCATAGATTTTGAGCGCCCCTTCCGACTGCGTGCCCAAGGTACCGCGACACTGTCAGACGCCCCCGACATGCTGGCGCAATACAAGGAGGCGGAGCTGGTTGTGCGCGTCACCCTTTCAGAGCTTTGGATGAACTGCCCGCGCTACATCCACCGCTATGAGCGGGTGCAAACGTCTCGCTACGTCCCGCAGGATGACGGTGAAACACCCGTGTGTGAATGGAAACGTGTCGATGCCGTCCAGGATGTCTTGCGGCAAAATGAGCTCAAACAGGTTGAGCAAGCCGGTGGCGTCATTGCGACGGAGGAGTGGATTGCACGCGTACAGGCCGGTGACGAAACTGCCTGACGTTCGCCAAGCTGCCTGCGGCTCAACCCTAAGGCAACAACGGCCAGACGAGCGCAATCATTGGCACCGCAACGAGTGTCACGATTATCGATAACGGTATCCCGAGGCGCGCATAGTCCCCAAAACGGTAACCGCCGGGACCCATCACCAGGGCGTTTGACTGGTGGCCAAAGGGCGTTAGGAACTCGCACGAGGCTGCGACGGCAACCGCCATCAGAAATGGATCGACGTTGAGGCCAAGCTTGATTGCAAGTCCGGCCGCGATCGGGCCCATGAGCAGCACGGTCGCCGCATTGTTGACAATGGGTGTGATCAGCAGCGTCATCACGAACACGAAACCAAGCAACGCAACAGGCGCCATACCAACTCCGATCGCCGCAACAGAAGATGCAATCTCCTCCGTCAGTCCCGTGGTCTTCAGCGCCTCGGTCACGGGAATGAGTGCCCCCATGAGCACGATGATCGAGCCGTCGATCGCTTCGTACATGTCCGAAAGTCGCATGACGCGAAAGACGGCCAGCGCTGCGACGGCGAGGAGGAAAGAAACCGCAACCGGGAGAACACCGGTCGCCGTCAAAATGACAGCTCCAGCCAACACGCCGACAGGAAGCGCAACTTGTGCAGGACGACCAAGATCCACTTTTCTCTCGGCAAGCGGCAGAGCGCCTAGTTCGCGCAATGTGACCGGCATCTGATCCAGATCACCCTGCAATACGACAACATCACCTTCACGGAACCGCTGGCGTGCAAGACGTGTCGTGGATCGGCGTCCCTGGCGACTGAGCGCCAACAAGTTGACGCCGTAGTCTCGCAATCGCAATCCCACTGGCGAACGCCCGATTATCGGGGATCCGCTTGTTATCACGGCCTCCACGATGCCAATGTCCTCTGAGCGAACGCTAGCGGGATCAAACTCCTCGTTGCCGACAAGTTCTAATTTCGACTCGTCGACGACGCGCTTCAGAATGGTCGAATCTGCCTCCAAGAGCAGGACGTCGTTCTCGCGCAGTTTTACCCAACGCGCTGGCGCAAGCCGCCGATCCCCCGCGCGTATGATCGAAAGAACCGTAACCTCCTCGTCACCCATCTTTTCAAGATCGCGGACCGTCTTCCCGACAAGCGTCGAATTTTCGGTGACGCGTGCCTCTGTCACATAGTCCTCGATGCGAAACCGCTTTTCGGGAGAGGGCGTCCCACGCCGATCCTCCGGAAGCAGCCGCCAGGCAAACGTCAGATAGATGATACCGACCAGCGCAACGCAAATGCCGACCGGCGTGAAGTCGAACATCGAAAATGGCTCGCCGGTAATATCTTGGCGCACGGAGGAGATCAGCAGATTGGGCGGCGTGCCTATCAGCGTCATCAGGCCGCCGATCAGAGAGCCGAAGGACAGCGGCATCAAGAGCGTTGCGGGCGAGCGTCCCGTCTTCTCGGCCGAGTAGATGGCAACTGGGAGGAGGACGGCGAGTGCGCCGACATTGTTCATGAACGCCGAGAGCACGATCACTAATCCCACGAACACGAACACCTGCAGGTTCGGCCGGTGAAGTATGGGTTCCAAGTGACGCACCAGCCGCTGCAGGATCCCTGACGAGCGAATGGCCGCGCTCAAGATCAACACGAGCGCAACGGTGATGACGGCGGGATCGCTGAAGCCGGTGAACGCCTCTTTGGGCTCTACGAGCCCTAGAAGGAGCGTTGCCACCAACGCGAGCACGGCGACAACGTCGTGCCTCCAGCGCCCCCAGATAAAGAGTGCAAGCGTACATACCAGCACGGCAATGAGGGATGTCTGAGCAAATGTCATCGGCAGCCTGAGCGAGAGAACCCGTGCGTGCAGACGTGCCACATGGAGGCGACACGGCTGCATGCGAAATGATCGGTGATGTCAAAGTTTTGGCCGCGCGGGGCCCAGCGGTCAAGCGTATGCGCCAAAGTGGCTCTTACTTGAAGTGTTTTGACAACTTGAGGCCCTGCGCCTGGTAGTGCGATGCCAAGTCTCGGCCATAGAGCAGCTCAGGCGTGTCAGTCAGATCCTCATACACCAGACGGCCGATCGTCTGGCCGTCCTCCAGAATGAACGGCACCTTGTGCGAACGCACTTCGAGCACGGCCTTCGAGCCCTCCCCGCCAGCCTCTGCATGTCCAAATCCCGGATCGAAGAACCCTGCGTAGTGAACGCGAAATTCCCCGACGAGCGGATTGAAGGGCACCATTTCGGCTGCCTGCGTTGGTGGCACGTGCACCGCCTCCTTGGAAGCAAGGATGTAAAACTGATCGGGATCGAGGATCAGTCGTTTCTTGCCGCGTACGTAGATCGGCTCCCAATAGTCGTGCACCGCACAGGCGCCGACGGCATCAACGTCGACGAGACCGGTATGCCGTTTGGCCCGGTAGCCGACAAGGCCGTCCTTGTCGCCGGTGATATCGACCGACAGTCCGATGTCGCTAACGACCGTTGGCTCCACGCTGCCGCCAGCGCGAAAGCGGATTTGCGACAATCGCGATCCCTTGCGCACCACGACGGGGAACGTTTGCGGGCAAATCTCGGCATACAACGGTCCCGAATAGCCCGCCGGGATTTGATCGAAAGAGGAGACGCCGTCGGCAATGACACGCGTGAAGACGTCAAGACGCCCCGTCGAACTCTTGGGATTGGTCGCTGCGGCGACGTCCTGCGGCAGAGCCAAGCTCTCCATCAACGGAGCCACGTAGACGCACCCGGTCTCGAGCACCGCACCCTGCGAAAGGCTAATGGCGTGCAGTTGCAGATCATCCAACTTATTCGAGACCTTCTCGCCAGGCGCTGGCAGGAAGCTGGCGCGCACGCGATACGCAATGTTGCCAAGCCGCAAGTCCAAGCTCGCGGGCTGCAACTGGTTCGACAACAACGGCTCTGCAAGCACAACCTCGCCGGATTCCGTAAGTGCCCTGATCGCTTGGGACGGCAAGATCCCGGTGCGCGTCCGCTCTGACGCCATAACTGCCGTATCTACCCCTGGCTGTGCCATGTCTCGCTTTCCTGGCGCCCAGCGCCTTTGGTCCCGGCCCACTCTGCCGCTCTAGAGCAACCTGCACTTGACGCCAAGAGGCACGCAGGTTTATCCCCGCACTCAACGATCGTGGTCATTTGGCCGGCCGGCTTGCAGCCACGTTAAACAAGTCGCTAAAAGGGCCGCGCGCACCCCCGGATTTCCCGGCGCCGGCTTTTTTGCCAAGCGGCGCCACGGAGCCGGGTTTTCTTATTGAGCCCCTTAAGGAACGCGCATGTCGAGCAATGATGAAACTCCCTCCGCACCCGCCGACTGGGCGCCCGAGACGCGGCTCATTCACGGCGGCACACAACGCTCCCAGTTCGGAGAGACCTCAGAGGCGCTCTTCCTGACTCAAGGCTTCGTCTACGACAATGCCGAGCAAGCCGAGGCACGCTTCAAGAACGAAGATCCCGGCTACCAGTACACGCGATTCGCCAATCCGACCGTGACCATGTTCGAGGAGCGCATCCGGCTCTTGGAGGGGGCTGACGAAGCGCGCGCGACGGCCACGGGCATGGCGGCCGTGAACGGCGCTCTGCTCTCCTATTTGAAAGCCGGCGATCATATCGTCTCGGGACGCGCCCTATTCGGCGCCTGCCGTTATATCGTCGAGACTCTATGCCCGCGCTACGGTATCCAGTCGACGCTTGTCGATGGACGCGACATTGATGCGTGGCGTGCGGCTGTGCGTCCGAACACGAAGATGTTCTTCTTCGAGACGCCGGCGAATCCGACGCTTGAACTTGTCGACATCGCAGCCGTCTCGAAAATCGCCAAAGACATTGGCGCGCTTGTCGTTGTCGATAATGTGTTTGCAACACCCGTCCTCCAGCGTCCGCTCGAACACGGCGCGGATGTTGTCGTCTACTCGGCAACCAAGCACATCGATGGGCAAGGCCGGTGTCTTGGCGGTGTCGTGTTGGGCAGCACCGACTACGTCACCAATCACTTGCAGGAATACTTGCGCCAAACGGGCCCGAGCTTGAGCCCCTTCAACGCCTGGGTCATGCTCAAGGGGCTTGAAACACTACCGATCCGCACCCAAGCGCAGATGGCGAACGCCGCAAAGGTCGCTGATTATCTGGCCGGACAACCCGGCGTCGCTCGCGTCCTCTACTGCGGGCGCGATGATCACCCTCAGGCTGATATTGCCCGTAAACAGATGATCGGCGGAGGCCAGATGGTGACATTCGAGGTCGAGGGCGGCAAGGATGCGGCCTTCCGTCTCCAGAATGCGCTCAACATCATCAAGATCTCCAACAATCTCGGCGATGCAAAGAGCCTGGTGACACATCCGGCAACAACGACACACTATCGCATCGGGCCCGAAGCGCGCGCTGATCTAGGTATTGGCGACGGTATGCTCCGGTTGTCCGTCGGCCTTGAGGCCTTTGACGATCTCTCCGCTGATCTCGATACTGGTCTAGCTGCCGCAAGGGGCGGCTAGCGCTTGGCGCGGGACTGCTCACGTTGACCCCGCAGGCTGGCTGCATAAAATCCGCCTTGGCCTACGATCGAACTCGCAGGGGAAATGTTCCGCCATGTACGAAGCCCTAACCCGCGGCATCCGGGTGAACGTTACTCCCGAGTATCTCGAAGATCAGTCGTCTCCTGAGGACGGTCAGTTTTTCTGGGCCTACACCGTCGAGATCACCAACGACGGCAACGAGACGGTCCAACTGCGTTCGCGCATCTGGCGCATTACGGATGCAAGCGGGCAAACCGAGGAGGTACGCGGTCCCGGCGTTGTGGGTGAGACCCCGGTCATCGAGCCCGGCAACTCGTTTAGCTACACCTCCGGCTGTCCGCTGCGGACGTCTTCGGGAATCATGGTCGGCAGTTACCAAATGGCCGGAGAAGATGGCACCTTGTTCGACGTCGCCATTCCCGCCTTCTCGCTCGACAGTCCCTTTGTCACGCGGAGCGTGAATTAGTCGTCACCGGCCGCAGCCATCCGCGAGACCTCAAATGTCAGGACCCAACTATTCGGTGGCCGAGCTTCTCGCCCGGCTCGTGGCCTTCGACACGACCAGCTACAAAGCCAACCGGCCGCTCATCGATTTCGTTCGCGACTATCTCACCCAACATGGAGTCGCCTGCGACATCGTACCGAACGAGGACGGCAACAAGGCTAGTCTCTTTGCGTCGATTGGACCGGACGGCGTGCCGGGCGTCGCGCTTTCCGGACACACAGATGTCGTCCCCGTCGATGGCCAAACCTGGTCAAGTGATCCCTTCACCCTGACAGAGCGCGAAGGGCGCTACTATGGCCGCGGCACAGCGGACATGAAATGCTTCATCGCCTGTGTACTCGCGGCGGTTCCCGAGATTGTGAGCCGAAAGCTTGTCGTCCCCATTCAACTCGCCTTTTCCTACGACGAGGAAGTGGGTTGCCTGGGCGTGCGCCCACTCATCGACAAACTCGTACGACAAGGCATAAAGTCGCGCGCCGTGATTGTCGGCGAACCAACATCGATGCGCGTCGTCGATGCCCACAAGGGGCCGGCACGCTGGCAGGTCGAATTCAGCGGCCGAGCCGCGCACTCAAGTATGGCCCACTTGGGCGCAAACGCGATCATGGCGGCTGTCCCGCTCCTCCAGGAGCTGCGCCGGATCGAGCTTGAGTTGATGGAAGCGCCCCGCGATGAACGCTTTGAACCGCCTTACGCAACGCTGCAAGTGGTTCGCATCCAGGGCGGAACTGCAACGAACATCGTGCCCATATCATGCACCGTCGATTTCGACCTGCGCGCCCTCCCGGATGTCGATGCGGCTGCCATCGATCAGCGTGTGCGCGAACTTGTCGAAAGAGAATGTCTGCCTGAGCTGCGCCGGGTTGCACCGGAAGCAGACATCAAGATTGCCATTACCAATCAGGTGCCCCCGTTTGCCGCGGGGGCGGTCTCCGAAGCTGTCGCGCTGGCACTCAAGCTCGCTGGCCAAAACAAGACGTACGCCGTTTCCTACGCGACGGAGGCCGGCCTTTTCCAAGAAGCCGGGTCGCCCTCCGTCGTCATCGGCCCGGGCGATATCGCCCAGGCGCATACAGCCGACGAATGGATTGCCAAGGAACAGCTCGACGCGTGCTCGGCGTTCTTAGCGCGGCTGACGGACTGGGCAGAACACGGCCAAGGCATCTAGGCGCAAGCTTACGAGATCTCGCTGGGATCAAACCGGTAGCTAGCCGTGCAATACTCGCACCTGACCGTGATCGCCCCGTCGGGTTCGCGCATGTCGGCAAGATCATCAAGACCAAAGCTACGCAAAAACATTCCAACGCGCTCGCGCGAGCAGCTGCAATACGCTTCGATCGGGGCCGCCTCGTGCGTCCTCACACCCTCCTCGTGAAATAGCCGATAGAGCAGCCGTTCTGGCGAGAGTGTCGGATCGAGAAGCTCGTGATCCTCGACTGTCGCCGCGAGTATCCGCACGCGCTCCCAATCATCGTCTTCTTCGCCGGCAAGACGCTGCTCGTCGGTCTCGTCCTCAACGGCCGGCCGCGGCTTGCCGCCATCGCTGGCCAGGTTCTGAATCATGAGACCGCCCGCCCGCCATCGCCACTGGCCAGGCTCGCCTTCCTCTCCCGCCACATAGTGGCGAGCCACGGCCAAGCGCAGAAAAGTGGGCAATTGCTCGGATTGGCGAAAATACGTGAGTGCTGCCTCGGTGAGGCTTCCACCGGCCAACGCCACGATGCCTTGATAGCGGTCCAAGTCTCCACCTGGATCGATCGTCATGGCCAAGTGCCCGGAGCCAAGCAACGTGCCTTGATCGATACAGGCGGCGTCCTCGCCGGCCTGGGCGAGGCGGTCCTTGTCATAGCGGGCATACGCGCGCACGCGGCCCGGCGTCTCAAGGTTGACGACGAGAAAGTCGAGGATGCCATCGGTATTCGTCTGCAGCGTCAGCTTGCCACTGAACTTTGGCGCCGTGCCCAGCATGGTGGTCAGCGCGACGGCTTCACCGAGGGTCTTGGAAATCACTTCAGGAACGTCATGACGGCCCAATATCGTATCGATCGCGGGACCAAGCCGAACAAGACGGCCAACTACGCCTGAGTGTTCCGTGCGGAAGGGACGAACGATGTCGTCGCGCAGCGTCTCCCCGATCACTTCGGCTGCTGCGGGATTGTGCATCTACGACACTCCGAGGCACCAAGCCAATATGGCCTTTTGGGCGTGAAGACGATTCTCGGCCTCATCAAACACAACGGACTGAGGGCCGTCGATCACTTCAGCGGTGACCTCGTTTCCACGGTAAGCGGGGAGGCAATGCATGAAAATGGCATCGCTCGCCGCCTTACTCATAAGGTCCTCATCGACGCGAAACGGCTTGAGGATCTTCTTGCGCCGTTCGCCGTCGTTCTGTCCCATCGACACCCACGTGTCGGTGACAACGCAATCAGCACCAGCCACCGCCGTCTGAGCATCGGCGGAAATCGAGACCTTGCCTTTTTCCTGCTTAACCCAATCAATGACATCTTTCGCCGGCAGCAGTTCGACCGGACACGCGATCCGCAACTCGAACCCAAAGCGCACGGCAGCGTGCATCCAGGATGCGGCAACGTTGTTGCCGTCTCCAATCCACGCGATCACACGGCCACCGATTGGACCTTTGTTCTCCTCGAATGTCACGATGTCGGCGACGACCTGACAGGGATGGCTCTTGTCGGTCAGGCCGTTGATCACTGGAATCGTCGCGTGACGCGCCAATTCCAAGAGCGCGCCATGTTCGTTGGTGCGGAGCATGATCGCATCAACGTAACGTGACAGCACACGCGCCGTGTCGACAATCGACTCGCCTCTGCCGAGTTGCATATCAGTGTGGTTGAGCGACAGCGTTTGGCCGCCGAGTTGACGCATCGCAACGTCGAACGACACACGTGTGCGCGTCGAAGGCTTCTCGAAAATCATTGCCAGAATACTGTCGGCAATACCGCGCGGCTGCATCTTTGCGGGGACACGCTTTCCCGCACGCTTCATGGCGTGCGCCATGTCGACGATATTGCGCAACGTCTTGGCGTCGAGTGCATCGAGATCGAGAAAATGTCTCGTCTGCGATGGAGATTGTTTGCTGGGGGCCATGGCGCTCCGGCCGGCTCTGCTAAGGGTATCAGTCATGACTTTGAACTCGCTATGCGATTGAGGGCGCTCGACAAACGGTCAGCACCATCAGCCAGTTCTTCTTCAGTCACGTTAAGGGGCGGCAACAAGCGCACGACATTGTCGCCAGCACCAACAAGGAGAAGCCTCTCTTCGATCGCGGCATTCACAACATCGGGCACCGGCACTTTTAGCTTGAGGCCCGCCAGCAGACCTTGCCCGCGCACCTCTTCGACGATTTCGGGATGCTGGTCCTTGACGGCGGCGAGCGCCTGCTTCAGGCGGAGCGCCCTTCTGTTAACCTCATCGAGAAAGCCTTTTTCGAGTACGATATCGAGCACTGCGTTGCCGACGGCACAGGCGAGTGGATTGCCGCCGAAGGTCGAACCATGCATGCCCGCAGTCATGCCCTTGGCCGCCTCCTCGGTGGCGAGCAGAGCGCCGAGGGGAAAACCACCACCGATACCCTTTGCGATCGGCATGAGGTCAGGCGTGATCCCCGCCCACTCATGCGCGAACAGCTTGCCGGTGCGGCCGACGCCGGTTTGAACCTCGTCGAATATCAACAGCAGGCCGTGGCTGTCGCACAGCGCCCGCAGCTCCGCTAGAAACTCCAAAGGAGCGACGTGGACACCGCCTTCGCCCTGCACGGGCTCGATCATGATGGCAGCCGTTTCTGGGCCCATCGCCTTTTCCGCGGCGGTCAGATCCGCAAACGGAACGTGGTCGAAGCCTTCGACCGGAGGACCAAAGCCCAAAAGGTGCTTTACATTGCCGCCGGCCGCGATCGTCGCCAACGTGCGACCGTGGAAGGCCCCCTGAAACGTTATGATCCGCCAGCGCTCCGGCCGATCGCACACATAGTGATAGCGCCGCGCGGCCTTGATCGCCGCCTCGCACGCCTCCGCTCCTGAGTTGCAGAAGAACACACGGTCAGCAAATGTCACCTCAGTGAGACGCTCGGCAAGCCGCTCCTGGCCTGCAACCCGGTAAAGGTTGGACGTATGCCATAGCTTGTGCGCCTGCTCGACAAGTGCCGCGACCAAATGCGGTTGCGTATGGCCGAGCGCATTCACCGCCACCCCGGAGCCGAAGTCCAGGTAGCGCTCCCCCTCAGGCGTGATGAGCCATGCGCCCTCGCCCCGCTCAAAAACAAGGTTCTGGCGCGCGTATGTCGCCATCACAGCGGGCGACGGGCTGGTCTTCGGTGCGGCGGCCTTCACAATAGGCTCCGAAGCCGTCAAGGAAGGGGACATCGGCGTCCATCCCTGCGCAGCGATCGCATTCGTCATAAAACCAAAAGAGCCGCCTTTGCCGGCGGCCCTGAACCTACCCTGATACGCGTGCGCACAAGCACTGTCAACGCCCGGAAACCCCGCAAATTGAGCGGTTTGCGCGTGAGCGGGGATGGCCGGGCTCAGGCGACCTGCGTCCGCGTGATCCAAACATGAAGCAGTAACGTTCCAATCGAGAGATGTGTACGTATTGTTGGAGACCGCCCATCGACTGCACCCGGGACGTTATGGGCTAACGTATCCAAGTGAGAGACCTTGAATGTGAACCTCACCCGCAGCAGCACTGGAACTAGGGACGAGCTCGACGCAGGCGCGGCGCGCCACCAACGGGTTTTCGTCACAGGCGGGTCGGGTTACATCGGCAACGCTTTCATACGCGGGGCAGTAAGTGACGGCGCAAGCGTGCATGCGCTCGCTCGCTCCAGGGGTACGGTCGCGCGCCTCCAAGAATTGGGGGCTGCGCCCGTCGCCGGCGATCTGCGCGATCCCACCGGCGAATGGACATCGATCGCACGCCAAGCCGATGTCGTCGTACATCTCGCTCAGCCCCAGACATTCGGTGGACGCGTCACACTTGTGCGCGCGCGGCGCTATCGCGACCAACGTTTGGCTATGGATCGCGCACTTTTTCGCGCATTGGATCCTGCCAGGGTCCAGCGCATCGTTTATGTCGCTGGCACGAGTTACTATGGAGATATCGGCGGCGTTTTGTGCAATGAGGACGTCACACCCAATCCCCGCGGATGGGGCCCTTACATGGCGCCGGCGATCGAGGCATTGGACGACCAAATCGCACGCGGTCTTCCTATCGTCTCTGCGTTTCCAGGATGGGTCTACGGACCCGCGTCATGGTTCGCCCAGTATGTTTTGGAACCTCTCCACGCGGGGCGGCCTGTAACCGGATTGTCCGGACCGAGCCGCCATACGTCACCAATACACCTCGACGACTGTGCAAGGGCACTCATTCATTTGATGAGGGCTGGAGAGGTCGGAAAACGCTACTTCGTGGTCGACGACAATCCGATCCCAAGCGAACGCCTGGCGGAGTTTGCCGCCAAGGCGCTGAACGTAACGCCTCGCGTCCGCAAATTGCCAAAACTGCTTTTTCGGGTCGTCGCCGGACAGGTTATCGCGGACAGTCTGAGCTATGACAGCCGCCTGTCGAATGCCCGACTACGTGCAACAGGATTTGAACCGAACTTTCCGTCCTCAACCGAAGGCGTGCCCCATGTCGTCGCTGCGTGGCGCCGCGACCTTGCATCAGCATCAAACTAGACGAGCGATTGTTTGGCGAATGCCGGATGGCATCGGCGCACATGCTCCACGAACAGCGGCGACCGAGTCCCCCTACGCGCGGATACGTTTGGCCGTTCGCGGGTTGGGGTCGCATCAGCAACGTTCGGCTCGTCGCGCTGACGTCAAATTTTGAGCACTAAGATTGCCTGTTGCGAATATACCACCTATACCGGGTATTGGCGGACCGCACAGGTTACTGATCTTGTAGGGTCAATTCTGCCTGTTGTAGGTTCGCCCCTGTCGGGCCACGAGGTCTCGCGTTTTTCTTGCGGATTTCGTTAACGCGTTGCCCGGCGCGTACCAGGTCGAGCTGTTTGCTCACCGGCGTCGTGTACGCGCAAGTCTCTCATGCGTTCCCAGTAGTAAGCGTCCGTAACCGGTCAGTCAGGCTGTTTGCGTAGGTCGTAGCGTTTTTGTTGCTCGCCCTGCGCGCGGTTCTTGCTGTGCCGAATGTCAATCGGTGTGCGCCGCTCTTGCGCGCGCCCCTGGTGTTCAGGGAGCGAAGCTTATGGCTTGGACGGATGATCGCGTGGAGCTCTTGAAGAAGCTCTGGGCCGAAGGGTTGAGCGCGAGTCAGATCGCGGGACGCCTGGGTAGCGTGACGCGCAATGCGGTGATCGGCAAGGTGCACAGGCTTGGCCTGTCGGGCCGCGCCACAACCTCGCGGATGAAGAGCCATCGGCCACGGGCCCGCATGGCCTCAAAGCGGATGGCCAAGTCGCGCTTTTCGCAGATGGGCAATCCCGCTTTTCGCGCGCTCTATCGGGGTGAAGCGGATGCCTACATGCCCCCAGTCGAGGAACTGGTGATCCCGCCGAACGAGCGCAAATACATTCAGACACTTGGCGAATGTCACTGCCGCTGGCCCATTGGCGACCCGCAGCAATCCGACTTTCATTTTTGTGGAAAGAACAAGGTGCCCGGCCTGCCCTACTGCGAATTTCACGCGCGGCGCGCCTTCCAGCCGCCACAAACGCGGCGGCGTGAGCGCGAGATTGCCGCACCGGCAAAGCTCGTCGAGGCACCGACACAAGCTTCTGCCAAGTCGGACAAGGAACCAGCCGACGCCTGAGGTTGAGACAGTTGCTTTTGCCGGGTCGGCAACGACCACGGCAGCGGGGGGGAAGGCCGGATACTCAACAGAGTATCCGGCCTTACTCATTTTGGCAGTGGATTGTAGGGAACAAACAGCAGATCAAGCCTGTGCACGATCGCCAAATACGTATCCGGCGCTGCGGACGGTACGGATGGGATCGCGCTCGCTGCCACGGATGAGCGCTTTCCTCAATCGTCCGATGTGCACATCGACGGTACGCTCATCGACGAATGCATCGCGGCCCCACACGCCATCGAGAAGCTGCGTACGTGACAAAACCCGTCCCGAACTCTCCATAAGAAATTCCAGAAGGCGGAATTCAGTGGGCCCAAGTCGCACTTGCCTGAGACCACGTGTTACTTTGTGCGCAGCGCGATCGAGTTCGATATCGCCGATCTTTAGCACTTCGGCCATACGGTCGGGCGCCGTTCGCCGAAGAATTGCCTTCACGCGCGCCATCAGTTCCGGCAGAGAGAATGGTTTTGTGACGTAATCGTCGGCGCCAGTGGACAAGCCTCGAATTCGATCGGCTTCCTCTCCACGCGCCGTCAGCATTATGATTGGTACGTTGCGCGAATCTTGTTTGGCGCGCAGGCGACGGCACAACTCGATGCCCGAAACACCGGGCAACATCCAGTCCAACACAACGAGATCGGGACGTTCTTCCTCAAGAAGTATGAGGGCTTCCTCACCCGTTTCGGCTTGCGAGACGCGAAACCCTTCCGACTCCAGATTGTAGCGGAGCATCTCCGCTAGCGGAGCTTCATCCTCGACAACTAGGACCTTGGCGGACATTTGAATTGCCCTGTCTCCTCTTCGATCACGCACTTGAGATAAGCGTCGAGCTTGTTTGATCGTCCTTGGGGCGATCATCAGCAATGTTGAACCCGCGGACCAAGAAGTGAACTGTTTCGGCGATATTCGTCGTGTGGTCGCCCACGCGCTCGATGTTCTTGGCTCCAAACAACAGGTGCGTGGAGATCCCAATATTGCGCGGGTCTTCCATCATGTAGGTCAACAGTTCGCGAAACAGCGAATTGTACATTGCGTCGATCTCGGCATCCTTTCTCCAAACCGACATTGCCTTGTCCGCATCACGCTCGGTGTAAGCGTCAAGCACTTCCTTGAGCTGCTGGAGAGCCAGCTCAACCATGTGGCGAATGCCCGACATCAACGGCTTGGGGTGCGACTCGTCAGCGATCGCGAGCGAACGCTTGGCGATGTTCTTTGCAAGATCGCCGATGCGTTCCAAGTCAGTGGTTATGCGTAACGCAGCGATCACGTGACGTAGATCGTTGGCCATCGGTTGACGGCGCGCGACCATGGAGATGACCTGCTCTTCGATTTCGCGCTCCAGGTCATCGATCATGCGGTCGGAGAGAACAACCTCTTCGGCAAGAGTAGGATCGCGGCGCTCTAGCGCGTCCAACGACTGCCCGAGAAGCTGCTCAGCAAGACCGCCCATCTTCGCGATCTTTTTATCGAGCAGCGCAAGCTCATCCTCGTATGATTTTACAGTATGCTCGGTCATCGGGGCTCCTTGAGTGCGTCCGCGGGCGAAGAGGCTAGGAATGCGTCCCATTAGCCGAACCGCCCTGTGATGTAGTCCTGCGTCCGCTTTTCTTTGGGGTTTGTGAAGATTTCCGCCGTGGGACCCTCCTCGACAAGCTCGCCGAGGTGAAAGAATGCCGTTCGCTGCGATACGCGTGCCGCCTGCTGCATCGAGTGAGTGACGATGACAATGCAATAGTTCGACTTAAGCTCGTCGATCAGCTCCTCGACCTTTGCAGTGGCGATCGGATCAAGCGCGGAGCACGGCTCATCCATAAGGATCAGTTCGGGATTGACCGCAATCGCGCGCGCGATACACAGCCTTTGTTGTTGCCCACCCGAAAGCCCCGTGCCCGGCTCGTTAATGCGTTCCTTAACCTCCTGAAGCAGGCCCGCCTTCTCCAGGCTGGTGATCACAATCTCTTCCAGATCGGTCTTAGAAGCCGCCAATCCATGAATGCGGGGCCCATAGGCGATGTTGTCAAAGATCGACTTCGGGAACGGGTTCGGTTTCTGGAACACCATCCCCACACGCCCCCTGAGTTCAACCACGTCGAGGTCAGGCCGGTGAATATCTTCACCGTCAACCAGAATCTGTCCGGTGACACGGCAGCCCGGGATGGTGTCGTTCATTCGGTTGAGACACCTCAGGAACGTTGACTTACCACAGCCCGAGGGACCAATCAGCGACATGACGGCGTGATCGGGTATGTCCAAATTGATGTCGAACAAGGCCTGCTTATTCCCATAGAAGACAGAGACCTTTCTGCTCGTCACCTTGATCGGATGATTGCCCGAATCCATCCCTGCCAAGGCGGAGTTGCCTATCGCCATCTCGAAAGGTCTCGTCTGATCATTCATCTCAAGAATTCCCAATTTCCGGACACTATCACCACTTACGCTCAATTTTCTGACGCAGGTATACGGCGATCGCGTTCATGGTGACCAAGAAAGCAAGCAGAATCAAAATCGCTGCTGAGGTGCGGCTCACGAAGCCCCTTTCCGGGCTATCCGACCAAGAGAAGATCTGCGTCGGCAATGCCATCGCCGGTTCTAGAAGACCCATGTTCTCGATGCTGGGAATGAACGCGTTCATGCCGATCAGCAACAGCGGAGCCGTTTCGCCAAGCGCCTGAGCCAAACCGATAATCGTGCCCGTCAGAATCCCAGGCATGGCAAGCGGCAGTACGTGGTGCATCATGACTTGGTGCTTGGAGGCCCCGACGCCATAGGCAGCCTCCCGGATTGATGGGGGCACCGCTTTCAAGGCCGCGCGCGTGGCCACGATGATCGTTGGCAGGGTCATCAAAGAGAGCACCATGCCGCCCACCAACGGAGCAGAACGAGGCAAGCCGAAAGCATTCAAGAATACCGCCAAGCCGAGAAGACCGAACACAACCGATGGCACCGCAGCCAGATTGTTGATGTTAACCTCAATGAGGTCGGTCCATTTGTTCTTGGGTGCAAACTCCTCAAGATAAAGAGCCGTGGCGATACCTACGGGGAAGCTCAACAGGAAGCAGACCAGAAGCGCCAAGAACGATCCGGACAATGCACCGGCCAGTCCGGCTAGCTCGGGGAACCGGCTATCGGCATTGACGAAAAGCTCCCAGCTAAACGGTGTCGATATCAACCCACGTTTCTTAAGGTCGTCGAACCACTCGAAGTCCTTGTGGGAGCCAAAACGCGGATTGACAATCGTTGCCCTGCCGGTGCGCGCCAGTGAGTCATAGTGCTCGGAAAGCGGCAGTTTGACCTCAATGGTCTTGCCGACCAGTGACGGGTCGGCCAGCACGCGGGCCTTAACGGCAGCCGCAGCATCCTCCGACAAAATTTCTTCGTAGGCCGGATTTCGCGCGGTCATAAAGAATGAGCGAAATGCTTCGTTGACCATGCGATCATAGTCAGCTTGTTCGAGATTGCCTTCCGGCACATCCAGCGGATTCACGTAAACATCTGTCTTCACGTAAGCCTTGTCGTTCTCGACGTGCAGCACGCCCCGCTGCTTCAGAACATTGAATAGAGCGATCCTTCCACTCGACAACGCGTCGATCTCGCGCGGAATAACGCCCTTGTTGAGCTGATCGAAAGGATCGGAAACCGGCAGCTGGATGGATACGAGGCTTCCGATGTCGTCTGGATGCTCGACGACAAAATCACGCACGACATAAGTGGCGCCCGAACTCAAAATCTTGGAAAGCTGTCGACGTTCTTTTCGGTCCGTGACCTCGGGGAACAAGGCGAAGAACGCGTCACGCGTGATCTTGCGGTAGTTGGCTTTTTCCGGTTTCGCCTTATCGATCAGTTTCGGATCCAGGTAGACCGATAGATCCACCTTCGTCGTGTAAAACGCCACGTAACCGGAAAACAACAACGTAGCGAACAGCACGCCGAGCAACATGACCGCCAGACCAATCGCACTGATGCCGTAGATTTGCAGGCGCCGGTCCGCCGCATAACGGCGTTTGATCCGCCGCTTCGCTTTTGCCGATCCCCAATAGTTGCTGCGTGGGGGGACAGTCGGCGTTTGGGCGCTAACGTCAGTCATACTGCTCTCGATATTTCTGCACGATCCGAAGGGCGATGACGTTCAACGCCAGCGTCACCAGGAACAGCACCAGACCCAGCGCAAACGCTGCAAGGGTCTTGGGATTGTCGAACTCTGTATCACCGATCAACAGTGTCACGATCTGCACCGTAACCGTCGTCACCGGCTCGAATGGATTCATGGTCAGCGATGCAATGATGCCCGCGGCCATAACAACGATCATTGTCTCACCGATTGCACGGCTCATGGCCAGAAGGACGCCACCCATAATTCCGGGCAAGGCAGCGGGAAGGAGAACCTTGGTAATCGTCTCGCCTTTGGTCGCGCCTAGTCCATATGACCCGTCCCGCAACGACTGCGGAACCGACGCGATGGCATCGTCTGACAGCGAAGAGATGAACGGAATGAGCATGATTCCCATCACGCCACCGGCGGCAATCGCACTGTTCGGGGCGATTTCGAAACCTATTGTATTGCCAAACTCACGAATTGCCGGCGCCACCGTCAGCACAGCAAAGAAGCCGTAGACCACCGTTGGAATGCCAGCCAGGATTTCAAGCAGCGGCTTCACAAAGGTTCGAAGCCGTGAGGAGGCGTACTCGGTCAGATAGATTGCCGCGAACAAACCAACCGGTGTTGCCACCGCCATGGCAATTAGCGCGATGAGGAGCGTACCGGTAAAGACAGGAATTGCTCCGAACGCACCGCCGGCCGTCACCTGTCCTTCACGAATGGGGATCTGGGGCTCCCAGTTAACGCCTGTGAGAAACTCCGTTACAGACACCTTGTCGAAGAAGCGCAAAGACTCATAGAGCAGCGAAATAACGATGCCGAGCGTCGTGAGGATCGCGATCAGCGAAGACGCGATCATGAGTGCGCTCATGATTCTCTCGACGTTGTTACGCGCGCGGAACCGCGCGGAAACGAGTGAGCGTGAGAACAAAAGACCCGAGATCGCGATCGCAAGAGCAACGGCCACCATTGCCCAGTTGGCAATCTGATTCCATCGGTTGTACCGATCAGCGGCCTCCTTAACCAATTGATCGGGTTCGCCAAAAACATTGCCCGCCGCAACGGACTTGATCTCGCTCACAAGTAGATTGAGCTGGCCCGCATCGAGCGCATCGACGCGATCGCTCGGAAGGCTGGCCACAAGCAGCCAGTCGATCACGGGTCCTTGAAACAGGAGCCACAACAGCACAATCAAGAAGGCGGGAATGCCGACCCATGCGGCGACAAACCATCCATGATAGCCCGCCAACGAGTGCATCCGCACATCGGTCGCCGAACGGATCGCCACAGCTTGCGTGCGGCCCAACAAGAATCCCGTAAGGATCAGGAGCAACAGCGCCAGGAAAAGGTAGTTCAGCATAGTGCCCGCATGTCACTTCCTAGGCGTGCTTCGCAAAATCGAAGAAGCTTCGCGCCCGCCTCCGCTTCGTAACGACGCGCCTTGGCAGTGTTCTGCCGGCTGGCCGTGTTCCCCGCGGCCCTTAGGACACTTGAGCGACCGGACCCTTGAATTCAGGCCCGGTCGCTCGAGCGTACTATCTTCTACGGCGCGACTTAGTTCGTCATCGCCTTGCCGTCGAGAGCCGCCTTTTGCGTCTCTTTCAGCTTCTCATCGTCAAGCACGACCAAACCACGCTCGGAGAGATAACCACCAGAGGCCATGGCCTCATCACTCACGTATTCGGTGATGAAATCATTCATGCCCTTGATGACCTTGCGGTGGGCATTCTTGACGTAGATGAACAAGGGACGGGAGATGCTGTAATCACCAGAGGCGATCGTCTCCATCGACGGCTCGACGCCACCGATCTTCAGCGCCTGCAGCTTGTCCTGGTTTTCGAACAGGAAGGAGTAACCAAAGATGCCAACTGCATTCGGGTCCGCCTCAAGACGCTGAACGATGAGGTTGTCGTTCTCGCCGGCCTCAATGAAGGGGCCGTCGGTACGCATGGCCGTGCAGTCAGCCTTGTAAGCCTTTTTGAAGTCTGACTTGTCGAGCTCTTCGCTCTTGGTCTTCCAGTACGGAAGCTCGCCTTCCTTGCAGACCTCGTGGAAGACGAGCTCTACGAAAGCGTCGCGCGTCCCCGACGTAGGTGGCGGGCCATAGACCACGATCCCGATGTCAGGCAGCGATTTGTTGACGTCCGACCATTTCTTGTAAGGGTTGGCAACGAGCTTCCCGTCGACGGGAACCTTCGCAGCCAGCGCCTTGTAAAGGTCGAGTTTCGTAACATCCATCTGCTTGCCCTTGCGCGAATTGGCAACCGAGAGGCCGTCAAAGCCGAGCAGGACTTCAGTGATGTCAGTCACGCCATTCTTGTCGCAGAGTTCCTTCTCCGACGACTTCATCGCGCGCGATGCGCCCGTGATGTCGGGATGGGATTCGCCAATGCCGCCGCAGAAAATTTTCATGCCGCCGCCGGTTCCAGTCGACTCCACGGTCGGAGCCGTGCCGCCCTTCTTGGCAAACTCCTCTGCGACGGCCTGCGTGTAGGGAAACACCGTCGAAGAGCCGACAATCTTGATTTCACGTGCCGACGCCGCGCCGGCAAACGCGATCGTGCCAACGACGGCCGCTGCCGCCGAATAGGCGATAAACTTGCTGCTCACACTGATCTCCTGATCCTGGAGGTGATAGCGAGGGTCCCACAATTGGACGTTCGAGCCTCTACCCCTCGCCCCGGCGCACTTCGCGCCAGCGCTCCCTCAATAGACCTCGGCAACTTCAGATTTATGACAGGTTAATACATTGGAATACAACGAAAAAGAAAATATGTCGCAACATAGAGATTTAGGGGCGCCCCGTCGGCAATTCTTCAAAAACGACGCTAAATGTCGAGCCAACTCCAAGTTTTGAAGTAATTTTTAGCTCTCCACGATGGCGGTTGAGAATGTGTTTGACGATCGCAAGGCCCAATCCCGTGCCACCCTTTTCGCGGCTCGAGGCAACATTCACGCGATAAAAGCGCTCCGTCAGCCTCGGCAAATGCTCCGGCGCAATCCCGGGGCCATCATCGCTGACGGTAACCCACACCCTTGCTGGCGCTGAACCATGAGACGGTTCCCGTCCCACGCGCACTTCGACCTGGCCACCCTCGCGCCCGTACTTGATGGCGTTTTGAATCAGGTTCTGGATCACCTGTACGACTTCTTCGCGATCACCACGAATGCGCGCGGGCACGTCATCCCGAATCAACACAACGTCTGTCTTTGCCAGTTCGGCAATAGGCTCAAGCGACTGGCATACGTAGGCTGCGGTCTCGTTCAACTCTACGATCCCGCGCGGCGGCAGGTGAACACGCATCTCAACCCGGCTTAACGATAAGAGGTCATCGATAAGGCGTGTCATGCGCTCGGCCTGGCTGGCCATCAGCCGCAAGAACCGATCGCGGCCGGTTGGATCTTCACGCGCAGGACCCTGCAATGTCTCGACAAACCCGCGCAATGAGGCAAGCGGCGTTCTGAGCTCGTGACTGGCGTTCGCGATGAAGTCGGCCCGCATTTGAGCGAGTCTATCTTGCTCAGACAGATCCCGGAAAATGACGAGCAAGTGCGGCGATGATCGCACAGCAGTCCTCGCCAGCCGTGAGACCGTCGCTTGCACGCGGCGTTCGACAGGAACGCGTTCGATCAATTCGACGTCGATCCTCTCGTCCGTTGACAGCGCTCGATCCACCGCGCCGATAAGGTCTGGATTGCGTGAGACATGGCTGATCGGCAAATCGTTTCGGATCTTGGGAAACAGTTCCAAAACAAGCCTGTTGTGATGCACCACAATGCCTGACGCATCGATCGCAAGAGCGGCCGTAGGTATGGCATCGACGACGGCTCGCCAACTCCTCTTGTCGAGATCCACCCCCAATTGATCGATGCTTGCAGATGTTCGCCCGACACCGCCGGCAAGTGCATCGACCAGCCTACTGCTATCGAGCGGCCAACTTGCTGCCGCGGTCAGCAAAACTGCGATGCTGGCGAGGGCCGGTGTGAGCGCTAGCTGGCCGAGCAAGACGAGACTGGTCAAAATCACAGCCGCCGCCGTCAGCGGCATCCAGCGCACAGCGAGGCGCCGGCGGGCGCCAATCCAGAGAGAGGCGCCCCACGCGCTGAACTCAGCCCAACGCGCCAACCAACCCCCACTGCCCAACTCTGGTCCTATGCTCATGTGGCCCGCATTGTATTGAAGCCCTCGCGAAGGACAATGCACGTGGTAGATAGTTGGGAACAAGGAGTCTTTCAAACACGTCGGCTGCCGGCCCCCGAGCCCAGGCACGGACACGAAGCAAGCGAAAGGATAAGTCCGCAATGGGTAAGTCTGGTGAACCTGGCAACGGCACAAAGGGAAAAAAAGAGAGCAAGGCGATAGCCTTCGATCTCGAGGATCCGAAACTACCCGAAGCCATCAAGAAGAACGCGCTCGGCTCTGGCGGCTACCCTTACACTGAAAAGCTCAAGAGCAAGACCTACAAAGACGAACTCGTCCACCTTCAGCTTGAACTCCTGAAGCTCCAAACTCACGTCCAAAATACAGGAGAGCGCTTGGTTGTCGTATTCGAGGGGCGCGACGCTTCCGGGAAGGGGAGCTGCATCAGTCGATTCATGGGCCGCCTCAACCCTCGCCATGCACGTTCGGTAGCCCTACCCAAGCCAACCGAGGATCAACGTGGCCAATGGTACTTCCAGCGTTACGTGGCCTATCTGCCGACTAAGGGCGACATCGTCCTGTTTGACCGCTCCTGGTACAACCGCGCCGGCGTCGAACGCGTCATGGGTTTTTGCACCGAGGAACAGGTAAGTGCGTTCCTGCGCGATGCACCCGAATTTGAGGCCCTGCTGGCGCGCGATGGCATTCGTTTGTTCAAGGTGTTTCTCACGGTCGGCCGCGAGATGCAGCTAGAACGGTTTCACGAACGCCGCCACAACCCATTCAAGAGGTGGAAGATCACGGACATCGACTTGGCGGCGATGAAAAAGTGGGACGACTACACCGAAGCCCAGCACGATATGTTCCGCTTCACGCACACCTCGATTTCACCGTGGTCTGTAGTGCGGGCCAACGATCAACGTCGTGCAAGACTTGAGTCGATCCGCCTTGTGTTGTCGGAAATGGTCTATGAGGGCAAAGACGAAAGTATCGTTGGAAAGCCCGACCCTCTCATTGTCGGATCGGGGCCAGAGTTTTTCTACGAGGACTGAACCCGGACCATTGGCATGCTGCTGTCTCAACCGGCCTTACCGAATTCGACGGCGTGTTCGATCCAGCCTTTCCCGGCCGCAATCAACTCGTTGAGGAGTGCCCCATTCGAGGATGCGGAAGCGAGAACGTAGCCGATCGCAAGAAGAGCCGCGATGGGAACGACGTAGATCTGCACAAAATGCACGGTCCACGAAAGTGTGCGCGACCGGCTCATCGCTGCATTCACATGGAAGATCGACAGCGCAATCATGGCGCTGATGGTGGCATAGGCGGTTACGAAGATCTGGTCCGATAGGGTTGCATCGTCTGCAATCGGCTGATTGAGCGCGAGATAAAGTGCGATTGCCGACAGGAGCGCTGTCACCTGAATAGCAATGACGGCGTTGAATTCAACGCGCGGGATGAAGTTTGCCAGATAGGCGACGATCATGATGAACGTCAACGGCACGATGACGCGCAGCACGTAGTCGGTGACTTGCCGTTTCATCACCCAGGTATAATTGAAATTGTAGTAGGGAATGATCCGCTCTTCTCCCAGAACCCCGCCGATCGAGCGGATGATCTGCTCATTCGTCCCCACGTAATGGCTGCGCACGCGCCAACCGTCGACGCGAAAACTGTGACTACGCACGTCCTCTGAAGGCGGCTGGAGAAAGAATGCCGACGACGTGCTGGCCGGCTGGAATGAGATCGAGAAGACTTGCTCGTCGAAGGGATACTCGCGCAAGTTCGGCTCGAACATGAAGCGACCAGAGACCTTGTAAATCTTGGTGCCACGCCCCGCTGTCTCGCCACTGCGTGCCTTGTGCACCTCCCGAATGCTGATCAACGGCGCCGCCGTCACCGAGCTATGATACGCATTCGTGAATTCGACGGCCGTCATCGGCATATCGGGCCCGCTGCGCATCGTGAAGAAAAACTCGGCCTCGAAGCTCTTGTCATTGCTGTCGACGCGATAAATCCGCTCCATGTCCAAGTGCACATAGAGGACGGGCACGCGCACAATGGCGGTCCCAGCCCGCACATACTGGACAGGCGCGAGAATCGATCCTGCCTCACCTGCTGGCTGCCATACGAGCAACGAACGCTCTGCTGAGGCCCGATCACGCGAGAAGGTCCAGTCTTGCGCCCAGCCCGACCAAACACGCCGGCCTTCAACCAGGTGGGAGAGCTGGTCCATAACGGACTTTCTTATGTCGCTGACGTCGGATGAGGGGCTCTTGTTGGCAAACTCCGCAATCATTGCGACTTGGTCTGCGTACCGCGCACCGTAACCGGTTGCGTAGTCTGAGTACTTGTGGCGGTGGCGCACCGAATCCGGGCGGCGCATCAATTGCTCAAGACGTTCATTGTTGAGGTTGGCGATCCCGCCTTCGGCAATCTCGTAGATGGCGCCGCGATAATTTTTCCCACCGCCGCCTGCGGCCGCAATCACGCCGTTGATGGAGCCAAGCCCGATAAAGACGGGCTTCGCGATGCCGTCAGCTGAAAGGCGTTTCAGAAACTTCGCACCGCGAACTGACCCCAGCGATAAGAAGATGATATCGGCTTGCGTATTCTCGACGCCTTCGACGGCACGGTCGAAGGCCTCTGTATCACCATCAACATCGCTGGCCTTCACAAAGAACGAGGCGACGAGCGATGAGGGATCGGAAAGTCCTTCCAGATAGTTGTGATAGACATTGGTGTAGAGGTCTTCCTCGTTTCCGATGAATACAACGCGCGGGAATTGATCCTTTGCGAAGCTTGCAAACACCTCCTGCTCGTCGCGCACCGAGCGCGTCAGCGAGTGGATGTTGGGATAATCGGCGAACAAAGTTTCGACCGACACCTCCGAGATGAATGGGACTCCACTGTCACCAATGCGTTTGACAACGAGCGCTCCGCGCGTGGACGTCCAGATGCCAACCATGCCGATCAGCATGGGATCGGCCAGCGCCGCATCGACATTCTCGATCGTCTTGGCGCCGTCCTGCTTGTCATCGTAGAAGGCAGCCTCTACGTCCCGCCCTTTGACGCCGCCTGCGGCGTTCAGCATCTCGACCCTGTGCGAGACAAAGTCCTTGATCGCAAGCACCTCCTCGGGTCCGGCCTCGGGCATGCGGTCGGTGCTTATGAAGACGGCGATCGTATAGGGCCCCGACGCTGGAGCCTCGGCATTGGCTGCTGCCCAAGACCCCGTCAATGCCAATGGAACCAAGATGGCTACGAACATTGGGCGCAAGTAACTTGCCCACCCCACCAGCCGGCGCACGAACGACGCACAAAGAAGCATTCCCTTCCCCCCTGCTTGAAGGTCAGGCGGTGGCCTGTTTCGCTGGTCATAACATTATTGCGGGCGCCGTCAGCTATGCGCGGCGTGCTTTCAGCGTACAATCAACAGGGGACATTCAAGCCCAGCTGACAGCGGACGCAGACTGCCCTCCGCCGGCAAGACCAGGCCGCCATATTTTGCCAGTGCGAACCCGGCCTTGTGACGGCGCAACGCCCCTGCCACGGCGCTCGAATCGCCCTTTTTCACCAAAACGCTATCCAACGTAACGTCGGCGTTATCACCCAACATCAGTCGCGCTTCGCCTTCCAACCATGCCAGGTCGCCCACATGCTCGCCTACAAGCAGCAGTATAACTCTGGCACCGCTTGCCTCTTTGAGCCGCTCTGTGGATTTGAGCATCGGGCCGAGGCGTTCGACCTCCTCGACAGCAGCAACGATAGGCCCTTCAATTCGGTGTGCCATCGGTCCGGCAATGACAACGCCGGTCGTCCCAGTGACCGTGGCAAAAAGCTCGCGCAATTGCGCCTCCTTGCCGACACCGAACGGCTCCCCAATGGCAACCATGTTCCAGGGCCCGCGTTCCGAACAGGCCATTGCGAGTGCCGCCAGGGGATCGTCACGCACAACCCGGCCGCGCCATGCGATCGAACGGCGGTCTGCCATGTTCGCGATCCTGCGCTGCAGGGCTGCACCAATAAAATGAATCTCTCGATCAAGGTCGGCCGTAGGAAGGTCTCGCCAACCCTCTTCGTATGAAGAAATAACGCGCGCAAAGGGGAAACTCTTGAGATCGAACAATTGCCGATCTTCAACGAACAGACTCTCGACCTCAGACTGATAGGCGCTCGCCAAGAACATTGCTGCGTCGATCGCTGTCGCGCTTGCCTGGGCCGAGGCGCCAAGCCACAGGACGACGCGCCCTCTGTCCTCAGCAGCTTCGGCAACGTGAGCGATCATGCTGCGCTCCGGTCAGCGGGCTCGCCCAATCGATCTTTGCGTTCTTGCAGCACCCGCTCAACGTCCGCGACAGACGTTACCGCGCGTCCCGCTGTGCCTGCCCAATGATCGGCCTCACGACAGATATCGGCAAGATAGGCGACCGAGAGGGAAAGGTGGCCATTGCCGCCCGCTTGCTCTGCCGCCTGATCGATCAGCATGGCAACGCCCCCCGCATCGAGCGGTTTCAAGCCATGCTGTTTTACCAGACCGGCGATCAGCCGCGCATATTGCGCCACGGTTTCACTGGAACGCTCGATTGCGTTCTCAAACATCGCCTCCACCTTGAAGAGGCGCTGAAGCCCAGGATCGATGGTAGCGAGTTCGCGATGGGCTTGCTCGTCACCAAACACCACGACCTTCACCTTGAGCGGTATGGGCTCCAGGTCTGGAATTTCTCCACCTAGAGGGCCGATTGGATCGGCTGGAGGGTCAAAGCGGATCTCTCCTTCCTCCAGTGCATGGCGGAATGCGCGGGCGACGTCAGGTGCCGCGATAAGCGCACGGGCATCAAGCAGAAGGAACCCTCCGTTGGCGCGATGCAGAGCGCCAGGCTTGATGCGAACGATTTGCGGCGCTTGGCCGCTGTCAGCGGGACTGCATTCAATGCGCCCAAACAAATTCGCGTAAGTCGGGTTCGACTCGTGCACGATGGGCACACCGTCCGTGCTGCTGTGGGCCGCCATGACATGAGCGCGATAGCGGGTGAAACGCAAATCGCCCGCCGTCGAAATGGGAACCATGACGCTTTCCTGCACGCGTCCGCTCGCTTTGAGGAAGAGGCCGGCATTGCGAACGAGGTCGCGCGCAACCGCGCTGAGGTAGCTTGAGACGCCCTCGACCTTCGCGAACTGCTCCTTGAATTCATCGATCACAGCACGCACCTGCCGCCCCGCAACCTTTTCGTTGAGCTCCAGAAGCCGCTCGCGCCGCGCTTTCTCTGCTGCTGGCGCCTCCTGCAGAATAGCTTCGACCTCCGCCTCAACGGTCGCGATCTTGGCTTCCACCTCTTTGCGCAATGCCGCGGGAACCGAGTTGAAGACATCGATGCTGACCACCTTGCCTTCGAGAATGGGCGCTACGGCAATGCCCGCTGGTGTGCGAAGGATCGCAATGTTTTGCTCCTCAACCCGTCGTCTCAGTGCTTCGAGAGCATCTTCGCGGGCGAATCGGTACTCCTCCTCGATCGCACTTCGCCGTATTTCGTAGTCGTCCGCCCCAAAAGCAGCCGGCAGCGCGTCCGCGAGTTGGTCTATTGCATCGGAGAAAATCTCGCAGAACCGCTTCGCCTCGCCTGAGGGAAATTTCAGCGCACGGAAACCACCGGCCGCATCGAAAGATCTGACGTAGACCCAATCGGAGGGAGACACTGCCTCTTGCGCGGCTGCCTCCAACCTTGAGTGGGCCGCTCTCCGCCGGCCAGATCCCGCAGGCCCCACCACACGGATGTTGTAGCCTTCACCCTTCATACCAATGCCAAAGTCGAGCGCCTCGAGCGCCCGCCTTTGGCCGATTGGGCTCGCAGAAGGCTCCAGTTCGGCGGTTGTCTCGAATCCCAGCTTGCTTGGGTCCACGCGAGTCTCCGATGCCCCCGGCTCAGCCGAAGGCGCCTCCGCAGCCTCACCCGCCGCCGCCTCATTCGCCGGCGTCGGCTCCGATGCGACCTCCGGCTCGGAGATCTCCTTGTTTTGCTTGTCTTTTTTGTTCGCTCGCCTAAAGAACATCGGCTAAGGCCCCCGCCTCGACATCAGTTTGCCAGAACAACACGTTCGGTCTCGAGCAGACCCGTGCAGGCTCGATTGGCTTGCCCGTTTAGGGCATTATGAAGTGGCTTCCCCCACATCATGCGCTCCTACCAGACTTGTGGCGGAGAAATGACGGCATCACAGGATAAAGCGGGTGAAACTGGCATCGTTATGGCAGAGGTGCCAAACCGCGACGCCCGGACGCGCGAAGTTTCCCGCGGCGTGGGTCGGCTCATGCGCGCCCTGGGGTTTGCCAGCCTTTATGAACTGCCTCTGCCCAATGGACGGCGCGCGGACGTGGTCGGCCTGTCCGCAAACGGCGATATCTGGATTATCGAGGTCAAATCGGGGGTGGAAGACCTACGTGCTGACAGCAAATGGCCAGACTACCGGGAATACTGCGACGTGCTGTTCTTTGCCGTTGGCCCCGACTTCCCGGTGGACATCCTCCCGGCGGAGACTGGAATCATCCTTGCCGATCGCTACGGCGGTGAAATCGTACGCGAAGCGCCCGAGCACCGGCTGGCACCCGCACGCCGAAAGTCAATGACATTGCGGTTTGCGCGCGCGGCCGCGCTGACGCTGCAGCTCGTCATCGATCCCAATCTTGAAAATTCCTGACTCGGGAAATCCAAGCCGAACCAATTATTTCGGCGCGCGTTTGGCCAAGATGCGTTGCAAGGTCCGGCGATGCATATTCAAACGCCGCGCCGTTTCCGAAACATTGCGACCGCACAGCTCATAAACGCGCTGAATATGTTCCCAGCGCACGCGGTCTGCCGACATGGGATTTTCGGGCGGCGCTGCTTTCGAATTCGATGGTGCCAACAGGGCGTCCGTCACATCGTCGGCGTCAGCGGGTTTGGCTAGATAGTCGACAGCCCCGAGCTTTACGGCGGTCACGGCCGTCGCAATATTTCCATAGCCCGTCAGAACAATTGCGCGCGCATCGGGCTTAATCCGATTGAGTTCGGCAATGACGTCAAGACCGTTGCCGTCCTCAAGCCGCATATCGACCACCGCGAATGCCGGCGCTTTGGCCCGTATCAGCTCAATTCCCTCGGCAACCGAGTGGCCGCCCCTGACCTCAAAGCCGCGCGATTCCATCGCTCGAACAAGCCGCTGCAAAAACGGGCGATCATCATCGACGATCACCAACGAACGGTCTTCGGGCAGTTCGTCTTCACGAAAGGAGAGGTCTTCTGTTGTGTTCATTTTTCCTCCGGAGGTGCCGGGATATATCGTTTTATCCTGTCCTTCCACAAGGCCTCCCCGACCAGTATAGGTCCTGACAATTCGAATGACATTTCCCGGAATTCGGGATCGGACCGCCTAAAATGGCACTTTGATCGCATGCTGTCAGCTTAAAGATGCTTCGTTTGTCAACGCTGCCTAATGCCTTTCGAGGGGACGAAAGCCGGAATTGAACGCTAGATTTGTAGCTGCAATCGCCGGATCGCCCTCAAACGCGGCCCGCGGCCAGTTCACACGAACAATGGCGCCCGTTTCCGGGTCAGGACGGTTTGCCAGATTTACGATTGCGCCTGAGCGTTCCAGTAGCGTCTTCGCGATAAAGAAACCGAGCCCAAGTCCTGTGGAATCTTCATCTCGCGGACCGTCGCCAAGCTGGGCGAGAGCAGACCGTGTTGTGACGTAAGGCTCTCCGACGTTATCCATGATTTCGGGCGGGAAGCCGGGACCGTCGTCGATAATTGTCACGATCACTTCGGACGCGTCCCATATTGCGTGAACTTCCACCTGCGAATCTGCAAAGTCGGTGGCATTCTCAATAATGTTGCCAAGCCCGTAGATGAGCCCAGGCCGTCTTTCGGCCACAACCTCCGGCAGCGCCGTTTCCGGTCCATCAACTGCCGGACCAGCAGTGATCGCAATTCCAACCTTATCCGTCCGATAGGGCGCGGCGGCCTCCTCAAGCATCGCACGCATGCTCACGCGCGCATAAAGTGGATCCTGCTCGCCGGGATGGCGCGTTAGCTTTTGCAGGATCTCACGGCAGCGCAGAGCTTGCGTCTTAAGCAGGGAGATGTCGTCGCGCAGGGGACTATCCGGCCCGACCTCGTTCTCAAGCTCTTTGGTTACCACCGCAATGGTGGATAGCGGCGTCCCGAGTTCGTGCGCGGCCGCGGCCGCCAAACCATCAAGCGCATGCAGTTTCTGCTCGCGGGCAAGCACCAGATCCGTCGCAGCCAGCGCAGCCGACATACGGCGGGCCTCTTTGGTCAACCGCCAAGCATAAAGAGCAAGAAACGTTGAGCAGGCGCACACTGCTGCAAAGGCACCTAACCGGTAAATCAAGGGCAGCTCGAAGCTCACTCCGTCAAACCACGGCAGTGGCTCATGCTTGACGACCAATAGTCCTGCCGCCGCCATTGCCAGCAGGCCAAGCCCGACGGTAATGCGCAGTGGCAAGGTCGCGGCCGACACCGTAACGGGCGCGACAATCAACATCGTGAAGGGATTGTCGATACCGCCGGTGAGGTACAACAACGCGGCGAGCTGCACGATGTCATAGGCAAGCAACGCCGTGGCGAACCACACGCTCAACCGGTGACGGGACGGATAGCTGATGGCCAGAAAGACGTTTAGCCAAGCCGACAACGCGATGACAGTAAGACACGTTCCGATTGGTAGCGAAAAGCCAAGCACGAAATAAATGATGCCGATCGCAGCAAGCTGCCCGAGAACAGCAATCCAACGCAGCCGCACGATTGTGAACAATCGAAGTCGACTGTCGACCGGATCATCAAAAACGCCAGTACTCTGGCGCGACCTGAGAAATCTTTGCAACGCAACCAAACCTTGAACAGCTCATATCCCTGAATAGGTTAGCACAACGCCCGTGTAGCGTGTGAATTCGGCATGCAATTGGTTTGCTATCGCTTTCCCGGCGTCACGGTTGGGGCCGGAAGCGACAATGGGGCACGCCGGTCAGGAGTTGCCGGTCAGCGCACACAAGCGTACTTGCGACGGCAGGCCAAGAACGAGAGCAAAAATGAACACGAAATTGATCGTAGTTGTTGTGGCAGGGCTTTTCCTGGGCGCCATAGCAGCTGTCGCCATACTGCCAGAAGCGCGCCACGCTCTATTCTCGCCGCCAGGCCCTCACCCTCAAGTAAGTGGGAAGGCACTCGTCGGCGGCCCATTCACTTTCACTGACCACACGGGCAAACGCGTCACCGACAAGGACTATCGCGGCCAAGAGATGCTTATCTTTTTTGGCTTCACATCGTGTCCCGACATCTGCCCGGCGGCAATGCAGCTTGTGTCGGCGGCACTCGACAAACTCGGGCCCAAGGCCGAACGCATTACGCCGATCTTCATAACGGTCGACCCGCAGCGCGATACACCTGAAAGGCTTGCGGAGTTTGTCGCAAACTTCAACCCGCGAATTGTCGGTCTGACCGGAACACCGGCGGAAACGGCCGCCGCTGCCAAGGCCTATCGGGTCTATTACAAAAAGGTCGAAGACAAAGATGCCCCTCAAGCGTACACGATGGATCACACGTCCATCATGTACCTGATGGATGCAAACGGTGAGTTCATCACGCACTTCTCGCCAACCACGACGCCAGACGAGATGGCGGCACGTATCGCCAAAACACTGTAGAGCGCGAACCGCATCGTCGTCCTTTTGCGCCCTGAAATGGGCCAAATCTAAAACGCGTATCAATATGCTTGGCACCTGCGCGGCCAGGGCCGGCCTTTGCCCCACCGGTCGGCGGAGTCAAGCAGTCGCGGCGGCAAGGCAACACTGTGGCAGCTACGTCCACAAAGGTTGATGTTGAAGCTGGAAAAGAACGTAGAATTGCTCTACCCAAAGCAAGAGTCCAAGCTCATGGAGTGTTGCTTATTGGCTTCATCACAGGGATCTGACCCTGGCGGCTCTATTCAAATCGAGGGATCAATGCGGCGAACCAGAACCAGCACCTGCGCCGTTCTGAAACCTCCGCAAATCGCGGAGCTCGGTTGCCCAGTCGAAGTTCGCAGACACCCGGCAGCCCGCCGCCTGACACTGCGCGTTAGCCGCACACGCCGGGCCGTCATCGTAACGCTTCCCATGCAATGCGACCTTGGCGAGGCGGGGTCATTTCTCAATCGCAACATTGACTGGGTGCGCGAACGGCTCGACAGTCTGCCTCGTCCCGTGCCGTTTTGTGATGGGGCGCTGCTCCCGCTGCGCGGTGAATTTCACCGGATCACCTTAACAGGCAAGCGTGAGCTCAAAGGTGTCGTCCACGTGCACCGCTCAGACACCGGCTTGGCCGAGCTACATGTTGGCGGCAGCGTAGAGCACGCCGCACGCCGCTTGCGTGATTGGCTTTTCGAAGAAGCGCGCCGCGATCTCGATGCCCGCGTCATGCATCACGCCAAAAAACTGTCGGTTTCCCCAAAGCGAATTGCGGTGCGCGACCAAGCCACGCGTTGGGGCTCTTGTTCAACGGCAGGCGCACTTTCCTTCTCCTGGCGTCTCATCTTGGCGCCCCCGCATATTCTGGACTACGTGGCAGCCCACGAGGTCGCCCACCTTGCTCAGATGAACCATGGGCCGAAGTTTTGGGCCCTCGTCGTACGCACGATGCCGCAGATGGAGCAAGCCAAGCTTTGGTTGCAGACCTATGGACTGGACCTGCATCAATACGGCCCAGCCGTTGGCTGATTAGACGTCGAGGTTTGCGACGGTCAGCGCGTTTTCCTGGATGAACTCGCGGCGCGGCTCGACGACATCCCCCATCAGCTTTGAGAAAATCTCATCCGCCTCGGCCAAGTCGCCGATCTTGACCTGCAAGAGCGTGCGCGCCTCGCGATCAAGCGTGGTCTCCCAGAGCTGCTCGGGGTTCATCTCACCCAAGCCCTTGTAGCGCTGTAGCGAGACTCCCTTGCGCCCGGCCTCATAGATGGCATCTAGAAGCGTTCGCGGCCCAAATACGTCTTTCGTCTCTGTCCTGCGCCTAAGCCGTGCAGGCTTGCCGTAGACCTCATGCAGATGCTGATGGCGTTCGTTGAGACGCCTCGCATCGAGTGAGCCCAACAGAGCCAGATCGAGCGCATGCACCTCGGTCACGCCGCGCACTTCACGCTTGAAGAAGAAGCCGTCGTTGCCATAGCGGCCCTCCCAGCCCATCTCGGTCTCATCGGAGATGGAATCGAGACGCCCGGCGATCTCGTGGGCGATCCCATTGGCCTTCTCAGCCGAGCGCATGAGATCCGGCTCGAAGGCGCCGCCAATTGCCGCCTGCTCCACCACAAGGCGCGAATAGCGCGTATGCAGCCCGTCCATCACAGCGACGATTCCGCGCGCTTGATCGACAATGCCTCTGAGATCTTGGCCTGCGCGTTCTTCACCCGTACCCGAGACCAGAACGGCCTCCTCGAGGCCCGACTCGATCAGGTAGTCCTGAAGCGCGGGCTCATCCTTCAGGTACGTCTCTGACTTTCCACGCGAGACCTTGTAGAGGGGCGGCTGAGCAATGAAGACATGCCCCTTCTCCACCAATTCCGGCATCTGCCGATAAAAGAACGTCAAGAGCAGCGTGCGAATGTGCGCCCCGTCGACGTCGGCATCCGTCATGATGATGATCTTGTGGTAACGCAGCTTCGACAGATCGAAGTCGTCGCGAATGCCGGTCCCGAGCGCACCGATAATATTCGTGACTTGCTCAGAGGAGAGCATCTTGTCGATGCGCGCACGTTCCACGTTGAGGATCTTGCCGCGGATCGGCAATACGGCTTGGTACTCGCGTTTTCGTCCTTGCTTGGCCGAGCCACCAGCGGAGTC
>CAZUKP010000005.1:0-75675 GCA_964620915.1 uncultured Hyphomicrobium sp. | reverse complement strand
ACGTCATCGCCGTGTAGGTCTCCACCGAGCCGATGCCGTAGATGCACGACACGCTGGCCACGATGATCACGTCGTCGCGTTCCAGCAGCGAACGCGTTGCCGCGTGGCGCATGCGGTCGATCTGCTCGTTGATGGAACTTTCTTTCTCGATGTAGGTGTCGGTGCGCGGAACGTAGGCTTCGGGTTGGTAGTAGTCGTAGTAGGAGACGAAGTACTCGACCGCGTTTTCGGGAAAGAAGCTCTTGAATTCGCCGTAGAGCTGAGCGGCGAGCGTCTTGTTGGGCGCGAGGATCAACGCCGGGCGCTGGGTCGCCGAGATCACCTGCGCCATCGTGAAGGTCTTGCCCGAGCCCGTCACGCCAAGCAGGACTTGGCTACGCTCGTGCGCGTTGACGCCTTTGACGAGCTCGGTGATCGCTTCGGGCTGATCACCCTTGGGCTCGAATTCTGACACAATCTCGAACTTGACGCCGCCTTCCGATTTCTCCGGGCGCTCTGGCCGGTGCGGGGTGAACACCGCCTGGTCACCGGAGACGAGCGGATGGTCAGCGAGCATTGGCTGGCTTTTCAGCATCTCGCGCGCAGAGTCGGAGCGCTGCTCGGGTTTGGCGAGCAAGGCGTCGAGATATCGGCTCGGTGCATCACCCGGTATGGGACGCGGCCCGGACTGTCGCAATGCGGGCAGCGGCTTCCGTTCGTCGTCCCCGTTTGTTCTTGCGGCGAGAGGAGGGGGGGCAACCTCGAACCCAACCTGTGGGGCCTCGCCAAAGCCTTTGCCACGCTTGCGCGATGACCTCACGTCCGGTGTGCCCGCCTCCGTCTCCACGGGCGGCGGCGCAGGCTTGCCCGACTTGCCACGTGAGGCGCGCGGGCGGGGCGTCTTGTCTTTGGTCTTTGGGGGGCGCGGCATCACCCCAATATGGCGTGCGCCGCGGGTGTGCTCAAGTTGGGCGCGTACGGCCTCGCGATGCCCATTGCCGTGGTAGCCGGGCGCGGTCTTTAGGCGCCGGGACGGCTGGGCCCAAACGCGCGTCATCGCCTGCGCGAGGCAAGCTCCTCCATGATTTCAAGCTGGATCTGTTGGATTTCGGCCAGCCGCTCCCACTGCCGGTTGATCAGGTGGTCGAGTTTCTCATGGAGGTGCCGGATCTCGAGCTCGGCTTTCAGATTGATACGGAAGTCGTTCTCAGATCGCAGCCGGTCTTTCGCTTCCTGCCGCTTCTGGCTCATCATGATGATCGGCGCCTGAATGGCTGCGATGCAGGAGAGCACCAGATTGAGCAGAATAAACGGATAAGGATCGAAGACGTCCCGGGTGGCCGCCCACACATTGAACCCGATCCAGGCGATCAGAACCACAAAGAAGCTGATGATGAATTGCCAACTGCCACCGAAATCAGCGACAAAGTCGGAGACTCGCTCGCCGAACGTACGCTTTCTCTCCCAGGCCGACTCGATGTCCCGTGCGACCGTTTCTTCCCGCGCCATGCTCTCGACCACTTGGCGTTCCAGCTCTGATAGCTCGCCGCGGCCGCGCTCGAGCAATTGCTCGACATAGCGCGCGCGCTCCTGCGTCACATGTTTTCGGCAGATCACATCGTCGGCTGTCAGGGTGGGATGCGCGGCCGCAAGTCCAAGGGCAAGCGACGGGCGGACCATACCGAAGGCGATGGGCTCTCGCACCGGTTCACCGCAGATGGCGCAGCGCGGCCGCGGCTTCTGGCGCCGTGATGGCGGCGGCGGTGGTTCGCTCATGCGGGCTCCTTTCCACCACAAAATTGGCCGCAATACCGCAATATGGCGTGCGCTGCGGATCCGCTCAAGCTGGCGTTGGTCTCTGACGTAGTGCCCGCTGCACCGCTTCCTCCAAAGCTTCCAGAAAGCGCGAGCGGTCGCGCCGCGTGAAGCCCGCGTTATAGCCTTTACTCTCGCCCGTCTCGCGCAGATGTGCCGATAGATCGCGCATGGCCAGCGCCATACCGATACCAGCCTCGGTGAACGGCTTGCCGGTGGGCCCGATCACTTGCGCGCCTTGTTTCAGACAGCGCGCGGCGAGCGGGATGTCGGCAGTGACCGCGACGTCGGAAGGCCCAATCCGCTCAGCAATCCAATCGTCGGCAGCATCGGGGCCGTCGGAAACGACGACGCGTTTGATGAGTGGGCCTTCGGGCAGGCGCATGAAGGCGTTCGACACGAAGTGGACAACGAGTCCGTGCCGCTCGGCCACACGTATCGCCTCATCCTTCACGGGGCACGCGTCGGCATCGACATAAAGAATTGGGGCTTCGCTCACGGGCGGGTGGACTTCAGGGTTTTGGGCAGACGCGGCATCACCCCAATATGGCCCGCGCCGCCGGTGCGCTCAAGCGGCTGCAGCCGGTCAACAGTTCACTGGCGCCCCTAAGTGGATCGAGAAGGCAATCGGCTCGGCACACCTGCTATTCGCAGGGCACCGAAAGCGTCACTTCGCTGGTCGGGAAGAACTTCTTGCAGTCGACCTTCTCGCTGACCTCGCGCTCTTTGGGCTTTGTCTCAGCGATGTCGACGGTGGCGTCGGCGTCCGGCGACGCTGCCGCTATCGAGGACTGCTCGGTGACGGACGCATCGTCCTCAGGGGCTGCTGCAGTCGAAGTGCCCGCTGAAATGGTTGACTGCTCTGTTTCCGCCTTAGGCTCTGCCTTGGCCGTTTCCGTCTTCGACTTGGTCGGCTTGCTCTTCTTCTTAGCCGTGGTTGAGCGCTTCTTCTTGTAGGTCTTCTTCTTCGTGTAGGTCTTCTTCCTGTAGGTCTTCGAAGGCTTCGACTCCACGGGCGTGTTCACGACAGGCGGCGTGTACGAACATGATATACATGCGTCAGCGGTTGGCGTGAAAATCAGCATTACGGCAAATAGGACGGCGGCAACGGCAAGAGGGGTCCGGGTCATCATGCGCTCCGTCGATTGATTGTCGGGTCTCAGCGGTCGTGCAACTTGAGCGAAATAAGCATCAGTCGTGCACAGGGGTGCTTCGGTTCCTCCTTAGCACAGGTCGGTCCATTTCGGCCACTCAAAGGCACCGCCTGGAGCACAATGGGCCTCACAGCGTTCCCGCGCTCAGTTTGCCCAGTTAAGCTTAGCGTGCGCAGCGGAGGCGGTTCCGCCGCTGAACGCGATTTGATGGGATAGAGGATCACGCTGCAATATGGGTTATATGTCTTGTCATGACCGCTCCGCTATCCCCATCGAATTTTTCATTTCTCCCCAAGCTGACGCCATCGGGCCGGTCGGAGCTGCTTTCCGCCACCACCGAGCATCGCTTTCCACCGCGCACGCAGATCATTCAGCGCGGCGACGAAGTCGCGGGCGTCTATCTCGTGAGTGCCGGGGCTTTGCGCGTCTACTACATCACTGCCGAAGGCCGCGAAGGGACGCTCTACTGGATCGACCCCGGTGAATCTTGCGTTCTGGCGCTCAATTGCCTGTTCTCGCGAATGGCCTACCCGGCCTGGGTCGAATCGGACCACTGCGAAACGCATGTTTCCGTTATCTCGGGCGATGTCTTTCGCAGGCTCTATCTCTCGGAGCCGGCCTTGCAAGAATTCACATTCGAAACGCTGACGGTCCGCCTCTTCGAGTTGATGACACTGATGGAAGAGACCGCCTCTTTCGGACTTGAGCAGCGCGTTGCGTCCTTTCTTTTGCGCAGGAGTGTGAACGGTGCGCTCGAGGTCAGCCACGAAGACGTCGCGCATCATCTGGGCTCTTCGCGCGAGGTTGTCTCGCGCGTGTTGCGTAACCTCGCAAGCCAGGAAGCCATTCACCTTGCACGGCGGTCGATACAAATTGCTGATGCGGGAAAGCTGCGCGAGATGATTGCGACGGGATCAAATGGCAGTGGGACGGCCGGCCCGTAATCCAAAGACGACGCGCCGGCCCAAGGTGCGAACTTCTATTCGGCGCTAGAGCCCGCAGCCGTTGCGACGGCTGCGTCCGTAACAGCCAGATGATGCTCGAATGTGGGAAGCATATCTTTGAAATGTTGCACCATCTCCGCATTCTTGGTTGCCGGTAGCAGCGTGTCGCGCAACGCCACGATTACGGCTCGATGATTTTTGGCTTCGAATGCGAGGTAGGCGGCGTCGAAGTCCGCGCCAGAGCGCGTCTTCAGATCGGCCATCACGGCTTCATGCTGTGACAGCGCTGCTTGAGATCCTGCGGTCTCGGCCGGCTTGATGTGATTGCGGTGCAGAAGTTCCTCAAAACTCTTGACCACTCCGCGATGGTCTTTCGCCACCATCGCTCCGTGCTGTTTAACGTCGGGGGACGTTCCGCGCGCCTTGCCAAGTTCGGCAGTCTCGACTTCGAACAGGTTCGCCTGAATGTAGAGATAGGCAATTATGCCGTCTGTAAGCTGCGGCTGGTCTGCAACCTTCTTCACCGGCGTGACTGCGTGCGACCCAGTCCAGATCATTGGTGCGGCCGCGCCAGCGTGTGCCGGCCCCAGCGGGGACAGAACTGGTGTCAACGCTCCCAGAACCGCGCCTGCCGCGATGAGGGCCGTTGCAATGCGTTTTGGTCTCATGTGCATGGTCTCGAACTCCATCCAGATTGACAAAGGATGGCTCGAGGCTATCGAGACGGAGCATGAGCTTCTGTGACCTAAGTCCCCAACGGCGCACAACGCGGGCTGCGCAATCGAAAGTGATCGCGAGGCCCAATGAAAAAGGCTCGTCCCAAGAACGAGCCCCTTCCAACCGAAAACTTGGGCCTGCGTCCAGGTCTCAAGCGTTAGGCCTTGCAGTAGTTTCCGCTGACGGCGAGGCAGGCTTCGGCTGCCGTGATCTGGCTCAAGGCCTCGCGCTTCGTCAGTGTCGGCTTGTCGTAGGCTTGTTTCATCGAATGATCCCCCTGGAAATCTACGAAGGCGTGAGCGCCTGCTATGAGACGTGCACTGCCTATCGACGCTCGACCAACGACTGATTCGCGGCGCTCTGAACAGGGAATCACTGTCCGTCCACGGATCTTTGTCAGTCGCTGTGACTGTTCCGCAACGAAAGGGGAGCCGGGTGCCCGCGAACAAAAAGGGCGCGTTCGATTGAACGAGCCCCTTCTTGCAAAAGCAATTTTGCCAGATATGCCTAGTTTCGATAACGGCCTATCTGGCGTCGACGATTACACGTTGCAGACTCGCCCACTGATTGCGGGGCACTGCGCTGTGATCTGGCTCAGGCGATCGCGCTTGACCAGCGTCGGTGTCTCATAAGCTTTTTTCAAATTCCAACCCCTGGAAATATGATTGACCAAAGTGACGTCCTGAAATGCCGGCAGACGTCCACTAGGCAGTCGGGCAGACATAGACTCCGCTGATGAAGCAGTTCACCGATGCTGTGATCTGGCTCAAAGCTTCACGCTTGACTAGCGTCGGTCTTTCGTACGCTTGTTTCATGACTCAACCCTCGCAAAGACTTCCAACTGGGCCGTTCACCCGCCACCAGGCCCAGCCCCTCGATGACGGTCAGATGAAACGTGCTCGGAACATGATTGGCCCGTCCACGGAGGGAATGTTGTTTAGAATCGTGATGTGGCGTGTCTACAACTCTTCGATAGAGAAATTAACCATCTGAGAAATCGAGGAATCTGCGGCCGTGTCGCCATTCGGCGCCCGTCGTGTGCCCTGATTTGTTCACAACGAACATGGCTCTGAGGAGTGGCTTACCGGCCGTGCCCATGCGCTTCTCAGCGCCACCCCCGCACGTGTTTGCAAGGCGTCTATTTCGAGCGGCCCCAGGCGGTCACGTCATCTCCGAGCGAACAGACGACACCATTCTTCGCGTGATCGCTGCCGCATGTCGCCCACGTGAGCGCGGGGTTGATCATTTTGGCCTTCCACGAGCCGTCGTCCGCATAGTCGATCGACAGATAGCCATGGGCGGGAATCAGGCTGTCGTCTTTTCTCTCAACGAGGAAGCCACCGGTTGCGAGCACATGTGCTCTGAGTCCCTGGACCGTTGTTTCAAAGGCACCGACACGATTCTCCGCATCGAGCTTCACGCCGCTGTTGCCCACGACAATCATCGGTGGCCGCTCTTCGCCCGGAAACGTGATCGCCTGAAACTGGTGCATGTGGCCTGCTAAGAGTAGCTTGATCGATGCCGGCAGCGTTCCGTCCAACCCAGCGTCGAGAGCTGTCTGCAGGGATTGGTTGATGCAGGCGTTGGCATCGCCCTCCGTGCAACCGGTGTTGAATTTCGCCGACTGAAAATCCTCGACGCCCCATAGCGGCCGATGTGAGATCAGCCAACTCGAGCGTGCACCGGCGGTGAGGTGGGGCAACTTGGCGAGTTGTGACCGATAGCTCTCAGCGAAGGGCCCCGGAAAATCGAAGTTGTCACACGCATTGGCCGAGTCGACGACGACCACCCGCAAGTTCTTCAGTTCGACGGCATAGGGCTCACTCAATACGACATTGTCGAAGGCATCCTTGGCCGGATCCGGCCGCGAGCAGCTCAGCTGGCGGCCGCCTTCAACCCAATCGGAACTCGGATCGAGAAACGTGAACCATCCAGGGCCTGCACGGCTGCATAGCTCGTGATTGCCTCGCACGACGATCCACGGCGCAGCGGCCAACAGCTCACGCGCGGGGGCAAAGAAGTCCTCGCGCCAGCGCGCCCAGCTATCGGGAAAACTCGATGTCGGCGCATTCTGGCTGACAAAGCCCTCGCCTTTTGCCTGTTCGCAGAGTTGCGACTTGTCCGTTTCGTCGCCGGCATCGTAGACCCACTTTTCGGCCTGCTCCGTTGTTCCGTCCTTTTCTGTTGGAAACAGCACGTCGACGGAGGTGCCGCGATAATTCATGTCCCCCATGTGGAGGACAAGGTCGGGGGCTTTGCCGTCGCTCGGCATTGCGGCGGACTGAGCCAAAGCCTGGAACGGTCGTGCTGGAGAACCAGGTGGACACCCTCCAAGTTGCCCTTCTTTGGTCGGCTCGCAGCCCGTGTCGCCGAACACGACGATCCTATTGGGGTTCTCTTTGACGGCAGGCAGCGGCAGGTCGATGCCATCAAGCTCGATCGCAAGGCCTTGCGAAAAACCGATGGGCGCTTCGCACACCATGACCGGAAAGAGATGCGGATTGCGCCGTGGTCTCATTTGGATCTTGCCGTCGGCAGAGCCAGTGATCATGGGGCAGGCATGCCCCAGCTTGAGGATCAACCTTGCGAGCGCCACTGTTGCGCCAGTGGCTGGAGCCTGGCCCAGAACCACGTAATGCGCCTCGACGGCTTCAATCGGCGGCTTGGCCAAGCCATCGTCTGTAACGACGAACGCAAAGACAATTCCGATGAGTTGTGCGAGGACGCGCTGGATCGTTCGCATCGTTCACCTTAGTCGGGCGTCGTTCAACACCGCGAGACTCTCGTACTCATGTTCGCGAGGTGAGGTAGCCGTAGATCCAGCCCATCGCCGCCCCGAAACCGGCAAGGATCAAAAGGACAGACCCCAGCAGTTTTGGATCGCCGTCGAAGAACAGGGGAAACCGGCCCGTGATCAATGGCACCAGGATGAAGACACCCAGAATGGCGGGGCCAACGATCCCGAATATCAGGCCTTTTACGGTCAGATTGCCGCCAGGGATTTTATCGCAAATCAGAGCGAACAGAACGCCCCACAAGCCGCCCCAAAGCATGTCGCTGACGATTTGCGGTACGCCTGTCCCTGCAACGGGCTCCATCGACCAAGGGACGCGCGGGAACACACCGGCGCTATAGAGTATGTAGTCGATGATTTCGTGTGCGGTCACCACGGCGATCGCGCCTGCGATGAACCCGAAAACCAAATTCTTTAGTGAGATGCTTTCCATGACTTTGGCGTCCCCTTTAGCCCCAATCGAAAAACCTGGCGCTCTATAGCCCGCGCCTCTTTCGGCAAGTGCACTGGGCAGATTAGCACAAAACTGACGGCACCGTGGGTCCTGGCCGAGTGTAGTCCCGTCTAAGCATGGGCGATACCGGTCCTCGTTCCAATTCACAATCGAGCGAGCCCGATTCCGGGCTTCGTTCTTCGACCGACCACCAAGCCTCGACTCAGAAAACCGTGACGGCAATCGCAACGATCACAAGCACGGCAGCGACCACATACATCCAAGGCGAGGGAGGCTTGGGCGGCAACAGGTGTCCTATGGGATCGATGCGCATCGACTCAGGCGAAGTCCCTCAGTTTACTTTGGCGCTGCCCTAACGCGGCTGCTTCTTGATCAACCAGGGAAACTCGTAGCAGATTGTCAGCTCTGAGTTCTTCGTCACAGTTTTTTTAAGAATAATCTTCGCCGCCAATTCAGGGTAGGCAAGAACATTGCCCAAGAACACGGCCATGTGGGGATGACACCACCAGGGAAGGCGCCGCGCGTTCGTCACTTGCAGAAGCTGGTCTCGCTGGTGCAGGTGCTCTCCCAGCCGCCGGCAGCACCACCGTAGTAGTCCACCTCGGGCTTGATTTGCGTCCGCCACAGGAGATGACGCTCGGAGTGGTTTGTAATCGAGGCGTTGTAAACCGCGGTGGGCAGCCTCAGATAGGAGGCCGTCATACGCCCGATCGCCTGAAGCAGCGTGTAGCGCGCAACAACAACATTGTATTCGTCGGTCACAATCTGAACCTGCGCGGTCAGGTAGTTTTGCTCGGCATTGAGGACGTCCTGCACTGTGCGCGTCCCGGCCTTCTGTTCGCGCCGCACCCCAGCAAGTGCAATCTTGTTCGACTCAACCGAAACCTCGTCGGCCGAGAGCTGTGCCTCAGCGGACGTCAGCTGCGTCCAAGCGGAAACGACGTCGTTACGTGTCTGCTGGCGCGCTTGATTTGTCTGCGCCAGACGCTGGATCTGGACCTGTTTGGCCTGGCGCACCTGCGACTCAACCTTCCCGCCTTGATAGAATGGAACCTTGACACCAAGACTGGCAGAGGCCTCTCGATCGTAATCGAGACCTTCGAAGACGTTCTCGGTGTCCTGGTACTTGAGCTGAAGGTTCACCTGCGGCAGGAACTGCCCGCGCAGTGCATCGACGGACTTGCGGGCAGCAAGTTCCTGGAAGAGCGCCGAGCCGATGTTCGGGTTTTCCACCTGCGCGATTTCCAAGGCTTCCTGCATGTTGCCTGGAAGCAAGTGGTCGATGGAAGGTGGAACCTCGACGTAGCCGGGGGGGTGGCCAATCACCTGCTCGTAGTTGGCTTGGCTGGCTTGCAGTTGCCCGCGCGCGGCCTCGAGTTGAGCAAGCGATGTTGCCCGTTGTGCTTTCGACTGTTCCAAGTCCGTCCGAGTCAGTTCGCCGTTCTTGAACAAGCGTTGGTTCGAGGCTTGGTATTTGCTCAAAACGTTGACGTTATTTTCCCTCAGCCGGACGATGGCCTGGTTCTGGACGACACCCATGTAGGCAGTGACGCCATCGAGCAGCGTCGTTTGCTCGGTGTTGCGCAGATCCTCCCGCGAGGCCATAGAGTTTGCTTCGGCTTCTCGCATGTTGTTGAGCGTTTGCAGGCCGTTGAAGATCGATTGCTGCAGCGTGAGGGAATATCCATATGGTTTGCTGTTGCTTGTGATCGTGGCCTTGTCGGGGAAATCCAGCCCCGGAATAAGATTATTGAGCTCACTGCCGTCTACACCATACTCGCGGTGCTCGGCCTCAGCTGCGAGGTTGCCCGTGATCTCGGGCAGAAATCCTGCCCGGGCTTGCGAGACGTTTTCATCCGTTGCGCGCGTGGATGCGCGGGCTGCTTCGAGCTGCGGATTAAAGGAGTAAGCCGAAGCGAGCGCCTCGTTCAGGGATTCAGCTTGAGCAAGTCTGGGGCTGGCCGCTGCCAGCACGACAAGTGCCAAAAGCCCCGCGCAAATTTGACGCGAGGCGGGATTCTTGGCGCCCGCCATTATAACCCCCATTACTCCCCCCAGAAGTGCGGTCTGCTAGGATGGTCCTCCGCAATCGCACTGTACGAGCAACGTGCGTTCGAAAGTGCTAGCAGATTCGGTGCGCCTCGACCGCAACGAGCATCCAAGAACGCTCGGATCAGCAACTATAGAGCACGCCCGTGATGGCCAGAAGTGCAAAGATGCAACTCTGCGGAGCGACTCGAACACCGATTCGGGTGCAATCAGGCGAACTTGTCTAGGGGATGCCCGGCAAGCCGACTTAGGTTTTTGGCACTTCTGCGACAGCGGCTGGCGGACGCTTGCGGGCGTAACGCTCGCGCAGCGACTGGAAGAAGTAATAGAGAACCGGGATATAGAACAGTCCGACGATCGAATCGAACACCATGCCGGAGAAGACGACGACGCCAATCGAGATGCGGCTGGAGGCGCCGGCTCCTGACGCAAACACGAGTGGCAACACTCCGATAATGAAGCAGAGCCCCGTCATGGTGACCGGCCGGAAGCGGATGCGTGCCGCGCTTAATGCGGCTTCTTTGATCGATTCGCCTTCTACTTCGTGCCGCACGCGAGAGAACTCGACCAGCATGATCGCCTTCTTTGCGGCCAGACCAATCAAAAGGACGATTCCGATTTGAGCGTAGATGTTGTTGTTCAGCAGCGAGATGAAGTAGAGCGGCAGTAATGCTCCAAAAACGGCGAACGTCGCCGATGCCATAACGGAAAGTGGCAGGCTCCAACTCTCATATTGAGCGACGAGGAACAGATAAGCGAACATGAACGCCAGCGCGAACACGTAGACCATGAGACCAGCCGATTTGATCTCTTGGTACGAGAGGCCTGTCCATTCGACGTTGAAGCCTTCGGGCAGCACTTTGCTGGCAAGGCTATTGAGCTCCGAAATGGCCTGCCCCGTGCTGTAGCCGGTTGCCGACATCCCCTGCAACTGAGCGGTGTGAATGAGGTTGTACCTGTCGACCGCCTCGGGCCCGATGGTTGGCTCGACAGTGACAAGTACGGATAGGGGGATCATATCTCCATTGTTATTCTTGACCTGAATGCGCGCGATGTCTGGCACAGCCTGCCTGTATTTATCCTCGGAGGAGATGATTACCCAATAGAGCTTGTTGTAGAGATTGAAGTTGTTGACGTAGTAGCTGCCGAGATTGGCCGAAAGTGCGTCGTATAGATTGTTAAGCGGGACACCAAGAGATTCAGCCTTAATCCGATCGACCTTGAGGATGTACTGCGGCGCGCCGACTGACAATGTCGTAAAGAAATTGCTGAAGACAGGACTTTCCTTGGAGGCCACGACGAGGGCACGCGTGACCGCTGCGAGACTCTGAAGGCCCCGGTCTGCGCTGTCCTGCAGCTGGGCGGTGATGCCACCCGTGATTCCAAGCCCATCAATCGGTGGCAGCGGTAGCGCGAACGATTCTGCGCCTGGAATTTTCGCAAGCTCCTCGTCCATGCGTTCGAGGATTTTGTACCACGCGAGGTTGGGGCTCGTTCGCTCGCTCCAGGGTGCCAGAATTGGGATGAGCAGCGCATAGTTGGAACCGCTGCCGGCCAGAATGCTGTAGCCACTCACTGAAATGACGTCCGAGACGCCGTCCATCCCCTTGATGAGCGTGCTCATCTGGGCGCTCATTTCCTTCGTTCTGCTCAACGACGCCCCTTCGGGGAGCTGCACGTTGACGAGCAGCACGCCTTTGTCTTCGAGCGGCACGAATGAAGTCGGCACGGCCATGACGAAATAGACGACGCCAACAACGAACGCGACGAACACGATCATCGATATAGCGGTGAAACGGATCATCACCTTGACGATCCACACGTAGCCGTCGCGGACCTTGTCAACTAGGCGCGGGAACCAGCTGAGCACCCCCTTCTTCGGCTCTTTAGGCGGCCGGGCCAGGAACGTGACGCACAAGACGGGCGCGAGCGTCAGTGCGTTGATGGCGGAAAGCGTAAAGGCAACCGTGATCGTCAGGGCGAACTGCAGATAGACCTCGCCGGTAATGCCTGGAAAGAAGCACACAGGCACGAACACAGCGAGCAGCACCAAGGTGGTGGCGATGATTGGCCGCGTGACTTGGGACATCGCCTTGAGCGTAGCCTCCCGCACAGGAAGGTTATCGCTGACCATGATGCGTTCGACATTCTCGATGATCACGATGGAGTCGTCGACTACCAGCGTGATGGCGAGGATGATTGCGAACAGCGAGATCATGTTGGCGGAAAAGCCAATCGCAAATAGGATCGCCATAGTCCCGATGAGAGAGACGGGGATGGCAATGGATGGAATGAGTGTCGCTCGCCAGCTCGTGAGAAACAGAAACGTGACGCCGATCACGAGAGCACCCGTAATGAATAGGGTGCGAATGATCTCCTCGACAGAGGCGCGCACAGCCTTGGTAATGTCGTAGAGTCGCGTGTATTCGATATCGGAAGGAAAACTCTTGGATAGTCGGTCCAGCTCTTGGTAGACCGAATCGGCCACTTGAAGCGCATTTGCTCCCGACGTTTGATAAATTCCAATCGTCGCCGCAGGCTGATTGTTGAGCGCCGTCGTGGCATCATAAAAGCGCGATCCGAGATCGATCCGGGCAACATCTTTCAGTTTCACGACAGAGCCGTCAGTATTGGCCTTCACGATAATATTCTCATACTCGCGGACCGTATCGAGCTGTCCTTTCGTCTGCAGCGTGAACTGATACTCATTCTTGAATGAGGTCGGTGGCGCGCCAAGCTGGCCAGGCGTCGCCTGGATGCTTTGGGATTGGATGGCGTTTGCGACGTCTGTTGGGTCGAGGTTGAGCGCGGTCAATTTGTTGGGATCGATCCAGACGCGCATGCTGTACTCAAGCGGTCCGAATTGCGAAACGTTGCCAACGCCTGGAATGCGCGATAGCGGATCCTGCAAGTTGATTGCCGCATAGTTGCTCAGAAACACCTCATCGTAGGTGTTCTTCGGCGATATCAGGTTCACGACCAGCAACAAGCTGCTGGATTGCTTGCGAGTGCTGACGCCTTGCTGTGTGACCGCCTGCGGCAATTGCGGGGAAGCGAGTGAAACGCGGTTTTGCACGTTGACCGCCGCGATATCGGCATCGGTTCCAACCGCGAACGTCACGGTCAATTGATACTGGCCGTTGCTCGAACTGATCGACGACATGTAAATCATGTCCTCGACGCCGTTCACTTGCTCTTCGATCGGAATGGCGACCGTTTGGTCGACCGTTGCGGCGCTGGCGCCGGGATACGTTGCGGTGACTTGCACCTGCGGCGGCGCGATGTCTGGATACTCGGCAACGGGTATAAAGTAGATCGCAATTGCGCCTATAAGCGTAATGACGATCGAAATGACGAACGCGAATTTGGGGCGATCGATGAAGAATTCCGTCAGCACCGGTTAGGCCTTCTTCTCAACGGCGTTTACGACCTCGCCGGGCGCCACTTTCTGTATGCCCTCAACGATGATGCGTTCGCCGGGCTGCAGCCCTTCGGTGACAATCCAATCTGCTCCGATCTGGTTGCCAAGTTTGACGGCACGCTTCACGACCTTGTCATCCTTGTCGACCAGGAGCACGTAGTAGCCGGACTGATCCTGCTGCATTGCAGACTGCGGAATGACCAAGGCAGACTTTTTCTCGTCGGTCTTCACCGTAACGTTCACGAACTGACCGGAAATCAGAACTTGGTCGGGGTTGGGGAACTCAGCCCGCAGCTCGATGGTGTCGGTGTTTTGGTCAACTTGGACACCGAGATAGTCGAGTTTTCCCGGATGCGAGTAAGTGCTGCCGTCTGAAAGCTGTAGAAAGGTCTTAAGTGGAACATTCTTGCCTTTAACCAGACCCGCCTCGCGAGCTTTCAGCAAATCGCTCTCGGGCACGTAGAACGTGACGTAGATCGGATCGAGACTGACAATGGTCGCAAGGGTGCCTGTCGAAGAGTTGACGAGGTTGCCGACATTGACGTTCGTGGCGCTGATGCGCCCCTTCATGGGACTGCGAATTTCGGTGTAGCTCAAGTTGAGCTGGGCAGTCGTGACGGATGCTTGCGAACTCTTGACGTTCGACTTGGAGACATCGAGCGTCGCTTTGGAGGAGTCGAGCGTCTCCTGTGTAACGTCTGTGGTCGCCGCCAGTTTCTTGTTGCGGTCGTATTCGATCTGGTTGTTCTTGAGTGTGGCCTGGTTGCCCTCCAACTCCGCCTGGGCTTGCTCGAGCGCGGCCTGATAAGACGTCTGCTCTATGACGTAGAGAAGCTGATCCTTTTCGACGACGCTTCCCTCTTTAAATTCGCGCTTTTCTAGGAAGCCTTCGACACGGGCCACAAGATTGACGGTCTTGGTGGCTTGCACGCGGCCGACATAGATTTTTTGCTTTGAGACGTCTTGGGTGGTGACCGACGCGACAATAACGCTTGGGCGAGAGGTTGTCGTAGTCTTCGTCGTTTCCTCGGCTACGGCCGGGGGATGAAGTGCAAGGAGACAAAGAGCCACCAAGCTAGATCTGAGTGCCCGCATTTGGCGACCTTCCGTTGAGCCTCGGACCGTCATCGAAGTCCAACATTAGCCAATCGTCATCACTCGGCAAGCCCGAAGACCAGGTTAGCGCATCCGATCGAGCCCACTATGACAAATTGAGCAATGCTCGGCGGTCGGCTGTACAACATGGTGTGGTGAGCTGTGGTCTCTTGGGCTTCAATTCCGCTCCGTGGCGGCACGCTTCTTTCCCGCTTTCGTCTTTCGGGCGTAGACAGACGGCGGGGTCAGGTCGCATAACCCGAGAGCTTACTGACGTTGTGGCCGGCCCCGTGATAGGGCTTTCGAAACGACGGGGCCAGGTGCCCAGAGACTGGGTGCGGAGGGTTCGAATGACGACAGCTCGAGAAAAATTGAGCTGGATGGGTGTGCTTCGAGCAGAAGCACCGCTTTTCATCGGTTTTGCCACCTATGCCCTGTTCCTCAAGTTCGGCGATGCATGGTTGGCAGACGACAGTCGCATGATGGTGCGGGCCCTACTCCTCGTCTGGCTTATTGCCGTGATCATGATCTGCATTTTCGCCGTTGTTCGGCATGCAGATCACCTGGCCGACATGTTGGGCGAGCCACTTGGAACCCTTGTCTTGACGATGTCGGTGATCGTTATCGAGGTCGCGCTCATCGCCGCCGTCATGTTCGAAGGCGCAGAAAACCCAACGCTTGCCCGTGACACCATGTTTGCCGTCATCATGATCATGATGAACGGTATGGTGGGGCTCGCGCTGCTTGCGGGCGGCATCCTTCACGTTCAGCAAGATTATAATTTGGAGGGTGCGCGCGCTTACTTGGCCGTGCTCGTGCCACTTACGATCATTGCACTCGTAATGCCGAACCGCACGATTTCTTCGCCAGCGGGAACAATGAGTGCCTTGCAGGCTGTATTTTTTACGGTTGCGACGCTCGCTCTCTATGCCGTTTTTCTTGGCCTCCAGACGATGCGGCACAGGGGGTTCTTCCTCGAGCCGGCACCGAAAGAACTCGAGCCGACGCCCCATGAGGCGCCCTATGCCGAAGGCGGGCGGGGTATTCTCATCCATTCGGCTCTTCTTTTCGCTACTATGATACCCATCGTTGGATTGGCAGACTATTTGGCGGTTCTGGTGCAGCAAGGTATCGGCGCACTGGGCGTACCGACCGCTATTGGCGGCATTCTTATTGCCGCGCTCATCCTGGGTCCGGAAAGTATAGCGGCGTTCGAAGCAGCCATCGCCAACAGGCTGCAGCGCTCCATCAACCTTTGCCTGGGTTCGGCGCTTTCAACCGTGGCACTTACGATACCCTTCGTGGTGATTATCGAGTTGGTCCATGGTCATCCTGTCACGCTCGGGCTGAATGGAGATGATACTGTGCTCTTGGCGCTGACTATTCTGGTCAGCATGATCACGTTTAGTGGAACCCGCACCAATATGCTTCAGGGCGTCGTTCATCTGTTGATCTTCTTCACGTACATCGTTCTTGTCTTCAGTCCCTAGCCGTGGACACCGACGAACTCGACGCTCGGGCGGGAACTTCGGCGCACCGTTCACAGACATTCTGGACAATGGATTGGGCGCAACCTAGAGTCCCGCGGTCGCGTTGGGGAGGGGCCCCTTTCGCACGCAATTGTCTAACTTCGCCGGTGCTCTGAGGAGTTTTGCGTATGTCGGTAGGGACGGGGGACAACATAGACCTCAGGACCCTCCCAGGGATGGTCCAGTGGTACAGCCCGACCCTCTTGCTCAAGACCGCGATGCGTCACGTCATTTCGGGCATTTTCGGCCAATTTGCCGACCAGCGCATTATGCAGGCCACCATTGATGGTTTTGCGCCCGAAGTTATGACGGCCGTCATCAATCGGTATGACTATTCCCAACGGCCGGAATTCATCGCCGACAACGCGTTCTGGTTCGACTACGTCGCCGACCTTGGCGACGGCTTCGACTCCACATACGCCATGGCTTCTCTCATCTCCAGTAACCGCCTCGACATTGAAGGAGCTGGCCAGCTACCGGGATCGAAGCTGCTGATCATGGGTGGCGACCAAGTCTATCCTTATCCTACTCGCACCGCATATCGCGAGCGGCTTGAAACGCCCTATGCAATGGCTTTGCCGTCTGGCCGCGAAGGTAAGTCGCGCCGGCATCTCTTCGTGCTGCCGGGAAATCACGATTGGTATGACGGGTTAAACTCATTCGACCACGTTTTCTGCAAGGCGCGCTTTGGGCTTGCAGCCGAAAACCGCATTGGAGGTTGGTTGTGTCCGCAGCACCGCAGCTATTTTGCGATCCGCCTGCCGCACAACTGGTGGATTTGGGGCGCTGACATCCAACTTTCGCAATATCTCGATGCGGGACAGGTACTCTATTTCCGGGGCGTGGCAGAGGCCATGCAGAAGGACCCGACGGAAGCGCCCAAAGTTGTCTTGTGTATTGCCGAGCCGAGTTGGACCGTTGAAGGGCGCGATGCGCTTCATGGAGAAGGCAACCTCGATCTCATAACCGATATTGCGCTTGACGCAGGCGCGCGCATTTGTGCGGTCGTGGCAGGCGACGTACACCACTACAGCCGATACAAAGCCCAAGATCTCGGGATCAACTTCTTCACGTCTGGCGGCGGCGGGGCCTACCTCGCTCCGACACATTGGCTGCGGAGCAAGCTCAAGTTGCCTTGGTCAACCCGGGTACACGAGCTTAGCCTCAAGTGCAAAATCAAGGACGGGGCCGAAACGGAATCCGCCACTTGCTGGCCGTCGCGCACTTGGAGCCGGCTCATGAGCCTGAGCGTGCTGGCATTCCCCTTCCGTAACTATGGATTCGCGGTTTGCCTTGGTCTCTTCTATTGGCTGATGACCTGGTTCTACTCGGGCACCATCGTGGACGGGCGGTCGGTGCGCGATTGGTTGATTGAGGGATCGGAGAAAATCACGAGCTTCTGGTCGATTGCTGGGCTGACGGTGTTGGCCGCGATCAATTCGCCCGTTCTCGGCTTGTTGGCGCTCATGCTGTGGATCGTGCTCGTTGCATACGCGGATCTGAATGGGATCGGGAAACTTCTCCTCGGGTCGGCACACTGGCTGGCCCAGGTTATTGCGATGGTCGCACTCTATATCGGTCTGACCAATCTCAGCATCTATTTCCTCAACTTTATCGCAACCGACTTTGGCGTGCTCTACATCAGGACCGGGGCGGGAACGATTTATTCGATCGCGCAAGCCTTCCTATATTGGGCCGAAATGGTCTTCATCGGCGGGATCGGCGCTGGGCTTGTGTGGGGGGCCTACCTGACGCTGTGCAGTCTCGTTGGTGTGCATTGCGACCAGGCATTCTCATCGATGAGTATTGCCACGTACAAGAATTTTCTTCGGTTCAAGGTCGAGCCTGACAAGCTGACGATCTATCCCATAGGCCTCCGGCGTCCGCCGGCACGCTCATCGTGGCGGTATCGAAAACAAGGCGAGGATAGTGCGGGAAGCGGTCCCGCCGTCGTGCCCGCTCAATCTCTGAAACCGCAGTTGATTGAAGGGCCGATTGAGATTCGTGTTGGTGACGTGAAGCGGCGAGAGCCCCAGCTCCAATCAAGTTGATGGCTCAAAGTGAGCGCGGACCGACCGGTAAGGGGCTTTGAGGGCGACGGCGGGAGCGGGTGGTGAAGAAGGGAAGCGAAAGCGATGCAGCCGCGGCTCTCGATGCCAGCGTCCAGACTGAAGGAGCGCTACGACGTTGTCGTCGTCGGCTCGGGTTACGGCGCGGGGGTTGCGGCCTCGCGCGTGGCCCGCTGCGGGAAAAGCGTCGCTGTTTTGGAGCGCGGCCGTGAGTTTCTTCCCGGCGATTTTCCTGACCGGGCTGCTGCTGCGACGAAGGAATTGCAGGTCACCGGTGCCAATTTGCACCTGGGCTCGGCGACCGCGCTTTTTGACGTTCGACTTAATGACGACGTTCACGTGATGATGGCGTGCGGGTTGGGTGGAACATCCCTTATCAATGCGAACGTGTGTCTTGCACCAGACCCGCGTGTGTTTGAAGACCGAGCGTGGCCGTCGGAAATGCGCGAGGATCGATTGCTGGCCGAAGGCTTCGTGCGCGCACGCCATATGCTGCGTCCCGAGCCTTGCCCTGAAACACACAGTTTGGAGAAGGTGGCCGCCCTCGAACTGGCGAGCAGAGCCTTTGATCGCAAGGTGCGCCCCGTGCCATTACATGTGTCCTACCAGGGCGGTCCCAACGCCGCAGGCGTTGAGCAGGAGGCGTGTACGGCGTGTGGCGATTGCTGTGGGGGATGCAACGTCGGCGCCAAGACGACCGTTGCTTCGACCTATCTCGCCGATGCTGCTGCTTTTGGTGCAGAGATCTTTACAGAGTTGCAAGTCCTCTCACTTTCCAAAGAGGCGAACGGTACGTGGCGCATTTGGATGCGGCCGCAACTTTGGGACTCGGGCGATAGCAAGAAGATCGCAATAGAGGCGGACAACGTCATACTCGGTGCGGGTACGCTCGGCTCTACTGAGATCCTGTTGCGCTCGCGGCAAAATGGCCTGGAGTTTTCACCTTGGCTTGGGGGACGGTTCACAAGCAACGGTGATGCGATCGCGATCGCATACAACAACGACGTTCCCGTCAATGGGATCGGTGTCGGCCACCCACCCAAGGCAGACGTGCCGCCAGTTGGGCAAGCGGTCAATGGGCTCATCGACCTGCGCGACGATCCCGACGTTCGCGAGGGCTTGGCGGTCGTGGAATGCGCACTGCCCAGTGCGTTTGCTGCGATGCTACCGTCCCTCCTCGTTCCGGGCGGGGCAATGTTTGGAGATGCTGCCAGTCGCTCGCTTTCTGAGGAGCTAGATGCCTACGGCCGCGCAACCGAGAGCTTGTTCAAGGGTGCCTACTGCGGTGCTGTTCACAACACGCAGACATTCCTCGCCGTGGGGCACGACGCAGGCAACGGCCTGATGCGACTTGAAAACGACCGCGTAGTGGTTGAGTGGCGAAATGGTCCGCAGCAACGCGTGTTCCAGAGGATTGAGGAGACCTTGAAGAAGGCCACTGAAGCGACCGGCGGCGCATACATGCGCAACCCGGCCGCCGAACGCTTGATGGGCGGCAACTTGATGACCGTGCATCCACTTGGCGGGTGCTCGATGGGGGCCGATAGTTCCTCGGGCGTCGTCAATCACAAGGGTCAGGTGTATGACGCGAGCGAAGGCCTGGCGCCGACAGCCGTTCATGATGGCCTTTACATCTGCGATGGCGCCGTTCTGCCGTGTCCGGTTGGTATCCATCCACTTCTGACAATTACCGCCCTGGCGGAACGCGCCATGATCCTCTTGGCGCGGGACAAAGGCTGGGAGCTGCACGATGGCCCCACGCCACCGCTAACGGCCCTCGGGCGAGCCGCGACAAACGGAACGGAGGATAGTGCTAACAGCGGACGGTTCTTGTGGTCGTTTCGTGCCAGGCGAGAGACACAGGATGCTTGAGCGTTTGATCATGAGGGCGAACGGCCGGTCCCGGCGCGCCAAAGGAGAGTGAACCATGCGGCGATTGTCGAAATCCATCGCCGACTTGAAGCTTCGCTACGATGCAATTGTCGTCGGCTCGGGCTACGGTGGGGGCGTGGCTGCGTCGCGGCTCGCCCGCTGCGGCAAGCGCGTGGCCGTTCTTGAGCGTGGTCGCGAGTTTGCAATCGGCGACTTTCCCGACCGTTTGATCGAGGCCCAAGAGCAGTTCCAGCTCTCCAAGGACGGCAAGCACGTCCTAGGCTCGAAACTCGGTCTCTACGATGTGCAACTTGGCGAGGACATTCACGCCTTTGTCGGGTGTGGCCTTGGCGGCGGCTCGCTCGTCAATGCCAACGTGTCACTGCCGCCCGACCCGCGCGTGTGGGATGACCCGGCTTGGCCGCAAGAGCTGATGGCTGATCAGACTCGGCAGGAAGGGTTCGTGCGTGCGCAAGCGGTGTTGCGGCCGGTGCCCTATCCCAACACAACGCCGCTTCAGAAACTAAAGGCCCTCCAGATCAGCGGAGACGCCTTGTCCCGCGATGTTGTGTGCCCGCCGATCAACGTAACCTTCGAGAGGCAAACCAACTATGCCGGCGTCGAGCAGCCGGCATGCACGTTGTGCGGGGACTGCTGCGCGGGCTGCAACGTCGGTGCCAAGAACACGGTGCAGGTGACGTATCTCGCCGACGCCTTCAATCATGGGGCTGAGATCTTCACCGAGCTGTGCGTCAAGACCGTGCGTTCCGAGCGTGGGAGATGGCGCGTTCTCTTCGAGCCCTTGGGCAGTGAGCGCGAAAAATTCGGGGCCGAGGATCAGTCCATCTCTGCCGACATTGTCATTCTTGCGGCCGGCACGCTCGGGTCCACGGAGATCTTATTGCGCTCGCGCGAGGCGGGGCTGCAAGTCTCCGATATGGTCGGCCAGCGCTTCACCGGTAATGGCGACGTGCTTGCCTTCGCCTACAACAACAATGTCCCTGTCGATGGCATTGGCGTGGGCGATCCACCCGTCACGGATACCGATCCGGTTGGGCCATGCATTACGGGGCTGATCGATCTGCGCAACACAGACGAGCTTGCCGATGGCATGGTGATCGAGGAGGGCTCGATCCCATCGGCCTTGGCGCCGATCCTGCCCGCATTAATGTCCACTGGAGCGGGCGCTCTTGGTGAGGACACAGATAAGGGGATCCTCGACAAAATCGCGGAACGCTCCCGAACTCGACAAAGTCTGCTGCTGGGTGCCTACCAAGGCGCGCTCAACCGCACGCAGACCTACCTCGTCATGAGCCATGACGATGGGCAAGGCCAAATTATTCTCGAAGACGGCGAGCGCAAAATTAGATGGCCAAACGTGACCCTTCAGCCAATCTTCGAGGCGATCCAGCGCAATCTGACGAAGGCGACGCTGGCAACGGGTGGCACCTATACACGCAATCCCCTGACGGAAACGGCGCTGGGCAACAACCTCATCACCGTGCATCCGCTTGGCGGATGCGTTATGGGCCAGGACCGCTCGCGCGGCGTCGTCAATCACAAGTGCCAGGTGTTCGACGGCGATCCCGCATCCGGTCCGGACACCGTGCACAATGGCCTTTATGTTTGCGACGGGGCCGTTATACCGCGCCCGCTTGGGGTTAATCCGCTTCTCACGATCACAGCGCTCGCCGAGCGAGCGATGATACATCTGGCGAAGGATCGCGGTTGGGCCTTCTCAGAGGCGCCCAAGCAGGACGCGCCTCGGCTCATCGCCAGTCCCGTTGGGCGCGAACGCTATCAGCCCGCAGGTATCGAGTTCACCGAGCGGATGTCCGGTTTCATTTCCCAGGCCGTGTCTCTCCCCTACGAAACCGCCGCCCGGCGCGGCAAAGAAGAAGAAACGCCATTTGCGTTCACGGTCACGGTGCTCATCGATGACATCGATCGCTTCACCAAAGACAATGACCATCGAGGCCGCATTGTCGGTTCGGTCGATTGCCCGTTCTTATCGCCAGAGCCACTTGAGATTTTTGACGGCGCCTTCAACCTGATGTGGGAGGACGAAGGCGGCGTGGAGACGAAGCGCTTCGATTATCGCTTCTCGCTGGGTGCGCGCGATGGGCAGGAGTTCTACTTTCAGGGCCATAAGATCGTACGCTCGGATGCCGAACTCGATCTTTGGGGCGACACCACCCGGCTCTACGTCGATATTACCAAGGGCGCGAAAGGGCAGCTTGGCCATGTTGCGCGCGGCATGCTGGAAATCGAGCCCGCTGACTTTGTTGTCCAGATGCAGACGCTCAAAGGAACCGGCGGCGAAGATACAGCGGATCGCCTACGTGCGGCAGCAAAGTTCGGTCGTTTCTTCGGCAAGGAGCTGTTCGATACCTACGGCGGAATTCTCACGAGGACCGGCCGCTACGATGTCGTCAACCCGCGCAAGCGGCGTACGCTCAGGGTCCCGGAGCCGGAAATCCACCTGGTCAAAACGAGCGATGGTAAGACCCTGAAGCTCACCCGCTACCATGGTGGCAACCGTGGCCCGGTTATCCTGTCTCATGGATTGGGTGTGTCGAGCCTGATCTTTAGCATCGATACCATTGAGACCAATCTGCTCGAGTATCTCATCGCGGCGGGTTACGATTGTTGGCTTCTTGATTTTCGCGCCAGCATCGATCTTCCAACCTGTCGACAGCATTGGACGGGCGACGAAGTTGCCAAAAATGACTACCCGGCAGCGGTCGAAAAGGTGCGCGCGGTTACGCGTGCCCCAACTGTGCAGATGGTTGCGCATTGCTTTGGGGCAACGACGTTTTCCATGGCGATGTTGGCAGGGCTCAGAGGGGTGCGCTCAGCCGTCATTTCCCAAATCTCCACGGACTACGTGGTGCCGTGGTTTCCGCAACGCCTACTCGCCTACATGCGCGCTCCAAATCTCTTCGATGCGATGGGGATCGACGTCGTCAATGCACGCGCAACGACAGCCGATGGCTTGGGCGAGCGCACGCTCGACAAGATACTGCAGGTGATTGCGCCCGTTCCACGCGAGCAGCGGACCCATAATGCAACAAGCAACCGCATCACTGCGCTTTATGGGCAGCTCTACCGGATCGACCAACTCAATCGCGCAACGATGGAGTCGGGTCTTGCCGAGATGTTTGGTGAAGCGAATATCGATGCGTTCAAGCAGTTAGCTCTGTTTGCACGCCATGGCCAACTGCTCGACCGAAATGGTCACGATGTCTATATGCCGAACGTCAGCCGTCTAGCACTGCCCATCTGTTTCATTCATGGCGCCAAAAATGCCTGTTTCCTGCCTCAGAGCACCGAGCGCACACTCCGGCGGCTGGCGGAAGCAAACGGGCGCCAACTGTATGAGCGTCACGTAATTCCGGACTATGGTCACATCGACTGCATTTTTGGCAAGAACGCCGCTGTTGACGTCTATCCGATCATCCTTGCGCATCTGGACAGGACCGCAAGCCTCTAAGGCCGTCATTGTTTTCAGACAGCCCATTACATCGTGCCACACGCCGCGCTGCGCGCGTTCTGCAGGTTTCGCAAACGTGGTTGGAATTACTTTTCCGCTTTTGCGGTCAGCGTCCCGACAGCCGTGATGACCAGGGGTGAGAGGTCCTTACCGCCGCCGCCAACGTACTCGATCAGCTTGGCGCGCATGCGTGGGTCCCAGAAAAGCCTGATGTGCTTAGCGATGCCATCAAGCGCTTCCTGGCGCGGGTAGGCTTCAAAGAAGGCCGCGATCTGGTTAGCCATGCGGACCATGTCACGGTTCTCCATGAAGTGAGGCTCCGGGTTATTTTGTGCGTTTCTTAACTGTTGAAGACGACGACGCCGCGGTCGCCGAGCGAGGCGAGAAACATACGGGCTTTTTGGGCAATCTCAAGAGCGAGCACGGTCGGTGCAGAAACGGTGACGAGAGCACCAATGCCGACGGTGGCGGCTTTCTGAACGAGCTCGAAACTGCACCGGCTTGTCATTAAGACGAAGCCTGAGGCGAAATCAATATCTTGCTGGGCGAGCGCGCCGATCAGTTTGTCGAGCGCATTGTGCCGCCCCACGTCCTCGCGCACCAACAGAACATCGCCTGCAAGCGATACCCATGCCGCGCCATGGACGGTGTGGTTGAGGCGATTCATCGGTTGCAGATCTGGCAACTGGCTCGCTGCCTTCAGGATCGCGGCGGGTGAGGGATGCACCGTTGTCGGGACCGGCATTGTCACGCGAACGACGTCGGCAATGTCCTCCACGCCGCACAGGCCGCACCCTGAGCGTCCCTCTATCGACCGATTGGGAAGCCGAGCCTTATCCAGTGATGCCTCGTCAACGGCGATGTCGACGGCCAGGCCATTGTCGACGGGCATCGCCAGCACGCCATGAATATTGCCGCGCTGAGCGATAATGCCTTCGGCCAAGACAAAGCCGATGCCAAAGTCAGTGAGGTTGGCTGGGGTTGCCATCATAACCGTTACGGGCGCCGAGTTGAGCTGGATGGCGACCGGCACCTCTTCGGGCAGTTGCCAGGTGATGTCGGAGCTGGCGCCCGCCGCGTCGTGTGCTGCGCCCTTTGCAAGGCGCGAGCACATTGTGTCGACGTTTTCGGCGAGTTCTGCCGGTTTCACCACGGCACTCATGGCCCCATGGCCTTTTTGCTACTCGGCAGCAACAAGCGGTGCAACCGCGATGCGCTTGTTCTCGCGCTCGCGCTCCTCCCACTCGGCCTGCCACTCAGACGGCCGGTTGGATGGCGTGACCTGCACGGCGGTGACCTTGTACTCGGGGCAGTTCGTTGCCCAATCTGAGTTCTCAGTCGTGATGACGTTCGCACCGCTCTCGGGATGGTGGAACGTCGTGTAGACGACGCCTGGAGGCATGCGGTCGCTGATCTTGGCCCGCATTGTGGTGCCGCCGATGCGGCTTGTGAGCGAAACCATTGAGCCGTCCTTGATCCCGCGCACCTCGGCATCATGAGGATGGAGTTCAAGGACATCCTCCTTATGCCAGACGACGTTGTCGGTACGCCGGGTCTGGGCGCCGACATTGTACTGGCTCAAAATGCGACCCGTCGTGAGGATGAGCGGGAAGCTGCGGTTGGCACGCTCGTCGGTCGGCACGAACTCCGTCAGCATGAAGCGGCCCTTGCCGCGTGTGAACTCTTCCACGTGCATAACGGGCGTGCCTTCTGGTGCCTCGTCGTCGCACGGCCATTGGATGCTGCCGAGGCGATCCAGTGACTCAAAGCTGATGCCCTTGAACGTCGGCGTGACCTCGGAGATCTCATCCATGATCGCTGCAGCCGACGGGTAGCTCATGGGGTAGCCCATCGCCGTCGCGATGCGGCTGATGATCTCCCACTCGGCCATACCTTGCTGCTCCTTCATGACCGCACGCACGCGGTTCACGCGACGCTCGGCATTGGTGAAGGTGCCGTCCTTCTCAAGGAAGGACGTTCCTGGCAGGAAGACGTGAGCGAAGGCTGCTGTCTCGTTGAGGAACAGGTCCTGGACAACGAGGATATCGAGCGATTCCAGAGCGTGCGTCACATGCTGGGTGTTGGGGTCGGACTGGGCGATGTCTTCGCCTTGTACGATGAGCCCCTTGAAAGTGCCCGCAGCGGCCTCATCGAACATGTTGGGAATTCGCAAGCCGGGCTCCGGATCGAGCGTCTTGTCCCAAATGCTCTCGAAGATCGCTCGCGCGGCCTCGTTCGAAACGTGGCGATAGCCCGTGAATTCGTGCGGGAACGAACCCATGTCGCACGAGCCTTGCACGTTGTTCTGGCCGCGCAGCGGGTTAACGCCGACGCCTTCACGGCCGATGTTACCGGTGGCCATTGCCAGGTTGGCCATGCCCATAACCATGGTGGAGCCCTGGCTGTGTTCGGTGACGCCAAGACCGTAATAAATCGCCCCATTTCCACCGTTCGCGAAGAGGCGGGCGGCGGCGCGGATTTCTTCTGCGGGTACGCCGGTAATGGGTTCGAGCGCCTCTGGAGAGTTCTTCTCCTCCTTGATGAAGGCTTCCCATTGTTCGAAATCGTGCTTTTCGCAACGAGAGGCGACGAAGCTGCGGTCGATCAGATTCTCGCTCGCAATCACATGTGCGAGGGCATTGACGACGGCGACGTTGGTGCCGGGCTTAAGCTGGAGATGGTAGTCCGCCTTGACGTGCGGGCTGCGCACCAGATCGATGCGCCGCGGATCGGCAACGATGAGCTTCGCGCCTTCGCGTAGACGCTTTTTCATGCGCGATGCGAACACGGGATGCGCGTCCGTCGGATTGGCGCCGATGACGAGGATCACGTCTGACTTGTCGACGCTGCGGAAATCCTGCGTACCAGCCGACTCGCCAAAGGTCGACTTGAGGCCATATCCCGTCGGCGAGTGACAGACACGCGCGCACGTGTCGACGTTGTTGTTGCCGAAGGCAGCGCGCACCAGCCGTTGGACGACGTAGACTTCCTCATTGGTCGTGCGCGAGGATGTGATGCCGCCAATCGAGCCGCGACCATACTTCTTTTGGACATCCAAGAAGCGGTCAGCGGTAAACTTGATGGCCTCTTCCCAGGTCACGACCTTCCATGGATCCGTGATCTTGTCGCGGATCATCGGGTTCATGACGCGGTCTTTGTGGGTTGCGTAGCCGAATGCGAAGCGTCCCTTGACGCAGGAATGACCCTCGTTTGCGCCGCCAGCCTTCTGCGGCATCATGCGCACGACCTGGTCACCTTGCATCTCGGCCTTGAACGAGCAGCCGACACCACAGTAGGCGCATGTCGTGACGACGGAGTGCTCAGGCTGGCCGTGCTCGACAATTGACTTATCAATTAGCGTCGCCGTTGGGCAGGCCTGGACGCAAGCGCCGCACGAGACGCATTCTGAATCGAGGAAGTCCTCGTCCATGCTGGCAGCAACGTGAGAGGCAAAACCGCGCCCATCGATCGTAAGCGCGAACGTGCCCTGCACTTCTTCGCAAGCACGTACACAACGCGAGCATACGATGCATTTGGACGGCTCGAACTGGAAGTAGGGGTTGCTGGTATCCTTAGATTTGTAAAGCTGATTCGCGTCACCGTTGCTGCGCGCAAAGACGTGGTTGGCACCGTCATAACCGTAGCGAACATCGCGTAGGCCGACCGCGCCGGCCATATCCTGCAATTCGCAATCCCCGTTGGCCGCACACGTCAGACAGTCGAGCGGGTGGTCGGAGATATAGAGCTCCATCACGCCATTGCGCAGGCGCGCCAGCCGGTCGGTCTGCGTCTGCACCTTCATATCTGGCGCGACGAGCGTGTGGCATGAGGCCGGCGTGCCCCTGCGGCCTTCGATTTCGACCAGGCACAGGCGGCAGGATCCGAACGCTTTCATATTGTCGGTGGCACACAGCTTTGGAATCATGATCCCAAGCTCGGCAGCTGCGCGCATGACCGACGTGCCCTCCGGCACCGTCACGGACTGACCGTCGATCTCGACTTTCACCATCGTTTCGGAATGGCTCTCGAGAGTTCCGTAGTCCTTTTCCTTGATGAGCGTCATCGGTTTTGCTTCGCTCGTCATGGTGTTGCCTCGTATCGCTTTCTATTCAGCAGCCTCGGCACGTGCCGGGCGATCGAAATCCTCAGGGAAATGACGCAGTGCGCTCATGACGGGCATCGGTGTCAGCCCGCCCATCGCGCACATCGAACCATCTGTCATCGTTGTGCAGAGATCCTCCAACAGCTCGAGGTTCTGCTCGGGGCTTTCGCCCGCCATAATGCGCTCAATGACTTCCACCCCGCGCACGGATCCGATCCGGCACGGCGTGCACTTGCCGCAAGACTCAATGGCACAGAACTCCATGGCGAAGCGGGCCATCTTGGCCATGTCCACCGTGTCGTCGAACACGACCACTCCACCGTGGCCGACCATCGCGTCCTCGGCAACGAACGCTTCGTAGTCCATCGGCGTATCGAGCTTGTCCTCGGGCAGGTAAGCGCCGAGCGGACCGCCAAACTGAACCGCGCGCACTGGACGGCCCGTGAGTGTGCCTCCGCCGTAGTCTTCAATCAGCTCGCGCGCGGTAATACCGAATGCTTTTTCAACGAGTCCGCCGCGCTTAATGTTCCCGGCAATCTGGAAGGCAAGAGTACCGCGCGATTTGCCGACGCCGAAGTCGCGATAATATTCGCCGCCCTTGGCAATAATGATGGGGACGGAGGCGAGACTCAGCACGTTATTAATGACGGTAGGCTTGCCGAAGAGGCCTTCGAGAGCGGGGAGTGGCGGCTTATAGCGAACCATGCCGCGCTTGCCCTCGAGGCTGTCGAGCATCGAGGTTTCCTCTCCGCAAATGTAAGCGCCAGCGCCAACGCGGACGAAAACCTCAAAGTCGTACTTGGAGCCTTGGATCTTCTTGCCGAGCCAGCTCGCTTCGTTGGCGACGCGAATGGCTTCGCGCAGCGCGACGAGTGCGTGCGGATATTCGGAGCGGAGATAAATGTAGCCCTTGGTTGCGCCGACGGCGATGCCTGCAATCGCCATGCCCTCAAGGAGGCAGAGGGGATCGCCCTCCATCAGGATGCGGTCGGCAAACGTGCCGCTGTCGCCTTCGTCGGCGTTGCAGCAGATGTACTTTTGATCGGCTTTGGCATCGTGGACGGTCTTCCACTTGATGCCCGCTGGGAAGCCAGCACCGCCACGACCGCGAAGACCCGAGGTGGCGACCTCGGCAACGATGTCAGCGGGCCCCATGGAGAGCGCTTTTTTCAGGCCCTCAAAGCCACCGTGTGCCTGGTAGTCTTCAAGTGAAAGCGGATCGGTAATACCGCAACGCGCGAACGTCAGCCGCTCTTGATTCTTGAAGTAAGGGATGTCGTCGGTCAGACCTTGGCGAAGCTTGTGCTTCTTGCCTGCGAGGAAGTTCGACTTGAATAGGTCAGGAACGTCTTTGGCCGTGACCGGGCCGTAGGCGATGCGCCCTTGTTCCGTCTCGACCTCGACGAGCGGTTCTAGCCACAACATGCCGCGTGTGCCGTTGCGCACGATCTCGACGTCGGCTTTGGCCTTCTTCGCTTCCTTGGCGATGGCTTTGGCAACCGCATCGGCACCCATTGACAGAGCGGCGGCGTCACACGGAACGAAAACCTTGGTCATGCCGCCTCCTCTTTGTCGAGGTCGGCGATAATGGCGTTGAAGCGCTTCTTGTCCACACAACCAAACAGGTCACCGTCGATCATCATTGCAGGGGAGAGTGAGCAATTGCCAAGGCAATAGACGGCCTCCAGCGAGTAGTTGCCGTCCTTACTGGTATCGCCGAATTTTGTACCGAGCTTCTTTTCCGCGTGTGCACAAAGTGCATCCGTGTTTAGCGCCTGACAGGCTTCCGCGCGGCAGATCTTTACGATGTGGCGGCCTGGCGGCTCCCGCCTGTAGTCATGATAGAAACTGATGACGCCGTGCACCTCGGCCCGCGACAGGTTCAACGCGTGCGCAATTGTGGGCACCACCGGCTCGGGCACGAAGCCAAGCCCGGCCTGCACGGCGTGGAGGATTTCGAGTAGCTCATCGGGGCGGTTTCCGTATGCCTCACAAATGGCACGGACCCGCTCCTGATCTTGCTCTGTCACGGAGATGTCCGCGACCTTACCATTTGATGCTTTGGACATTTTTCTTGTTTCTTGCCTACGCCTTAGGAATCTCTCCTGCGGCAAACTGCCTTTTCCCAGCTCGCGGACCGAGGATCAAATTGGCACTCTCAATGCATTGATCGGCACCAACAATGGTGCGGTGCACAATTCCTGTCCCCTCTGGGGCGCAGTCCGTTGTCAATCGGCCTGAGCTCCGATCTTTTCGGGGGTGAGCCAGGTGGCCGATTCACGTAGAGCCTCAATTAAAGGTGATATTGGGTCCCGATCCGCAACAACCAACCCCACGCTGTGTTCGACCTTCGGTTCGTCGAGCGGGATGGCTTGAAAGCCGGACATAACGCCAAGAACCTCGAGCATGAACTGTGGCATGATGCTCGCTAGTCCCATCAGTCGAACATTTGAGCAAAGATTGATGACGGAATTTGTCTCCAGCCGGGGCACGGCTTGACAATTCGCGGTTTCAAACGCGCGATCGATGATGCGCCTGTTTTGCATGTTGGGCGTTAGTAGGCAGAGGGGCTCTTGTGAGGCCTCCTTCCAGGTGACCGAATCCCGCTTGGCGAGCGGGTGCTTCTCGCCGACAAACAGGCAGTAGCGTTCCACATAGAGCGGCGTTGCGACCAAGCCATCGATGGGCTCGTTGTCGAGGTAGGTAATCCCAACATCAATTGAGAAATCGGAGAGCGCCCGAAGGATCTCTTCGGAGCTCTGTGACAGCACGGTGTAGTCGATGCCGGGATGGCGCGCTCTGATCTTCTTCGTCAGAAGCGGGATCATGGGGAGCGAGGAAGGAATACCACCAATAACAATCCTCCCCAAAAGCCCACTATCGTGGTCCTTCAGGTGCCCAAGTTCCTCCTGCATGGCCTGCCAGTTCTTCAAGATGACGTGCGCCCACTTGAGGACGCGTTCGCCCTCTGGGGTCAGCCCGCGGTAGCGCTGCCCGCGCTCGACGATTGGAACCTCCAGCTCCAGCTCGAGCTGCCGAATACGGCCCGATAGCGTGGGCTGCGTGACGTTGCATGCGGCAGCCGCGCGCGTAAAATGCTTCTCGCGCGCGAGCGCTGCGAGATATTGAAGTTGCCGGATGTCCATAAAACCGCTCCCGAGGCAGGCTGCCCGCTCGCACGTTGCTAGCGAAGCCGAACGCCCCACGGGTGAATGTAGTCAATCAACTGTGTAAATCATCCGTCCTTGCGTGCCGAATGGCAATCAAACCTCGCTTTAGTACGGCACGAGCCAAACTGCCCCCCTGCTCCGTGCCATCATCTTGCCTTCTAGGCCATTGATATTTTGGCTGAACCGCAGGGAGCGGACACATCCACAGAATGGTGTGTCTGTCGCGGTGTTAAAGGGTGGGACAAGTGGTGAAGGAGCCCGCGTACTCGTGGCCGGAAGCGGTCGCGCAGATCGGGTTATCCAAAGAGCCTTAGCGGCTTTGCACCACGGAATTGGAATTGGGGGATGTTCAAAGTTCACGCGTTGTTGTGTTGGCTGCGGCTCGGTGCGCGTTCCGGTCGAGCAGTGGCAACTGTTTATGCAACCTATGGCGCAGGCACGAGGGGGGCACGTCCGCCATTTGCTGATGCAATGCAATTGTGGGGTGCGAGCTCATGAGAATAACTGGAAATGCCGCAGCATGCGGTGCGGTTCTAGCTTTCAGCTTGGGACTTGCTGGCCCAGCGTCCGCGATGGACGCCAGCCAGACTGGATCGGTACAGCAATCCTCTCAGGCAATTGACTTTCCCTCGTTCTTCGATGGTGCACGCCTTCCGAGCCTCCAGGACATTTTCAGTGGTGGAAAAAGCGAGCGAGAAATTTCTGCGCCGTATCGCTTGGGTGCCCCCGCTGAAAGTCACGAGCCAAATGCTGTAGGGACAGTTTCAGCAGAGCCTTTGAATCTTGACAGAACGGAAGCCGTCATTTCGAAGTCCCAAGCTGTCAGGCGGCGCGCTGAGGAATTGAGCCGGCGCTTCAACGCTGAGGATGCGGCCGAACAGGCGGGAGACGACCAAGCGAACCTGGCTAGCAATGCGATTGCGGCTCGCGAGGCAGTCCAGCAGGCGCCTGCCGCAATTCACGAGGCCGCCGTTCGACCATCCGAGCCGACCAACGGTGAACGAGCCTCGCGCGACATGTCCAAAGTCATCCCAGGTCCGGCGCTGCCCATTCAGGCTCCCTCTGCTAAACCTCAACGAGCAGCTGTCGCCAAGGAAAGTATTCGCAATACTCCTGCGGTGCGCACAAAAACAGCAGCGGCGCGACCAAGGCCGGAAGTCGAGAGCGCGCAGAGAATGCCGAAATCCCCGGAGCCAGAGCAAGAGGCTTCGGTGAAGGGTGCGATTCCCACAAACCTTCAAGCGTTTGGCTGGGACGCCCAGGAAGTGCTCAAATAGATACTGTTTACTGCAATCGCAGTCGTGCACGGCGCGACGCCGCCAAGTGTCCAACGAAAACCGCCCGCGGCTTGCCGCGGGCGGTTTGTCATTCCAAAGGTTCTGCGGTGAGCGGCGCCTTACATCATGCCGCCCATGCCGCCCATGCCACCCATGCCGCCCGGCATCGGGCCCCCGGCGTCGTCCTTCTTCGGCATTTCGGCGACGGCCGCCTCAGTGGTGACCATCAGGCCTGCAACCGATGCTGCGTCCTGAAGTGCAACACGGACGACCTTGGCGGGATCGATGATGCCCTTTTCGAGCATGTCACCATACTCATCATTTTGAGCATCATAGCCAAAGGCCTGCCCGCGAGACTCCAGCACTTTGCCGACGACGATCGAACCCTCGACGCCCGCATTGTCCGCGATCTGGCGGATTGGGGCCTGTAGCGCCTTCTTGACGATGGCAATGCCTGCGTCTTGGTCGTGGTTCTCGCCTTCAACGTCAATCGCTGCACTTGCCTTGAGGAGCATTACGCCACCGCCCGGGACAACACCCTCTTCAACAGCGGCACGCGTGGCGTTGAGCGCGTCATCGACGCGATCCTTGCGCTCCTTCACCTCAACCTCAGTGGCGCCGCCAACCCTGATGACGGCAACGCCGCCGGCGAGCTTTGCCAGACGCTCCTGCAGCTTTTCGCGGTCGTACTCGGAGGTCGTCTCGTCGATCTGGATCTTGATCTGGTTGACCCGGGCCTCGATGTCCTTCTTCTTGCCCGCGCCGTCGACGATGGTCGTGTCCTCTTTCGTGATCGATACGCGCTTCGCACGGCCAAGCATGTCGAGCGTGACGTTCTCCAGCTTGATGCCGAGGTCTTCGGAGACCGTCTGGCCGCCGGTGAGAACAGCGATATCCTGCAGCATGGCTTTGCGGCGGTCACCGAAGCCGGGCGCCTTGACGGCAGCAACTTTCAGCCCACCACGCAGCTTGTTGACGACGAGCGTGGCCAGCGCCTCGCCTTCGACCTCTTCTGCGATGATGAGTAGCGGCTTGCCCGTCTGCACCACGGACTCAAGTACCGGCAGGAGCTGCTGCAGGTTGGATAGCTTGTTCTCGTGAATGAGGATGTATGGATCTTCGAGTTCAGCGACCATTTTCTCTGCGTTGGTCACGAAATAGGGCGAGAGATATCCGCGGTCGAACTGCATGCCCTCGACGACGTCGAGTTCGGTCGCCAGGCTCTTGGCTTCTTCGACGGTGATTACGCCCTCATTGCCGACCTTTTGCATGGCCTCGGCGATCATGTCGCCGATCTCTTTCTCGCCATTGGCAGAGATCGTTCCGACCTGTGCAATTTCGCCAGAGTTCTTGATCTTCTTGGAGCGCTTGGCGATCTCCTCGACGACTTGAATGACGGCCTTGTCGATGCCGCGCTTGAGGTCCATCGGGTTCATGCCAGCGGCGACGGCCTTAAGACCTTCGCGTACGATCGACTGGGCAAGCACGGTGGCCGTTGTCGTTCCATCGCCGGCCAGGTCGTTGGTCTTTTGAGCAACTTCGCGGACCATTTGCGCGCCCATGTTCTCGAACTTGTCCTCAAGTTCGATCTCCTTAGCGACGGTGACGCCGTCCTTGGTCGTGCGCGGCGCGCCAAACGACTTTTCGATAACGACGTTGCGACCCTTGGGGCCGAGCGTCACTTTCACTGCATTGGCAAGAGTGTCGACGCCCTTGAGCATCCGCTCACGCGCATCGACCGAAAAGCGAACGTCTTTCGCAGACATGAATGTTGGTCTCCTATTAGGGGGCTTGCGGCGGGGGCTGGGTTAACGGGCCCTTTGCGCCTGGGGATTAAGGAGTGTCGGGATGGATGCCATATTGGTACCCGGCAGCCTGTCTTGAGGCTCTTATTCCAGCACACCCATGATGTCGCTCTCCTTCATGATGAGGAGTTCTTGGCCGTCGATCTTGACTTCCGTGCCGCTCCATTTGCCGAACAGCACCTTGTTGCCCGCCTTGACCCCGATTTCGATGAGCTTGCCGGACTCGTCGCGGATGCCGGGGCCGACGGCGACCACCTCACCCTGCTGCGGCTTCTCCGCTGCCGTGTCCGGGATGATGATCCCGCCGGCGGTTTTCGTTTCACTGTCGAGGCGCTTGACGACGACGCGATCGTGTAAGGGACGGAACTTCATGAGAAATATCGCTCCAGCTCAGAGGCTTGGCCACTTCGGGCCGATAGTGGGAGGGGATGCGTTAGCACTTCGTTGTGGCGAGTGCCAACCGCGGGGAGGAGATAAGCGGCAGGTGCTGGGATGTCAAGGAATCAGAGCTGCGGATTTGCAGAGTGCTCTCATCGGCGCGGGACGGATAAGCGAACGTGGCCGTCGTATCCGTTCACAAGGCTGTTTGGCTTAAGCTAACCAGTCCTGTGCGAGGGGGGAGAACCGTGACGAACGTCTTAACAAAGCTGGGCTGGTGGATCAGGAGGGAACCCCGTGTCCGCCAGGCCGCAAAGACAACGATTGCAGCGTGTTTGGCGTTCCTGATCGCCAAATTCTTCGGAATGCCTCAGGCCTTTTGGGCGGCGGTCGTAGCGATATTCGTGACTCAGGCCAACATTGGAGCTTCGCTCGACCAAGCCCTCAGTTGGTTGTGGGGGAGCCTGCTAGGCGTCGTGGTTGGGGGAGCGGTAGCATTCCTTGCGGGTGATGTCCTGTCGTTAATGCTGATAGGTCTTCTCGTGACGGTGCTCGTGCTGGCGTATTTCGCGGCCACGAGCGGGCCAATGCGCATTGCGTGCGTCAACGCCGCTATCATCATTCTGGGTCAGCCACACAATGTCTCGCCGCTTCTGTCTGCCGGCGACCGGATGATCGAGGTTACGATCGGTACGGTTGTCGCAATCGCGGTCATGGTCTTGATCTTGCCGGTCCGCGCGGGCCCATCGCTCGCACGGCACGTTTCGAAGACGCTGCCGCTCTATTTCGAACTGCTCGCCGGAGTATTGACGGCCGCAATCACCGGACAATACGACAAAGACGCGATCGCCGAAGCCAACGCGAAAATACGAGCTGCGGTATCAACAAACGAGGCGCTGAAAAATCAGGCGTTGACGGAGGTGGCTGGGTTTCTGGCCAACAATCCTGATCCAGAGCCGCTTATAACGGTGCTACGCCGAATGTGGCACACCGAGCTCATGCTCGCCCGCGCGGCTGCCTCACCTCTTCCGGCAAGCGCCCTTGACGACCTTCGGGGTGGGTTGGAAGAGCTTCGCGATGAAGTGGTGGCTCTTTGGGATAGGCTTCGTTCGAAGGGAGTTCACGAGACAAAACTTGCATCGGACCTGGCGGGTATCGATGCGGCGTTGGCAAAACTGACCGATGCCACCGAGCAAATGCGTAATGGGCAGACCCTGCGCGCGTTGCCAATGGAAGACGTGATCCGGTTGCTCACATTCGATTTTGGTCTGGTTCAACTACGCGAGAACATTGCGGACCTGGGCAATCGCACAGTGCTCCTCGACCACCTGCTTGGGATTGCAGGCCCGCGACACAGCGAGCCTCAAAAAACCTGAGGGCGATGCAGGCCTTTGTCCTAGCAACGCCGCGCCGCGACCCCTGCCGCATCGAAAACGTGGCCGGTAAGTGCGCGCCCGCGCTTTGAGGCGAGGTATAGCGCCAAGGCCGCGATGTCAGGCTCGGTCGCTCGTCGGGCGTTCGTTTCGGTAATGCCGGTGTTCGGCCCGATTGCGTTAACTCGGATGCCCTTGCTCGACCATTGATCGGCCTGATGCCGGGTCATGTCCGCAAGAGCGGAGCGTGCCACGCCTGCAAGAGCAGCTTCTCCCGCGGTGCGCGGTGCTGGCATGGTCATAACATTCAGGATGAGACCCTCAGTGAGAGTGAGCTGCATCCGGTTTGCAGCTACATTCGTAATGTGGAGCGGAAGGTTGAGCTTGTTTGAGATCATGCCCTCAACGTCGCCCAAGCTGACCTGATCCTCCAATTCACTTGCGGCGATGGGGATGAGGTTGATGACGGCGTCGAGCCCGCCGAACGCTTGGGCTGCGCGTTGAGCAAACCGCACGGCTGTGCGTCGATCGTCGTAGGCGCTGGTGTAGGATTGGATCTCGCTGGCGGTGTCGGCGAGTAACTCAATAAGTGCGTCCGTTTCCGGGGTCGATTGGTCGGTGTGCAACACGAGCCGGGCCCGATGATCGGCAAACGAGCGTGCAACGTCGACGCCAGACGTGGGCGAAAGTCCGGTGATCAGCACGCGTACGCCTGCAATCTCACCGAATAGGGACGCGCTCGGATTTCGACCAATAACCGTCATAAGCATCTGGACTTCCCTTCGGGTTACGCCGGACTTCGAGGGAACGCCCGGACACAACAATAGCACGCCGATTCGCCTAACGACTCCTAAACAACCGCCAGATTCTGGTTTGGCGCTGACCGATCCAAGGCGCGAATGGGGCTTTAACCGGGAATCCCCAGGCGAATCACCGCTAGGTGCGCCTGCCGAGTGTGGGCGTGCGGCCACGCCAATCGACTATCGACGGCGAAAGGCGCCCGATTCTGCATCTACGGCGGAGAAAGCTGGTGAAAGTGGCTTTGCCATCATTGCGTTGCCTACGACTGGGCGAAAAGCTTTTCCCATAGCGAATCGACAAGGGCAGCAAGCTTTATCCCCATGACGATGATCCAACACAGCTTTTCTATTGCCTCAGGTCCGACCGGTCGCTTCGGCGACATCATCGTGAAAGGGGCGATTACTCTCGTTGCCGCCGCTTTCTTCGTCGGCGCCTACCTGCAATTCGGCGTTGCATTCTGGCTTTCGTTGGTTGGGGCGCTGGGCCTCTACGTCGGAATGATGATGCTCCATAGCCTATATCGTCGCTCTGAGCGCGTTGACGCGCTCGTTGCGGAAGTGGCGCGACTGGAAGATCAAGTCGAGTCTCTGACGGGTCCAAGCACCGGCGCATCGCCGGCGTCGGCCCACAGACCGCCTCCGGTTCCTCGTGAAGTAGCGACGGGAACCCCAAAGGGTTTGGAAGCTCAATCGCGCGGCAGCGACGCTCTCCAAGCGTCTCCGCCCAAGGGCGTTGAGACTATGGGTCCTCCTAGCATTCCAACAGCCGCGGCGCGGCCTGAGGCACCTCGGAAGCCGCAAGAACCGACTTTGCCGGATTGGCCGGGAACATCGGTCGCGCCCGATCCCATGCACGACTATTGGGCCTTCCGGCCGAGCGTCGAGCCTAAGGGACGTGAGCCTCAAGACGTCTCGAAACCGCCGCCGCTGCCTGGCCGGGCCCGAGAGGCTGACCTTGAATCGATGCAGGGAGCTATCGACAAGCTCGCCGGCGACGTCGGCCTCGGTGAAGGGCCGCCAGAGGGCAGCAAGCTGAGCACAGAAGAAGAGCGTGCGAGTGTGCTCAAATCCTCCGTCGATGCCTTGCAGTCAACCGCAACCACCATGCGTGCGGCGGAGGCCAAGTTGTCGCCTGCGATTCCGACCAAAAATAAGACCGGGGCGCCCCCACCGATCGCACCCACGCACGTAAGATTGTCTACTCTGGCGGATGCCGTCTCCGCGGGGCGTGTGGACGTCCATACGAGACCGATTGCACGATTGGCCGACAGGGGAGCTGAGCACTACGAGGTGCATGTTCGGCTGATTGATTTGCGAGGCACCGCCATGGCGGTGTCCGCTGGCGATGAAGGCTTGGCCAAGACTGGTATCTTGCCGCTGATCGATAGCGCCGGAATCAAGCGCGTTGCCGACGTTGCCCGCTCTCTGGCTGCCAACGGAAGCAGGCACTCCGTTTTCTGCAGCGTTGCAGGCGAGTCGCTGGCGTCTGATCAGTTCCTTGATGAACTCGCCAACATCTACCGCGAGCACGAGGAGATTGCCCACCAACTGGTGCTAACGTTAAGGCAGACGGAAGTCAGCTCATTCGGCGACAAAGAATGGTCGACGCTCACCGACATGCGCGACCTAGGCTTCCGTTTCGCATTGAGCGAGATCTCCGATTCCGACTTTGACTTCCAATCTCTGAAAGACGCAGGCTTTGCATTTGCCAAGCTTGATGCCGCCATTTTGCTCGACGGGTTCTCAGCCTGGAGCGGCGAGGCGTCGCCCAGCGATCTGTGCCGCGATTTGGAAGCAATCGGGCTGACGCCGATCGTCGATCATATCAATGATCCGACCACCCATGCGCGGGTCGCCGAATTGGGTGTCCGTCTCGGAGCTGGGCACCACTTTTCGCCCTCTGCGCGGGCCACCCAGGCGCAGAAGCGGCCCAGGACTGGGATTGCTGCGGCTTGAGCTTTGGTCCGGCTGCCGTTAGGCAGACGGCATGCCTGAAGTCTCAAGCGTCCAATCCGCACCGCCTATTCCGGTCCTAAAGTCGATCGCGCCCCTCGCACGAGATGCGAGCGCGTGGCTCACGGACATCTGGGGGGTGATGCACAATGGTGTCGTGCCGTTCGAGAGCGCTTGCCGCGCATGTGAGCGCTTTCGTGAGGCTGGCGGCATCGTCATCCTGCTCTCTAACTCGCCGCGACCGCGCGAAGCCGTTGCTCAACAACTTGACCGCATAGGTGTTCCCCGCACGACATGGGACGCGATTGTGAGCTCTGGTGATGTTGCGCGCTCGATGATCCGCGCGCATTCCGGCGGCGCTGTTGTGCACCTTGGTCCCGAGCGTGATCTTCCGATCTTTGCCGGCCTCGACGTCGAGCGATCCGAAGCGGAAGCAGCTTCCGCCATCGTGTGCACGGGGCTCTTCGATGATACGCGCGAGACACCCGAGCATTATGCCGAGCGCTTGGCTGATCTGGCGGCGCACGACTTGCCGATGATCTGCGCCAACCCTGATGTGCGCGTCGAGCGCGGTGGTAAATTGATCTACTGTGCCGGCGCATTGGCAAAGGCCTACGAGCAGCTCGGCGGGCGCGTGTTTTACGCGGGCAAGCCCTATCCACCAATCTACGAGGTGGCCTTCGACACATTGGAGTCGATCAAGGCGGGAAGTTCTGGGCGTTCGCACTTGCTTGCCATCGGCGATGGTATTCACACGGATATCGCAGGCGCGGTAGCAGTGGGCGTCCGCGCGGTCTTTGTCGCCAGCGGTGTCCATGTGGCAAACGAGCTCGATGGCGATCTTCTCGATAAGCTCTTTCCGCCGGATGGTCCGCGGCCCATCGCGGCGATGACAGCGCTGACTTGGTAAAAGAGATAAGCGTTGCCGTTTCCCAGATTGCTTGACGGCGAGGGCTGCTGAGCCGATCTATTTGCCATGCCCGACAAACACCAAAGCCAAGTGCCCAACCAGAATGAGGCACCTGCGATCGACATGCCGCCAAAGGCTGCGCAGCCGGTGGCGGCAGGCGCGACGGGACCGGATGTCATTGCTGCCTACCTGAAGGTGCTTCCTGTCTCGCCAGGTGTTTACCGCATGCTCGATCGTGCGGGAAACGTCATCTACGTGGGAAAGGCGCGCAATCTTCGCGCCCGTGTCTCGAACTACGCTCGTCTTGGCGGACACACCAACCGCATTGCGAGAATGATTTCCGCGACCGCTGCGATGGAGTTCGTGACAGTGCGCACGGAAGCGGAGGCTTTGCTGCTAGAGGCAAACCTCATCAAGCGCTTCCGTCCTCACTTCAACGTGCTGATGCGCGACGACAAGTCGTTTCCTTACATTCTGATTGCCCGCGATACGCCTGCGCCGCAAATCATGAAACATCGCGGCTCGCGCAACCGGAAGGGTGACTATTTCGGCCCGTTTGCTTCAGCCGGCGCCGTCAACCGGACGATCAACATGTTGCAGCGCGCGTTTCTTTTGCGCTCTTGCTCCGACAGCGTTTACGAGAGCCGCACGCGCCCGTGTCTGCTCTACCAAATCAAGCGTTGCGCCGCCCCGTGCACCGGCGAGATCTCGCTGGAGGACTACAACAAGCTCGTCGATGAGGCGGTGCGCTTTTTGCGCGGCGAAAGCCAAAATGTGCGCCACATGTATCAGCGGATGATGGAGGAAGCAGCAGGGCAACTCGAGTACGAACGCGCTGCCAAATTCCGCAACCGGTTGTGGGCGCTTGCGCACGTCACAGCGGATCAGTCCATCAATCCCGAAGGTATTGAGGAGGCGGATGTCTTCGCTGCGGCTCAGGAGGGCGGGCAGACGTGCATTGAGGTGTTCTTCTTCCGCACGGGTCAGAACTGGGGCAATCGCGCCTACTTTCCAAAGGCCGATCGCTCGCTCGCCGTGGAGGAGGTGTTGGACAGTTTCATTGCGCAGTTCTACGACGACAAACCGGTGCCGCGCCTAATACTCTTGTCGCACGACGTTCCCAACCGAAGCCTGCTGGCAGAGGCGCTTTCGACGAAGGCGGGATGGAAAGTCGATGTTCGCGTTCCGCAGCGGGGGACGAAGTCGGGGCTTGTTGACCATGCACTTGCCAATGCGCGAGAGGCGTTGGGGCGCAAGCTTGCCGAAAGTTCTTCGCAGCGCCGGTTGCTGGAAGGTCTCGCAGAGCGCTTCGGACTGCCGGCGATGCCGCGGCGTATCGAAGTTTTCGACAACAGCCATATTCAGGGCACGAATGCCGTCGGCGCCATGATCGTCGCGGGGGCGGAGGGGTTCGTCAAAGGTCAGTACCGGAAGTTCAACATCAAATCGACGGGGCTCACGCCTGGTGACGACTACGCCATGATGCGAGAGGTTCTGACGCGGCGCTTCCGCCGGCTTGCGGCAGACGAGGAGGACAGTGGCCCAAGTGTTACCCCAGTTGAGGCTGAGGACGAGGCATTTCCTGGCCGGCCCGACCTCGTCCTGATCGATGGCGGTGCCGGGCAGCTGGCTGTTGCCCGCGACGTGCTTGCCGACCTCGGCTTGCATGAAATTTGCGTCATTGGCGTTGCGAAGGGGCCCGAGCGCGACGCCGGACGCGAGCACTTCTATGGAGCGGGCAGCACCAGGCCAGTGATGCTTGAGCCGCGCGATCCTGTTCTATACTTCGTGCAACGCTTGCGTGATGAGGCCCACCGGTTTGCCATCGGAACGCACCGCGCCAAACGCTCAACAGCACTCGGGCGCAATCCGTTGGATGAGATCGGTGGAATTGGACCAGGTCGGCGGCGCGCCCTCCTGAAGCACTTTGGCTCTGCTAAGGCCATCTCTCGCGCTGGGGTCGATGATCTCAAGGCCGTTGAGGGGATCTCCGCAGGTATGGCGCAAAAGATCTATGACTTCTTCCATGAGCAGGAAGGGTAGGGGATGCTTGTCTCGGCACCCACACGGCCCAACGAAAATAAAAACGGCACGGGGTCAATCCCCGTGCCGAATTTGCAAGTCTAACGAGTCTCGCCGAGCGCCTTATAGCGGCGGCGTTGTTGCCACTGACGAGCCCATCACGATCGCCTTAAGCCAATACATCCAGATGACATAGAAGACGGCGAAGAAGATGGCGCTCAACAGGGCACCAAAAAGTTTGTTCCCGAAAGCGATAGCGTTTCCGACTATGGCGCCGACGAACGCGATTACCGCAAGAATAATGACGTGCGCCCAGTCTACTGTTGCAAAGTCGATCGGCAAATCCATGCGTACGACCCCCCTATGAAGCCCTTTGCGGAGCTGTTCCTTTGCTTGACGGCGGGAGTTTCCGTCAACAAGGCCGCATATGCAAGACCAGTCCGCTAAACGGTTGTGTGCGACAGTTGCTTTTTCGGTACATGCTGCGGGGCACCCTCGGACTGTCTCTTCAGATTGTTGTGGGAGGCCAGAGCCTTACCAAAGCCGGGGCCAAGTCCATGAAGGGCTTGTGACGAACCTCGTTCGGCTTCAGCAATCCAAGAGCCTGTCACGGACGGTTGGAAGGGAGCGCCACAGCGCGCCAAATCATCGAATCGCATGATGTCTGACGAGTTCGCCAGCAAGCGGACTGACACCCGTTTCCAATCTTGGAAAGCGGGGTGTCGACGCGATATTCGCCGCCGCAAGAAACCTCTATTTCATAACTTTGGGTTAGCCTTTGACCCATTTCCGCCGCGCCAGTCATAGATTCTGGCGATTCGAGAAACGCGCAGCCGCGCTCGATTTTTTGGAGAAGGCCCGCAGATGAGCGAGGCGTCCACGGACCAGACTCTGGGTCGGATGTCGTTCCTGGCGTCCCTGGCTGCACTTGCTGGGTTGGTCTCGCTGGCGTTCTTGCCGGTGTCCGAAACGGTTCGCCACACGATGAGTGCGACGCCATCTGCGTCCAGCAGCAAAGTTGTCACCAAGGCGAATGAACGGAGTGTGGCTTCAGCTGTGTCGCGCATGCTGCCCAGTGTTCCCACCGCCGATGGAGACGCTCCGACTGGAGAGGCCGAGACGTCGATCTCGGCTGAAACGGCACAAGACGTTTGGAGCGATGCCGAGATCGCAGCCGGAATGCGTGAGTGCGTGAAGCTGCTTGAACCCCTTAAGGCCGACTTCACGTTCGAAAAGCCCATCAAGAAGGGTCAGTGTGGATCGCCGGCCCCTGTTCTGGTCCGAGGTCTTGGAAAGAAGACGAGGATCACGCTTCGTCCCGCAGCGATGATGAATTGTCGGCTTGCGGCGAGCCTGCACGCATGGCTGGACAAGACCGTCCAACCGGCCGCACGCAAGCATCTGGGTAGCCCAATCGTCGGCATAGTCGGAGCGTCGTCCTACGCCTGCCGCAACGTGTACAATTTGCCGGATCGCCCGCTGAGCGAGCACGCAACCGGCAACGCCATCGACATCACGGGCTTTGTCACGAAATCGGGCCGGACCATTATGGTCGTGCACGATTGGGGCCCAACGAAGCGGGATATTGCCGAGGCACGTCGCAAAAAGCGCGAGGAAGCGAAAAAGGCCGCTGCGGCAAAGACAAATGATAAGAAAGTTGCCGAAAAGGCTGACCCTGCCACTCCGTCGATCGCCAAGGCAGCGGGAAAATCAGGCAAGAGTGCCAAGGGACTGGTCCACAAGGCACGCCTGACAACGGGCGATACGTCCGATAATCGCGCAATGAGTGTGACCGCCGAAGTTACCGCTTCCAAGCGCAAAGAAGCGGCATTCTTGAAACAGCTGCACAAAGGCGCCTGCCGTCAGTTTGCAACCGTGCTTGGCCCTGAGGCAAACGACGTGCATCGCAATCATTTCCACTTAGATCTCAAAACACGCCGCAGCGGCGGGTACTGTCGCTGAAAATATCGTCGTGGGGGGCAGTTATGGCCAGCCCTTCGTGCGCGGTCTCGGCCATTCGCGGCGCGCTGGGCGAGGCTGGTCGACGCACGCCATTGACGTGGCAACGATGCGATGGTGTACCAGAGGCCTATGGAACAAGCTGCAGCTCGCCCAATGCACATGAGCCTTCCTAACGCGCTGACGTACGGGCGCATCGCCGCTGTCCCTGCGCTCGTCGCCTGCCTCTTTTTCCTCAAGGGTGACGTTGCACGCTGGTCTGCGTTTTCCCTCTTCATTCTCGCCGGGTTGACGGATTGGCTCGACGGCTATCTGGCGCGCGCATGGGAGCAGCAGTCCACGCTTGGGCGGATGCTCGATCCTATTGCCGACAAGCTTCTTGTCGGTGCGGTCTTGATGATGCTGGTCCACGACAACACGATTACCGGATGGTCGATTTGGGCCGCGATTATTATTCTTGTGCGCGAGATCCTCGTTTCGGGTCTGCGCGAGTTCTTGGCCGAGCTTAACGTGAAAGTTCACGTCACTCAGTTGGCCAAGTGGAAGACGACGATGCAGATGATCGCACTGGCCGTGCTTCTGGCCGGGCCCGCTGCTGAAAAGATCGTACCGGGGATTCTAGTGGGTGGATTGGCTCTGCTGTGGATCGCTGCTCTCCTCACACTCTGGACCGGCTACGATTACCTCAAGGCTGGTGTCGTCCATGCCATGGAACATTGAGCTCTGATGAGCGAAGCACTCGAACGACCTGTCAGGCTTCTTTACTTTGCATGGGTTCGCGAGCGCGTTGGCTGCGGCTCTGAAGAGGTCAGTTTGCCAAGTAGCGTTGCAACGGTGGCTGACCTTGTTGATTGGCTCAAGACGCGGGGTCCGGAATTCTCTCAGGCTTTTGAGCGGTCCGAACTTGTACGCGCCGCGGTCGACAAGGCGCACGTCAAGCCCGATGCATCAATTTCCGGAGCGCGTGAGATTGCATTCTTTCCCCCTGTCACCGGAGGCTGAGCGCGGTGGCCATCCGGGTCCAGCGTGAGGATTTCAACGTCTCATCCGAAGTGGATGCGCTCACGGGCGAGCGCACCGACATCGGAGCGGTTGTCACTTTTGTTGGCCGCGTGCGTGCGGCGAATGAAGGGCGAGAGATCGCATCGCTGACGCTTGAGCACTACCCAGGGATGACGGAAGCAGAGCTGGAGCGCATAGAGGCCAAGGCCATGGCGCGTTGGCCGCTGCAGGCGAGCCTTGTCGTTCATCGCATCGGAGATTTCGTACCCGGCGACAATCTCGTACTCGTGGTGACGGCCTCCGCTCATAGGCAGGCCGCATTCGAGGCAGCCGGTTTTCTCATGGACTACCTAAAGACCCGCGCGCCGTTCTGGAAAAAAGAAACCGATCCCGAGGGCAACAGCACGTGGGTTGATGCTCGATTAGGCGATGAAACGGCCGCGGACCGCTGGGGAAGTGGCTAGGCCGCCGTCGAAAATGTCGGCCCTTTTGGCCGTGCATGACCAACCCGTTAGCAAGTCATTAACGGTTACTGCGCAATAACCATAACAAAGCCCGAAGGCGACCCGGAAAACGCCATCATCTGGGGCTCTCTATGACCGTCGCTAACCTTAAAGTGTTTCGCGTAGACGGGGGTCTGACGTCATGGTTCACGACTTGCAGCGGCGCATAAGCCGCGCAGTCATCATTGCTCTAGCGATAGTGGGCGCACCTGCGTCCGTATACGCACAAACCCTGGCTGCAGCCACGCCGCCGCAGGACAGCGTGCGTGCGCCCATAAGCAAGGCAGCCCCGACCCCCCAATTGCGGACGCGCTTTGTTGTGGGGCTGGAAAAGCAGGCCGATTTCGAAGTCTTCTCTCTGAACAACCCGAACCGGGTGATTATCGAACTCGCCGACACAAAGCTGAAGCTGCCCGCACGACCCAGGGGCAAGGCGATCGGACTTATTGAAGATTTTCGCGCCGGGCTTTCTGCCGCCGATCGCACCCGCATCGTGATCAACGTCACCGAACCAGTCGTTGTCTCCAGTGCTCAGATCCAAAAAGGGAAGAACGGCAATAAGAATCTCCTCGTTGTTGAGATCGCGCCGTTCGGTCTCATCACCAACAGCATCGGATCGACGGGCAATAAGAACAAGAAGGCCAAAAAGAGCAGCAAGAAGCAGCCGTTTGCCAAGCCCACCTACGCGCTTGGCGCAATCGGGCTGCAACCGCCCTTGCCAAGACCGGCTCTGTCTCCTGGTGCGCGTGCTCAAAAGACCTTCAAGCCCGTAATTGTCATCGATCCGGGTCACGGTGGCCACGACACAGGCGCCAAGAAAAATGGGGCGGTCGAAAAGGAAGTTGTGCTGGCCTTCGGAAAGCTCCTGCGCGAGAAGCTGGAGAAATCCGGACGCTACAGGGTGCTCATGACGCGCGAGACCGATGTCTTCGTTCCGTTGGGCGATCGCGTCAAATTTGGCGAGAAAAACAAGGCGAACCTATTCATTGCTGTGCATTGCGACTATGCAAGCCGGGCAGGCGCCAATGGCGCTACGATTTATTCGTTGCGGTCTTCGACCGCCAAGAGCCTGAAGAATTCCGCGAAAAAGAAGGTGGCAAGCAAGGTTCTTTCGAGCGAGCAGGTCGAATCGGTGAAAAAGGCCAGCGGCAACGTCGATATGATCAATCAGATCTTGTCTGATCTTGCTTCCCGCGAACTCGACGCTACCCGCGATCGTACCAGTGTGTTGGCGCGGTCGGTCATCAAGATGATGGGCGAGAGCACAAAGTTGCGTAGCGACCCCGACAAGCAGGCGGGCTTCCGCGTTCTGAAGACGGCGCAGTTTCCCTCGATCCTCATCGAGCTGGCTTATGTCACGAACGAGCAGGATGCTGCCAACCTCCAGTCGGATACATGGCGCAACAAGGTCTCCGATTCGATCCTGACAGCGGTGGAGAATTACTTCACGAACCAGCTCGCACAACTCCCGATGTAAGTGAGCGATACTGTAGTCGGAACGAGAAAGGCCGGTCCCGAAAGGGACCGGCCTTCATGCTTTGTGGCCAGCTTGGGTCGCACTCCCGTGCTAGCTAAGACCCAGTCAGACCATACTCGGAGGATGCATTTGTTTTTGACGCCAGAGCAGTATCAGATACCACTCTAATTCAAGCCGAAGCGAATGAGCGATATGCGATCTCGAACTCACGGAGTTAAGGACCTTCTGTCGATGAAGGCGCTTCAGCATTGGCCACTCCATCTTCTCGTGTGCCGCGTCCACGCCTGCGTGCCCAAACCGGATTGCGGACCACCACGACACACCCTTGCGCCAGCCGAGGAGGCCTGGCGCAATGGCGATGGCAGTCGGGGAGTGCAGGTGGATACGGCGGTCTTGGACAGGGCTCGATGGGAGCTGGTAGAAAGTGCCGGCAGACGCTCCCTCGGACGGCCCTATCCATGTCCGTCTCGCGTCCAACCGGCTGTAAAGGCCAGTCATTTTGAAGTCCTGGCTCAGAGACGACAAAGGCGTCTTGCCTTCCCTTCTCCGACGCGCACTCGACAGTCCCCAGCTCATTCAAGAACTGGTTTGTACCGGCGAGGATCAGCTCCCTCGCAATCGCAATATTACGTGATTCGTCCACAGTTTTGTGAAAAGCAGGGTTCAAGGAGCGGGTTGCATCAGCGGCCGTTGTATTTGGCGATCGCGTGAATCTTTTCCTGCAGAGCTTGGGTTTGCCCGAGCGGCGGGTTACTGCAATGTGAACGGACGAAACGACCGAAAAACTGGGAGGGATCCATGAGGCGAGGTTGGTGGTTGGTTGTTGCCCTATTGGCGAGCACCTCTCCAACATTCGCGTGCACGGGAGAATCTGTGCACCTGGAGGGTGATTTCGAGACAGGCGATTTGGCGTGGGGGGAGGAAGACCAGCAATTCCGCATCATGGGGAGCGAGGCCGTTATTTCTCCTCGGCCTGGGACGCAGAGCGCCCGGTGGAATGCCGGTGCCAATCTGACCGATCTTGATGCCTGTGTGACCCTCGTGATGCCCGAAGCGACGGCCGACCGATCTCGAGACTATGCTGGCATCGTGTTCTGGCTCGATGACAAGGACAACTTCTATGAGGCTGTCATCGCACCAAACGGCCTCTTTACAGTCGCGCGGAAGATCAACGGTAAGATGGTGCCCGTTTCTCCAGTGCCTTGGACGAAGGTGAAAGGCTTGAAGCTCGAGCCGGGCGACAAGAACACGATGCGTGTGACGCTCGAGGGCCAGACGGCGACAATCACGATCAACGATGAGGTTGCTGCCCGTTTCCGCGGTCAGCCGCCGAGCGCTACGAGCCATATCGGGTTGGTGGCGGCTTCCGGACCGGACGGCGTGCAGAGCTGGCGGATGTCGGATTTCAAAGTCACGAACGTTTCACCGGCTCCTCGCGTGATCGAGGCTTCCGCCGACTCCCACTTGCCCACGAAAAAGAAAGAAAAACTCTCGACCGGCACTCTTCCTTCCGACTCACAGTGCTCAGATGGGAAGGTGCTATTCGCGGACGATTTCTCGCGGCACGATCCCACCTGGGGCAAGAAGGATTCAAGATTTAAGATCGGTGCGGGAGAGGCCGTCTTTACGCCCGTTCCAGGCACCCGGACGTTCCGCTTGAACCGGGTCTTCCTCTTCGACGATATCGTCGCGTGCGCGACCGTGCGGCTCAACAAGAACACAACCGATCCGACGTTGAGTTACGCCGGCCTGGTGTTCTGGGTCAAAGACAACGAGAACTACTACCAGGCCGTGGTGGCCCCCAGCGGTTACTTTACGGTTGCGCGGGTGGTCGACGGACAAGTGCAGTCATCGAGGCCGATCGAGTGGACAAAAGTTGACGTGATCAAGACCGGTTCAAAGCAGGACAACACTTTGCGTGTTGGGCTTAACGGCGACAACGCCGAGATCATGATCAACGGCAAAAAGGTCGGGAGCTTTAAGGGTGAGTCTCCGGGAGGGCCCAGCTATGTCGGCTTGCTGGCGTCGTCCGCGTCCGGCAAACGTGGCGACACATGGACCATCACAGACTTTGCAGTGGCGGAGCCTAATTGATGCGCAATGTGTTTGACCGGCCGTCACCGCGGGCGCAGCACTCTTAGGAGAGTGCCCCCGCTGTTGCGGACTTTGCTGACTCTTGCACGGCCTTCTGGACCTTCTCAAACGCGCGGACCTCGATCTGGCGAATACGCTCGCGCGAGACTCCAAACTCCGTCGATAAATCCTCCAGCGTGATGGGATCGTCCGACAGCCGACGCGCCTCGAAGATCCGCCGCTCGCGATCGTTGAGTGTCGATAGTGCGGCGGAGAGGTAGCTCCTGCGCTCGTCGAGTTCCTGATTCTCAGCGAGCTGGTCCTCCTGGCTCGGTCCTTCGTCCGCGAGCCAGTCTTGCCACTCGCCGGCTTCGGCGTCTGCGCGCACGGGAGCGTTGAGTGACGCATCGCCGCCAAGCCGGCGGTTCATTGAAATCACATCGGCTTCGCTGACGCCGAACTTGTTGGCGATGGTCTTGACCTGATCCGGTCGCAAATCACCCTCATCCAAGGCCTGCAACTGGCTCTTGGCGCGACGAAGATTGAAGAAGAGCTTCTTCTGGGCGGCCGTCGTGCCCATCTTCACCAAGCTCCAGGAGCGCAGAATGTATTCCTGGATCGAGGCTCGGATCCACCACATGGCGTACGTTGCAAGGCGGAAGCCCTTATCGGGGTCGAACCGCTTCACCGCCTGCATCAAGCCAACGTTGCCCTCGGAGATTACTTCACCGATGGGCAAGCCATAGCCACGGTAGCCCATGGCGATTTTCGCCACGAGCCGCAAATGTGAGGTGACGAGTTTCTCGGCGGCATCCGAATCGGCGTGTTCCTGCCAGCTCTTGGCCAGCATGAACTCTTCGCAGGGCTCCAACATCGGAAACTTGCGGATTTCCTCGAGGTAGCGCGAGAGGCCCATTGAGCCTTGCGCAATTGTGGGGACTCTTGTCGCCATCACCGTATCGGCCGCCATTTTGGCTAATTGCCGAAATGACCTAGCCGTTCCCTTCCATTGCAATCGGCGTGTTGAAGGCCCAATTCACGGACCTCGCCCCGCCGCTCCACTATTATCAACGCTCCGCGGCGGTGTATTCCGTTGCTTTGCTGGTCGCGGAGCGTCTTACCCTTGAAGACTATACGTCAGAACCGAGCGGTTGGTTTCGCATCCACCTATGACCGCCGGGCAAATCAGTATTGTCCAGCGCGCTCAGCTGGTGACAGGACAATGACGGGGAAATGACCGTTATCATTAAGTTTTTGCAACCTCATTTCGCCGTGCGCCTCAAAACCGGAGGCACACATTCTTTGCGATCTTGGCGAAGGCCCGGGCTCAATGCTTTGCTTCAAGGGCGTCGATCAGGCCTGCGATATCGTCCGGTAGCGGACTTTTGAAATGCAGCTTCTTGCCCGTGATGGGGTGCTCGAACCCAAGTTCGGCCGCATGCAACGCCTGGCGTCCAAGTCTCTTGAGCTGAGTTTGCGCTCTCTCAGGCAACGCCTCCTCGCTCGCTTTAAAGCCTTTTCCGTAAGTGGGATCACCCAGGACCGGGTGTCCGACGTGGGCCAGGTGAACCCGAATCTGGTGGGTACGACCGGTCTCAAGTCGCAGTTTCAACAGCGACACCGTTCCCGCTTCCCGGGTTCCCGTGAAGGTCTTGAGCAATTCATAGTGGGTAACGGCATGCCGGCCGGTCTCGCCCTTGGCGATGGCCATCTTTGTCCGAGTCACCGTGCTGCGGGCCAGTCTGGCGTCGATCTTGCCGCGCGGGCGCAATGTCTTACCCCAAACCACGGCGAGATAAGTCCGTTCCAATTTGCCGTCCGCGCCGTGTGCTGCGAATTGCTCGCTCAATCCGTTGTGTGCGGCATCCGTCTTGGCAACGACCAAGAGGCCAGATGTTCCCTTGTCCAAACGGTGGACGATACCCGGCCGTTTCACGCCGCCAATGCCTGAAAGGCTGGCTCCACAATGGGCAATGAGCGCGTTGACAAGCGTTCCGGATGCGTGCCCAGCGGCCGGGTGCACGACGAGGTGAGCCGGCTTGTCGATAACGATGAGATCGTCGTCCTCGTAAACCACGTTAAGCGCAATCGGCTCCGGTTTTGGACCGGCCGGTTCCGCGGCGGGGATGCGAACGTTGAAAATTTCATCCGGTTTGACCCTGTGGGCACCGTCTCTTATGGTTTTGTCACCAAGGCCGGAGACGTAGCCGGAGCGGATCAGCGACTGAAGACGTGCGCGGCTGAAGTCATCAATTTTCTCAGAGAGCATGCGGTCAAGGCGGCTTCCTACGTCCGCCGGCGTCGTCGAAATCGTGACGATTTTGCCCCCGCTTGAGTCCTTGTCCTGATTTGATGCCATGCTTCGGCAAGATCCAATTGAGTGAGAACCCACATGCAGGACTCCGGCGGGACCGCACCTGGTATCGAGCCGTCATCGCGTGACGCCAGCCTACAACGCGTTCTCAAGTTCGTGGTGATCGCGTTGGGTGTCCTGATCCTTGCAGGAGTTGTCGCCGTATTCGGCCGCATCATCTATCTCGCTTCGGGACAGGCGACGCAACCGTTGGTCACAGAATCGATCGGACCAACACAGCAGACCCTAAATCTTCCTATGGGTGCTCAGGTACGCTCCATCTCACTTTCTGGCGATCGGTTGGCCGTCCACTATGAGTCCGGTGGGCGCACGGGCATTGCCGTCATCGACCTCAAAACGGGTGAGAGAGCCACCGATGTCACGGTGACGCCAGAACCACTCCGCAAGTGAAATCAAGCCCCTTCGGTCTGCCGGGACGCAAAAGAAGGGGTTGATCGAACAAGGGTATGTCCCATATAGCTAGCGCCGTTGCCCCGTTCGTCTAGTGGCCTAGGACGCTGGCCTCTCACGCCGGTAACAGGGGTTCGAGTCCCCTACGGGGCGCCACGACACACGCAGCGATAGCCGAAACGCACGCAGAAGGCACGTCAACCTGATCGTTCAGGTCGACGGATGAATTGCATTTGTCCGCCGCGGCCGGACTTGAGCAATCCACTCCCATTTCTTCAGCGAGCAGCTCCCGCACCCTAGCCTCGTCCCGGAAGGCCACACATTCGTAGCCGATCGAGTGTTCCTTTAACCCGCACCTTTCCTTGTACTGCCTAAACACCAATGCTCGATCCGCACGAGCAATTGGTCGATGAGGGAGTCCACGACGGAGGCGATGATTGCGCTTGGGTGCAGGTCCGTGGCGAGATCACGATCAGTTTCTGAGCATCCCGGCAGCGCTCACGCTGACAACGCCAGGGCTCGCCAATAGCCCAAATACAGACCCGCCCGCTCGGTCGCCAACCATGGTTAATTTGCCGCTGTCCGTCTGGACCCGCCTACGCAACTCAGCGGCAGATAAATAAACAGGTTTCAGGAATACTATGAGCGTTGCTCATTAGACACACACCGTTCCGCAATGCCTAAAATTGTTCCAATGCGACATTAAAGGCCAGAGATCGGACAACTCAAGCGTGCTACGCGCCCCTATCCTATACAAGATTACTTCATTATTTCCCTGATTAGGACGGCTTGATGCTGGCACGCAACGTTCGCGCGAACCAAATGTGTTTGGGATTCGCACCGCCTCTCATCTTGGCGCGGCGTATCCGCTCCTGCGCCCAGACCGGCGTTCCATCTGATCAAGTTCAAGGCCTTGGATTTCTGCCTAAGGCAATCTCAGAAACCAGCTCAGCTTATGCCGACGGCCGCGTTGTAGCGGAAGCTGGCTGCAACACCAGCGGCGACACCGAAATGCTTCTTTGGGAAATGATCGCTCGGGCGCGTGTCCGGAGAGGAATGGGTTGATGCTATACGACACGACACTTCTGCGAACCTTCGTCGCCGCCTGCGACACCGGCAGCTTTACCAAAGCTGCGCAAGAGGTAAATCTCACTCAGTCCGCGGTAAGCCTCCATGTCAAACGGCTCGAAGAACAAGTCGGTTCGCCCCTGATCGAGCGCAATTCCCGCGGGCTCAGTCTGACGGCGAAAGGCGACGTTCTCCTTTGCTATGCGCAGCGCATCCTTGCTCTCAACCAGGAAGCAGAGCAGAGCCTGAGCCGCGAAGCCGGTGGCATCGTGAGAGTCGGTGCGCCTGAAGTCTTCGATATGCGCCTGCTTTCGTCTTTGCTTGCGCAGTTTTCCACTCAACATCCGGGAGTTCGCGTTCAAGTCGAGCTCGGCATTGCTCCCCATATCTTGACGCTGCTGGACCAAGGCGAACTCGATCTCGCGATTGCCTTCAACGAGCTGGGTGAAGGACAGGGGGCCACGTTGGCTCGCGCGCGGCGCGTTTGGGCCGGTGCGCGGTCAATGCAGCTCGACCCTGACGAACCAGCGCCACTTGCTCTCTATCCGCCATTCTGCCCCTGGCGGAAAGTCGCTCTGGCCGAACTCGATCGGGCGGGCCGGGCCAGCACGCTTGCGTTTCAGGGCACCGGCACATGCATACTTTCCGCGGTCGAGGCGGGGCTCGCTATCACGATCTTTTCCGAGTCCGCATTGCCGCCAACGCTGAAGGTGTTTGGTGCCGCTGAGGCTTTGCCGCCGCTTCCCGATTTTGAGTTTGGGCTCCAGCGCAGTCGAACCAGGTCGCGGGCGGCGGACAGCCTCTTTGAGATAATCGTAAACTATTATCAGCTCTCGACCGCGTTGGAGCCAGAAGTCTGCATGAACCACGAGCAGCACGCGCAGAGTCCGCAACTCGGCGCCTAGAAGGTTCGTAATTCGGCGGAATCGCTTGGCAATCAAACCTATTCGCACGCGGCTACGTCACGAATTGGCGTTGTCCATCGAGCTGTGCGTGCCAATTTGTGCAGATCCCCAAGCCTGAGACCTCCACCACCCGCGCAACCATTCATGAGCACCGCTCATCTCTGGCATGAGACATCTTCGATACCTTTTATCGGCGAGGATGGATAAGCGTTCTCCAGTTCGAATTGCAAGGCCGTGAAGGCCAGCGGGACGCAGGCCAACAAGTGCATCATCATAGGACTCTCAATACGTGCATGTCGGAAACGTTTCCATGTGAAACGATCCATTGCCCGCATGTTCGTGGAGCAATGGGCTAATATTGTTCGATACGACCCTTCTAAGAACCTTCGTCGCCATCTGCGACACCGGCAGCTTCACGAATGCGGCGCGTGAGGTGAATCTCAGCCAGTCCGCGGTAAGCCTCCATGTCAAACGGCTTGAAGACCAAGTCGGCGAGCACTTGGTCGTGCGCAATACCCGCAACCTCCGCCTGACGGAGAAAGGCAATGTTCTCCTATGCTACGCGCGGCGCATACTCGCTCTTTACAGGGATGCTGAGCAGACCTTGAACAGCGACAGAAGCGGGCAATTGAGCATCGGCGCACCTGAATTCTTCGATATGCAGATGCTATCAACCTTGCTTACGCAATTGTCCGGCCGCTATCCCGCGGTTCGCATGCAAATTGAACTCGGCATCGGTCCAGACATCTCCGCGCTTCTCAATGACGGAGAACTCGATCTCGCCATCGTCGGTATTGAGCTTCACGAACGACAAGGCATTACGTTATCGCGCGAGCGACGCGTTTGGGCAGGCGCGAAGTCTCTGCAGCTCGACCCCAACAAGCCAGCGCCACTTGCGCTCTATCCTCCCTTCTGCCCCTGGCGGAAAGTTGCGTTGAGCGAACTCGATCGGGCCGGCCGGGCGTCCACGGTCGTGGTTCAGAGCACAGGCACGTCGGGCATTCTCGCCGCGGTCGAAGCCGGCCTTGCCATCACAATCTTTCCCGAGTTCAAATTGCCGCCAACGCTCAAGGCGCTTGGGGCAGCCGAGCGCTTGCCGCCTCTTCCGGACTTTGAATTCGTACTGCAGCGTAGTCGGACCAATTCGCCTGCGGCAGATCACCTTTCCGAGATGATCGTCAATTTTTATCAGCTCTCAATTGCTCTAAAGCCTGAAGACGTCATGATCGGCGAGCGGCATTAGCGGGGTCCGAAACTGGATTCTCAGCCTGTTCGTTAAGCTCGGCTATCACTTTGCACACAAGCCAGTTCGCAGAGGTGCACCTTCGTGATGACGGTGACATCGTGCACTGAGTTACGCTTAATGTTTTCCGCAAACCCGCAAACCCGCAAACCCGCAAACCCGCAATTCTAAGACCTCCGCCACACGCAAACATTCATGAGTGCACGCATCAATGGGATGAGAAATCTTCGATACCCCTCCGACGATGAGGCTGGCTATGCGCGTGCCGAAGCCCGCGGCGGTATCGCGATAAGCTTCTGAGAACAGTCAGCACACCAATTAAATTTGGCCAAAGCTGCACGAAGAGCGGTGGATTGATTCCGCTTTTTGAGTTTGCCACCAGTGCCGCCTGGGCCTCAAATCCCCAAGCGAGCGATCCCGTGAAGGACAACGAGACGCCAGGCCACCTCGTGCGTTATCATTGGCCCATTAAGCCGTGCACGTTCGAGTCATACCCCAGCGGTCCGATCCCTAGAGCGGGGATTTGGGGAGGAATGTGTTGATGCTGTACGACACGACACTTCTGCGAACCTTCGTCGGTGTCTTCGACACCGGCAGCTTTACCAAAGCTGCGCAAGAGGTAAATCTCACTCAGTCCGCGGTAAGCCTCCATGTCAAACGGTTGGAAGACAAGGTTGGTGCGGACCTGATTGTGCGCAATACGCGCGACCTTAGACTGACGGAGAAAGGCGAGGTCCTCTTATGCTACGCGCGGCGCATCCTCGCGGTCTACAAGGAAGCTGAGCAGCACATGAGCGGTGGCGGGCGCGTGAGAATCGGCGCGCCCGAGTTTTTCGATATGCACTTGCTGTCGTCCTTACTTGCGCAATTCTCCGACCGATACCCGGAGGTTCACACACATGTCGAGCTCGGCGTCGCTCCCTATATTTCGAGCTTACTCGACGGGGGCGAGCTTGATCTGGCGATCCTCTTTAAGGAGCTCGGCGAAGGACAAGGCGTCTCGCTCTCCCGCGAGCGGCGCGTTTGGGCCGGTGCCCCGTCGATGCGGCTCGATCGGGACGAGCCGGCGCCCCTTGCGCTCTATCCGTCCTTCTGCCCCTGGCGCAAAGTCGCTTTGGCCGAACTCGATCGGACCGGCCGGGCCTGTACCATCGCGGTTCAGTCCACAGATACATCGGGTATTCTTTCCGCGGTTGAGGCTGGCCTCGCGATCACGATCTTCGCCGCGTCCGCAATGCCGCCGACGCTAAAGGCGTTTGGCGCCGCCGAGGGCCTGCCGCCGCTTCCCGATTTTGAGTTCGTTCTGCAGCGTGGCCGCACCTATTCGCCCGCTGCGGACCATCTCTCTGAAATGATTGTCAACACTTATCAGCTCTCAATTGCTCTAAAGCCTGAAGGCGTCATGATCGGCGAGCGGCATTAGCGGGGTCCGAAACTGGCTTCTCAGCCTGTTCGCACAGCTCGCCCATCACTTTGCACTCAAGCCAGTTCGCAGAGGTGCACCTTAGTGACGACGGTGACATCGTGCACTGAGTCACGCGTAATGTTTTGCGCGAACCCGCAAACCTGAGATTCCCCCCACACCCAAACATTCATGAGCGTCGCTCATCGATAGCATGAGAAATCTTCGATACCCCTCGGCGGCGCAGTTGGATAAGCGTTCAGTAAATTGATTTGCTCGAAGACCGGGGGGTATCGTCACAGCATTCAAGACGCTGGTAGTGGCGTTCGCGACGGCATTGCTCGCCAGCACCAACGCGGTGCAAGCGGCCACTTACACCGCGAGCAATGAGTCAGAGCTGATCACCGCCATCAACAGCGCCAATGCCAGCAGCGACGCCGTCAACACCATCACCCTCACGGGCCGAATCGACTTGACGCAAACCCTGCCAATCCTCGATCCACAATCCGGCAGCCAACTTGTCATCGAGGGCGGGAACAACACGATCGACGGCGGCGCCCTGTTCGTCCGTGGCGATCTCGACGGCCATGAAGGCGCCAGCGTCACCCTTCGGAACGTGGCGGTTGTCGACAATGCGGCCGTAGGCGGAAACGGTGGCTCTGAAGGCGGTATCAACGGATACACGGCTGGCGGCGGCGGATTAGGCGGAGACGGTGGCACCTTCCCAACCGGTTACAGCAACACCCCCAGAGGCGGTGGCGGCGGCGGTGCCGGGGGCTTTGGCAGTGGCGGTCTTGGCGGTGACGGCGGGTTTGGCGGCGGCGGTTACGCTGGCGGTGCCGGCGGCTTCGGTGGCGGTGGTGGTGGCGGCTTCGTCGGCGGCGGCAGTGAGGGTGGTTACGGCGGCGGCGGTGGCACTGCTGGGGGCGCTGTTACTGGGCTCAGTGCGGTGGGCGGCTTTGGCGGCGCCAGGAGCACAGGGATAAGGGCCGGCGGGGGCGCCGGCATGGGCGGTGGCCTCTTCGTCATGGAGGGCGGAACGCTCATCATCGAGGACGGGTTCACGGTCAATGGCAACACGGTTGCCGGTGGAATTGGGGTGAACGGAAACAACGGCGAGGCCTTCGGCGCGGGCCTGTTCTTTCAGGGCAGCGGCAATGCGACGTTCCGGCCCGGCGACGGACAGACCCAGACCATCAGCGACGTCATTGCCGACGAAGCGGGCGTCGTGGCGGGCGGCTACACGCCGCCGGCCGGCTTCACGCCGGGCGAATGGAGCCTGACCAAGGACGGCGACGGCACGCTCGTGCTGTCCGGTGACAACGCCTATTCCGGCGGCACAATGCTCGCGGGCGGCCAGTCGAGCGTGCTGAGCGTGGGCCATGACAATGCGCTCGGCACCGGCAAGCTCACGGTGCACATCGGGACACTCGATATTCAGGACGGCGTTACGATCTCCAACGCCACCGAGTTGCAGAGTAGCATTCCGACGGAGGGGGCTTATCTCTATGCCAACGTCGGTACCGGAGCGTCGGCAACGCATGCCGGCGACATCTCCGGGATAGGCTGGTTCATCAAGACCGGCGACGGCACGCTGACGCTTTCCGGCAACAACACGTATCAGCTCTCCACCGTCGTGCGGAAAGGCACGCTCCGCGCCGGCGCCGAGGGTGTCTTCGGCCCCCTCAACGCGGGGCGTTTCAACGATCTGTATATGGAGGACGCCGTGCTGGACCTCAACGATTTCGACCAGAGCTTTTCAGGCATTTTTGGCACCTCCGGCGAGATCAAGCTCGGCTCCGCGACGATGACGACAGACAGCGCCGGAGACAACGCCTATGGCGGCCTCATCACCGGCACCGGCAGCTACGTCAAGCGGGGCGCCGGAAGGCAGGACCTCACCGGTCACAACACGTATTCCGGCGGTACGTTTCTCGAAGGCGGCTTGCTGCGCGTAGGCGGTGACAGCGCGCTCGGCACCGGCACGCTCACGGCCGGCGGCGGGAGGCTCTGGATTTGGACCGGCGGCCTGGTCTCGAACCACACTGATCTCCAAACGGATCTAGCCATAAATGTCGGGCCGATCTCGGGATCATCGCCACACGTGGGAACGCATAGCGGCGACATCAGCGGCGACGGTGGTCTGATCAAGACCGGCAACGGCACGCTCGTCCTCTCCGGCGACAGCACCTATACCGGCGGTACGTTGCTCGACGACGGCACGCTGAGCGCGGGCCATGACAACGCGTTCGGTATCGGCACGCTCACGGCAGGCGGCGGGTCGCTCGACATTCAGGACGGGATTGCGATTTCGAACGCCACAGACCTGCAGAACGACCTCGACATCAATGTCGATTCTGGCGCAACGGGAACCCATGCCGGGGACATCGACGGTAGTGGCGGTCTGACCAAGATCGGCGACGGTACGCTGATGCTCGCCGGCGGCAACACCTATACCGGCGGTACGATTCTTGATGAAGGCATGCTTAGCGCGGGCCACGACAACGCGTTCGGTACCGGCTCGCTCACGGCAGGTGGTGGATCGCTTGACATTCAGGACGGCATTACGATCGCCAACGCCACTGACCTGCAGAACGACCTCGACATCAATGTCAATGACGGAGCGTCGGGAACCCATGCCGGGGACATCGACGGCAGTGGCGGTCTGACCAAGATCGGTGGCGGACTTCTCGAGCTGACCGGCGACAGCACGTACACCGGCCCGACCACCGTCAATGAAGGAACGCTTGCCGTCAACGGCTCGATTGTCTCCGCTACGACCGTCAACGACGGCGGTAGACTGGGTGGCAGCGGAGAGCTCGGCGCGGTCACGGTGAGCGAGGGCGGCGTGTTCGCGCCGGGCAACTCCATCGGCACGATCACCGTGAACGGAAACCTGACCCTCGCCGGGCTCTTCGAGGTGGAAATCAACGCGGCCGGCGAAAGCGACCTCGCGATCGTCAATGGCTTGGTGGACCTGACCGGTGCGACGCTGAGCATTCTGGCCGAAGACGCCACCTACGCGCCGAGCACGGACTATCTCATCATCGATAACGACGGGACCGATGCGGTGGTCGGCACGTTTGATCCGATCACCACAAACCTCGCCTTCCTCACGCCGACGGTGACGTATGACGGTGGCACCGGCAACGACGTGGTGCTGACGGTCCTGCGCAATGACATAGAGTTCTGTGCCGTGGCGCGGACGAGGAACCAGTGCAATGTGGCGGACGCACTCGATCAATTCCCCGTCGACGATCCGTTGTTCCTCGCGGTGCTGAACCAGACCGCGGCCGGCGCGCCAAGCCTTCGATGCGCTCTCAGGCGAGATCCACGCAACGGTCGCCGGCACGCTGGCCGACGACAGCCGCTATGTGCGTGAAGCGGTGATGGGGCGTTTGATGCAGGCGACCTACACGAAGGGCGGCAATGCGCAGTTTGCATCGCTCGCCACAAGCGGCCCGAAAGTTGCCGCCATCGATGCCAACGCCATGGTGCTCGGCGTTGGCGGCAAGTCTCTCGCGGATATTCCGGCCCATCGGCCTTCTCCGCTCACCTTCTGGACGCATGCCTACGGGGCGTGGGGAGACTTCGAAGGCGACGGCAACGCTGCGACCGCCAACCGCGATCTCGGCGGCTTCATCTCCGGCATGGATGCCAACATCGGCGGGTCGTGGCGCGCTGGTCTCGCCACTGGTGCCTCGTTCTCCAACGTGGGCGTCGATGGACGCAACAGCTCCGCCGATGTCGAGACCTATCACCTCGGCGGCTATCTTGGCGGCATGGCCGGCGGCTTGGCGTTGCGCGGCGGTGGCATGTGGGCGTGGAGCGAAATCGACACCTCCCGCACCGTAGTCTTCCCGAACTTCTTCGAGCAGCAGACTGCGAGTTATGATTCAAACACCGGCCAGCTCTTCGGCGAGATCGCCTATCCGACGCAGATCGGTGGCATGCCCATCGAGCCCTTCGCCGGGCTCGCCTATGTCACCATCGACAGCGACACCATTCGCGAAAGCGGCGGACCGCTCGCCTCCCTGCGTGGCAGCACCGATCAGAACGTCGGCTACAGCACGCTCGGCCTTCGCGCAGCGACGACCCTGCAGTGGGGCGCCATGCAAGTCGTTCCGCATATCTCCGCGGCGTGGCAGCACGCATTCTCGAGCGTGACGCCCGATGCCAACCTTGCCTTCGCCACCACCGGCATCGGCTTCACCGTCTATGGCGTCCCGCTTGCCAGAGACACCACCCTCATCGACTCCGGCATCGACTTCGCCCTGGGAGAGCACGCCACGGCCGGCGTGTCCTACACGGGTCAATTCGGCGATGGCGTCATCGACAGCGGCGTCAAAGGCCGGTTCACCTGGCAGTTCTAGATGCTCCGCGAGGCTGGCAACGACATTTCCACGATGCGGATCACTTGATGTCGTCGCGCGACATTCCCCGAATTCCCGCTGCGCGCAAGCATTCATGAGCATTGCTCATCGCTGACATGAGACATCTTCGATGGCCCTTGGCGGCGAGGATGGATAAGCCGTTCAGCGAACGGAGTTGCACGAAGACGAGGAATTGTCGTGACAGCATTCAAGACGCTCGTAATAGCGTTAACAGGGGCATTGGTCTCCAACGCCGCGGCGGGTGACGTGCTGCCCGGTTATGATCCCGAAGCATATTGCGAGAAGATCGTGGGCTTGAGCGGCTCTAACTCTGAAGTGATGCACAGCAGCTGCATGGACATGGAGCTGGAGGCCTACGACTCTCTGAGAGAGCGCTGGGCCGATCTCACAATCTCAATTCGTGAATACTGCGACAAGATCGCGGCCATCTCGGGCGAGGGCAGTTACGCCACGCTCAAGACCTGCGTTGAAATGGAACTCGGGGCCTCGCGCAGTGACAAAGCGCGTGCGTCCAAGTTCTGAGCTGTGTTGACGGAATCCGCGACCTTCTCATCTGCACAATATGTGTCGCGAGCCCAGCGTTCGGGTCACACCAATGTGCCCACGACCTAGTAGGATCCCTCAAGCCCAGGAACTTACCACCCGTAAAAGGAGGCGGCCACACGGGGCTACGAATACCTGGACTGTTGTGGCAATAGATGCTGAACGGGCTTGGTTGGTCTGCTACTTCGCGTCCAACCTTCGGCTAACCGATTGAAATTTTTCAACTGACAAATTACCCTATTGGGCGCCACCCAACCCAAATTTCTCCCAATCCAAGGCGTTGCCGTGCGGCATCCGGCACGGGAGAAAGCCGGTCGGGATCGAGATTGCGCCTTCCTTCAGCCCCTTTTCGGTTGTGCCGTAGCAGCGAAGGGCAACGGTCGAATGACCAAGAAAGACGGGACCGGTCGCGACCGGAACGAAAGATCAATCAACCGCGAAGCCCGGCTTGAGGCCGAGCTGAGGGCGAACCTGAAGAAGCGTAAGACGCTGTCGCGTGCGCGGGCACACCCCGATGTCTCCGATGGGCAACGTCGCGACGGCGTGACGTCCCCGCTGCCGGGCAACACTGAAAAGCAGGGTTGATTGCAGTCCCGAGTGAGTCTTGTGGGCCACTTGCCCCATCGCGTCTGAGAGCAGATTATGGCCTGACGTGGGGTAGCGTGCCTGCGCAAACTCAAGGTTTGGCGCCAAACAAGAACGAACGACGGGGGTCTCAATGGATCGCATCAAGATTGTAGGTGGCCAGCCGCTGTCGGGCACGATTCCGATTTCGGGTGCTAAGAATGCTGCGCTGCCGTTGATGATCGCGAGCCTGCTGACTTCGGATCGGGTGACACTCAAGAACGTCCCCAACCTTGCCGACGTCAACCTGCTTGGTCGTATTCTTCGAAATCACGGCGTCGACCTCGCGGTGGACGGAAAGCGGGCCGGGCCTGCGGTGCATTTGGGCGAGACATTTCATCTTTCGGCGCGCGACATCGTCGACACCGTTGCGCCCTATGAGATGGTAAGCCGCATGCGGGCAAGTTTCTGGGTCTTGGGGCCGCTTCTAGCTCGTTGCGGACAGGCAAGGGTGTCATTGCCCGGCGGTTGCGCGATCGGCACGCGTCCCGTCGATCTACATCTGATGGGACTACGCGAACTCGGCGCCGAGATAGAGATCGAGGCCGGTTACGTTGTCGCTAAGGCGCCAGGCGGATTGCGTGGGGGCCGCGTGACCTTCCCCAAGGTGTCAGTCGGAGCGACCCATCAAGTGCTGCTCGCGGCTGCATTGGCGCGCGGGGAGTCCGTTCTGGAGAATGTGGCGCGCGAGCCGGAGATTGGCGACGTTGCCGAGTGTTTGGTCAAGATGGGCGCAAGGATTGAGGGGATCGGAACATCGACCTTGCGCGTAGAGGGCGCGGATCGACTTGAAGGTGCTGTGCACGCTGTACTGCCAGACAGGATCGAAACCGGCACGTTTGCCATGGCGGTCGCCGCCACTGGAGGGGACGTCACCCTTGAGGGGGCCCGATCGGATCTCCTCAAGACTGCGCTTGATACGCTTACGGCAATCGGGCTCGAAATTACCGAAACGAACAGCGGTATTCGCATCGTGCGCAATGGTGCCGGCACGAGGCCCGTTTCCGTCGAAACCCAACCGTTTCCTGGTTTTCCCACCGATCTGCAGGCTCAACTCATGGCGCTCATGACCACGGCAGAGGGCACCAGCGTCATCCGCGAGACGATCTTTGAAAATCGCTTCATGCATGTTCAGGAGCTCGCCCGTCTTGGTGCCGACATTCAACTGCACGGGGATACGGCAACCATCAAGGGCGTGAAAGGCCTGACAGGTGCGCCCGTCATGGCGACGGATCTGCGTGCTTCCGTTTCACTGGTGATCGCCGGGCTGATGGCCGAAGGCGAGACGATGATCAATCGCGTCTACCATCTGGATCGCGGGTTCGAGCAGCTGGAACAGAAGCTCTCAAGGTGCGGCGCGAACATTGAGCGTCTGGTCTCCTAGTCGCTATTGATTAGCGGTGTTCCGCAGGGAACAGGCCAGTATCCCGTAACCGCATACATTCCTCTCGTGAACAGAGGGCGTCAGCGCATGAGCTGCGCCGGTGAGACGGAGGAATGACCTATGACGATGCAAACCATCAAGACCGCATTACTTTGCTGCGCCCTCGCGGCGACGGTTGCCGGTGGCGTGTTGATCAGCACGGACGCTGAAGCGCGCGGCAGCAAGGAGTTCTATTCGCAAGACTACAAGTTCGATAGCGCAATGCACGGCTTCCAAGGACAGCAGGGCTCCTACTACTGTTCTTATCAGCGTTTGCCCAACCGCCTGTGTGACCGGAACGGCAACAACTGCACGATCACAGGTTGGACATTGCGCCAGTACTGCTATTGATCGCGGGACAGTCGCGCCGGGGCTCCCCCGCTCCGTCGCCCCGAGCAATTGCCCTCGATCGACGGGTTCCGGCTCCATCGCCGGGACCCGTTTCTGCTTCGGTGTTCTGCCGAACTCGATCCGCTAACTAACCTGGGAATGTGGCGCGTCTGATGCCGGTCGCGTAGTGCGCAGATAATCCGTCAGAGCTTGTGCACTCAACGCTGGACTGAAGAGAAAACCTTGTCCTTCCGTGCACCCATACATCCTGAGGACGGTCTCTTGTTCTTCAGTTTCGATGCCTTCGGCAATGATGGATAGACCGAGCTTCCTGCCGATATAGATGATGGCCTGAATAATGGCCGCGTCGCCCTTGTCTTCGCAGAGGTCTTGAATGAAGGCCTGGTCAATTTTCAAACGCGTGAGCGGAAACGTCTTCAGCAGGCTCAAACAGGCATATCCGGTTCCGTAATCGTCAAAGGAAATGCCGACTCCGTCGTCTCGGAGCTGTTGCAGGGAATTGATGATCGCGTCGGCGGTCTTGAGTGCGATGTTCTCGGTGATCTCAATCTCAAGCGCCTTAGGTGACAGGCCGCTACTCTGGAGCGCTTCCCGGACTTCGTTGGTAAGATTGCCGTCGCGAAATTGGGTTTCGAAGAGATTGACGCTGACTCGGAATTCGGGGCTGCGCGGGACCTGCCAACGGGTGGCATCCGCGCATGCAGTTCTTAGCAGCCAACTGCCGACGGGTGCAGCAAGCGGGCCTGCCTGCAACACAGGAAGAAACGCTGCGGGGGGCAGCAGTCCTCGTGTGGGGTGGCGCCAACGCAGCAGCGCTTCGGCACCCGTAACGGCCCTGTCGGAGAGGCGCACCTGTGGCTGGTAGTGAATCTCAAACTCACCGCACTCAAAGGCACGCCGCAGGTCCGAATCGCAACTGTAGCGCGCGATTGCCTGGCGACGCATGTTCGGCTCGAAGGATATGTGCCTGTTTCCACCCTTAACCTTGGCGGAATGGAGTCCCAAATTTGCGTTGGCCAGAAGCTCGTCGGGATCGCTTCCGTGATCGGGAATAAGCGCACGCCCGATGCTGGCAGTGAGCCGGACGGATTTATTGGCCAAAGTGAAAGGTGCTTCGAATGTTTGTAGGAGATCATTGGCCGCAGCCGCAGGCTCTTGGTGATCGGCGGCATTCGGGAGGACGATGGCGAACGAATCTCCACCAATGCGGCCGATGAAGGCGCCTGATCGCACTTGGTCACGTATTCTCTTGACGGCCGCGCGTAGCAGACGATCGCCCGACGAATACCCATGTTCGGAGTTGATGTCTTTGAATTTGTCGAAGTCGAGTGTGAGGACCGCGCCGACGCCTGAATTGATAGCGTTCCTCAACTCCGCATAGAAGCGTGAGCGCGTGTGTGCGCCTGTCACCGGGTCAATATCGAGAAGCCCAAAGAGGCGTTGTTCTCTTTCGGTCTTGCTCGCAGCGTCGCGAAGTATCATGCAGATGCTAAGCTCTGTTTCCTCGCGATGCGTAGTCACGGCAAGATCTATGGGAATCAGATTGCCTTGACGGCTCCGTGCGAGCACCTGCAACTTGCTCTCGGCCAGTGGCGGCTCGATTGTGCGCGAAATATCCTGGATCTTTTTGGTTTGCCTTTCCGCAACATATTCGGGAAATATCACTGAAATAGGACGGGCAACCACCTCCTTCTCAGCGTAGCCGAACAATGAAGTAGCTGCCGGGTTCCAAAACTTGATCTTTCCATCAGCGTCTGTGCAAACGATCGCATCATGAGAAGCTGTAGCTAGGTTAAGAAATTGCGCCCATTCGGCGCCGCAGACGCACGATAGGCGACGCAGCTCCAACCGGTTCATGACAAGCGTGGCAACGTCCTCGAGGTTCTTGCGTTCATGTCCGGAGAACTCAGAACGTGGCTTGTCGTCAAGAACGCAGATTGTACCAATCTTGTGCTGTGAAGGCGCTACGAGCGGTACGCCGGCATAAAATCGGAGGTTCGGTGGGCCACTCACATGGGGGTGTTGGCAGAACCGTTCGTCCTTGAGCGCGTCTGTGACCAGGAAGAGGTCGTCTTGAAGAACAGCGTGCGCGCAGAATGAGCCGTCTCGGTCAATGCCCGTCAAATCCGTCCCGTAGTGCGATTTGAAGTAAAGCCGATCATGTCCGACGAGTGAGATTACGGCGTAGGGCGTTCCAAATAGGCGGGCCGCAAGGTCCACCAGCCGGTCGAACTCGTCCTCTGGTGGCGTATCGAATACCCCGTATTCCCCGAGAGCCCTAAGCCTCTCGATTTCACCCGGCGGCATCCGGTCGCTCGGCTTGGCAGGGACATCCATAGGGTTCAATCAGTAATGTCTGACGATACGCGAACAAAGTTTAGCCTGTTTTGATGACAATGTGCGCAATTGTCTTAAGACTTCGACTAAAGTCTTAATTTTGATAACCACAAGAATTTCATTCGTTTTTTGTGCCTCGAAGCTGCCGGTCGAGGTGTGCGAACTATTATCTGTATTCTAGCCGAGATCGATTGCCCCGATTACCTCGTGTTTCAAGTCGGTCCCCTCGGCCGTTAGGACCATTTTCACCTTGAGTTGTCCTTGACCGGCCAAGTTTTTTTCGCGCACGACGCGTTCGATTTCTTGCTGTGAGGAAATGCCAACCTCCTTGAGGAAGCGGCGCAGCGACAAGTTAAACATTTCGTTTTCCATCTAGCGCTCCTTTGGTCGTTGGCTCTTGGGCTTAGAGCCCGAATTTAGATGCTGTCACCGCACCAACTCAAGACAAGTGCCGATCTTCGCATATCCCCACGTAACGTGAGCTTCCAGTGAATCGTAGTTTGATTGTGGGACGAGCCGACCCTCATCACTTGGAGACCACGTCTGGCGCGAACAGGGAGATCGCTATCGTGAGTAAGGAAATCACCGGCAGGGCCGCCTTGGGCCTTTCCTTTTGCATCATGTGTGGATTGGCGCTTCTCGTCTCTCCAGCGTACGCCAAAGAGCCGCTGGATCTGTTTGCAGTCCCAGCAAGTGGCTCGGATCAAGTGGTCGATCACGCGGTGTGGGATGAGTTGCTGCAGACATATGTGAGCGCAGGTCCGGGCGGAGTTAATCGCGTCGACTACGCGCGATTCAAGACGGACGGACACGATGCTCTGAAAGGGTACGTCCGCCAGCTCGAAGCGATCGACCCGCAAGCTCTCGATCGGCCCGAGCAATTCGCCCTTCTCGCCAACCTCTACAATGCCAAGACGATCGACATCATCCTCGACCATTATCCGCTAAAATCAATCAAGGACATCTCTCTCGGAGGCGGTCTCTTGAGTGTGTTTACAGGTGGCCCCTGGAAGGCCAAGGTTACTCGTCTCGGAGGCACAGACTTAAGCCTTGACGATATTGAGCACGGTATCCTGCGACCAATATTTAACGACCCGCGCATTCACTATGCTGTCAATTGCGCCTCGGTAGGGTGCCCCAACCTCCGCAGGGAAGCATTCACCGGCGCGAAGCTGAATGCGCAACTCGATGCGGCTGCACGAGACTATGTCAATCACCCGCGCGGAGCGAAAGTCGAGGCCGATGGGCTCGTGGTCTCATCGATCTACAAATGGTATGGGGAAGACTTTGGAGGCAGCGAAGAGGGAGTTGTCGACCATCTCCGCCAGTTTGCCGATCCAGATCTCGCTGCGAAACTACGTGGCGTCACATCTATTGCGTCTTACGACTACGACTGGACTCTGAACGACACGAAGCGGTGATTGGCACTGGCATCACGCGGATTTGTGCGCGCGCCATGCGGTGCGTGTAATCACCGACAGGATGGTAATGCCTGCCAGCACGGATCCCCGAACGGTGCCTGAGATCTTCGACGTGCCGATCCGCGGGCGATAGCTGACGGGTACCTCGAGGTATCTCAATCCATTCTCGGCGGCTCTAAGCTGCATTTCCACTGTCCAGCCATAAGCGCGCTCCTGCAGGTTCAGCGTCTTCAGGATGTCGGCTCGGATGGCCCGAAAGGGACCGAGATCACTGAAAGCAGTGCCCCAAATTCGGCCAATCAGTCGGCAAGCCAGCCAGTTTCCAAAGCGCTGCTGTGGCGTGAGCGCGCCACGCTGGCGCTTTCCGCTCACGCGCGCACCGACAACAAAGTCTGCGCGTCCCGAAAGAATGGGATCGACAAGCGCGCTCATTTCATTCGGGCAGTCGCTGTAGTCGCCGTCGAGAAAAACGATGATGTCGGGTGAATTGAGTGCATGGATCCCCGCTTGACAGGCCGCGCCGTAACCGCGTTCGCGCTCAGTGATGACGCGCGCGCCGGCACCTTTCGCCACTGCCGCCGTAGCGTCGCACGAACCATTGTCCGCCACGATGATATCATCCACCCAAGGGGGGATGTCGGCGACGACGCGGCCTATTGCTCGCTCTTCGTTCAGCGCTGGGATGACGACTCCGATTCTGCGGCCTTTGCGCATGGAATGCCTCGTCAGCTGGAGTGCGTGGGGGTTTTTTGGCGCAGCACATCGAAGAGAAGTGCGGCCCAGACCGGAACCCAAATGATCCAAACGATCACGTTTTCGAACAGGTCCACGTGCTCGTGCGCTGCGAAATAGAAGAACAGGTAATAGAGGGGCATCGTTGCCGTGAGAACGAGAAAACCGGCCCATGGCCGAAAGGCCAGGAAGGGTGCAAACCAGATTGCATACCAGGGGAACTGAGCGGGTGCGACGAGGACGAGCGCTCCAACCACAAGACTTGCTCGTCCCATCAGGTCGTTTGCACTGCGGATTGGTTTGCGGCATGTCAGTGCGGCAAAGGCAGCAAGACCTATCGCGAGTGTGGTGCGCGCTGCAAGTCCAGGACCGATGACCTCGGGCAGCCGTAGCCAAGTGAGCACAGCTCCGGTCAATTGCTCAACTATCGGAAACAACGCGCTGCTTGTCTGCCAACGCGCGGCGTAGGCAGCTAGACCTGAGGTGTCATCAAGACCACCAAGCAACATGGGAGCGGCAAGACCGCCAAGGAGTCCGAAAAATACGAACACGGCGATAACCAGCTTGCGGGGCTCATTGGTCAGCGTGCGCAAAGCGAGCGGCAAAAGAAGAATGGGCCAGATTTTCGCGCCCGCCGCGAGTGCGAGACTGACGACCGCGCCGATTGGCCGCTTCAGCACCACAAGCAGAAGAGCCAACAACACGAAGGTCAACACGACGGCCTCCATATGAGCGGAGTTGAAGAGTTCTTTCAGAACAAGTGGGTTCCACCAATAGAGTGCCGACCAGAGCAGGGAGCGACCGGTTTCGTGCAGCAGCAAAAGGATTAGCAACAGCACAACGAGGTCGCAGGCCAAAACGACAGCGCGCCAAGACGTCAAGCTCCAAGGCGCCAATATGTGGGCGGCTGCGAACGCCGTCTGCGCAACCGGCGGATACAGCGTCTTTAGGTGGGGGTGGTTGATGCGGCGGACCACATCGCTGCCCTCTGTGGCAAGCCGGCCAAGCTGGGAGCTTGGATCGCGTTCGCGCGCGTCGAGTGGCGATATCGCATAGGTGTTGATCCCGTGTGCGGTGACTGCACCATCCCAAAGGTAGCGCTGGTAGTCATCCTCAAGCATTGGAGTGCTTGTGAAGAGGATGAGGCGGGCAATGAGGCCGCAGCCAATGATCCAAGCCAGAAGGCTTCTCGATCGGCTTGTGCCAGCGCCGGCCCAGTCGGAGGATCGAATAAGGGGCGGTAGAACGAGGGCGAAGATAACCCCGCCCAGCACGAGGATGGCGACGAGAACGAGAACGGGCCTTTCGATCATCTCGTAGGCGGTATCGAAGGCAGGTGACAGGAGCGTCAGCGCGACCGAAAAGCTGAGCAAAAGTGCCCCGAGCGCGCCCCATCCGATTGCGCCGAGCAGAGTGTATTGGCCCGGTTCATCAAATGGGGTGCTCTCAAGAGTATCTGGATAGGCGGACAAGGTCCTTAATGGGAGCCGTCGGGCACGACGCATTTGCCAGTGCTTGGATGGGGCACTTTGCCCTTCGGGCACTTTCTGTCCTGAGCCATTGCGCCGACGCTGGCCGCGGCGAGCACGAGCATTGTTACCAGAGCCACTGTTATCCTTGTCATGGGGGCCTCCTGCCTCACATATCTGGTGTCGCCGACAATTGCGGCAGACTCGTCCTTATTCGGGAAAGTGCGCGGATTGGTTACGACAGGCAGAACGAGGAAGGACAATTTAAACCTCCAAAACGTGTGGAAACCGCCAGAGGGCCCTCGGTTGCGCCTGTGGGCCGGCGCAGTTATCACAAGACCAACCATAAATGACACTCGCGTTGGTGAGTGTCGAAGCTCCAACAGGGATGCTCCCCGCGTGAACGACCTGAAGTTGATCGCCCTCGATCCCGAAGACCTCAATGTGCTGTCGTGCCACCTTCAGGACGCTGTGATGCGCGTGGGTGAGATGACATACTTGAAGAGCGACATGCGTTTTGCGGTAATTGCCAATCGTTTCGATTGGGAAGGCGCTGTGAAGAAGAGCGATGGCGCGTTTGAACGCCGGCGCTGCGGATTGCGCTTTGAGCGCGTCAAAAGTGCCAAGACGCACGGGATAGACCTCAGCAAGAAGGACGCCGTGTTGGCTTTGCTGGCTATCGGTTTTGATCCGGACGCGGACCCGGAGGGAATCATTACATTGCACTTTGCTGGTGGAGCAGCAATTCGGCTCGAGGTCGAGTGTATCGAGGCAGAGATGCGCGACCTTGGTGCCGCATGGCAGACACGACACAAGCCGGCCCATGCGAGCGATGAGCCGTCGGACGCAAACTGAAGCAAACGTTCAACTTCATAAGGGAGACGGCCACTGAGGGCCGGGCGACATATGCCAAAACGGCTTCGGACGGCGGACAGCGGCTTTGAAGACGCCTTTCGGACATTCCTCACCGAAAAGCGGGAAACCTCCGTTGATGTCGAAGCTTCGGTTTCGCAGATCATTGCCGATGTCCGCGCACGCGGAGATGCAGCACTGATCGATCTGTCGCGCAAATTTGACCACGTTGACCTCGACAAGCTGGGGCTCCGCGTGTCGGCTGAGGAGATCTCTGCTGCGGTTGGCGAATGCGAGGAGGAAACACTTGCCGCCCTCAGGTTGGCCAGCGATCGCATCACCGAGCATCATGAACGCCAGCGTCCCGTCAATGAGCGCTACACCGATACGGTGGGTGTCGAGCTCGGTTGGCGCTGGTCCGCAGTCGAGTCGGCTGGACTTTATGTGCCGGGCGGTTTGGCCTCTTACCCAAGCTCAGTCCTCATGAATGCAATACCCGCCAAGGTGGCCGGCGTGCCACGCCTTGTCATGGTGGTGCCGTCACCTCGGGGTGAGCTCAACCCGCTCGTACTGGCTGCGGCGCACCTTGTCGGTGTGGAGGAGATCTATCGCGTAGGTGGTGCACAGTCCGTGGCAGCGCTTGCCTACGGCACCGAAACGATCGCCCCGGTGGTTAAGATTGTTGGGCCTGGCAACGCCTACGTCGCAGCAGCAAAGCGTCTCGTGTTTGGCACCGTGGGTATCGATAGCATTGCCGGTCCTTCGGAAGTGCTGATCATTGCCGACAAACACAACAATCCAGAATGGATTGCAGCCGATCTCCTCGCGCAGGCAGAGCACGACACGGCCGCCCAAGCGATCCTCATGACCGACGATCCGGCATTCGCGCGCGCTGTCGAGAGGGCAGTCGAGGAACAATTGGCGCAGCTCCCGCGCGGCAACATCGCAGGCGAGAGCTGGAACGTGTTCGGCGCGGTCATCGAGCTTGATTCCCTCAATGAAGCCCCAGTCCTCGCCGACCGCATCGCCGCCGAGCATCTGGAAATCGCAACCCAAGACGCCGAGGAACTGGCCGAGAAGATCCGCAATGCAGGGGCAATCTTCATTGGCAACGAGACGCCGGAAATGATTGGTGATTATGTGGCTGGCTCCAACCACGTTTTGCCAACGGCCCGCAGTGCCCGTTTCTCATCCGGCTTGGGCGTGCTTGACTTCATGAAGCGCACATCGCTGTTGAAGCTCGATGGTGCTGCGCTTGCCGCACTTGCTCCGGCAGCGATGGCACTCGCACGCGCGGAAGGCCTGGAGGCTCACCGACGTTCAGTTGAAATTCGGATCGGGGCAGGGCGCCCGCGGACGACATGAGCGAAACAGGCAAGAAGACTGCGGAGGACAAGGCACGCCTCGTGGGCATCTCGCTCGACGAGCGCTCTACCGCGACGTCGAACACCAATATCGAACACGAGCGCGAAGTGGCAATCTTTGACATCCTCGAGGAGAACTCGTTTGCCCTCGAGGGCCACGACGCGGGGCCCTACACACTGAATATTGCAATCGTCGAGGACAGATTGGTTTTGACCGTCGGCGATGAGGCCGGAGACACGCTCGTCACGCACATGCTGTCACTCACCCCCTTTCGGCGCATCATGAAGGACTACTTTATGGTCTGCGAGAGCTACTACGAAGCAATCCGCTCGGCACCGCCCTCTCGCATTCAAGCGATTGATATGGGTCGGCGCGGCCTGCACGACGATGGAAGTCGAACGCTGCTCGAGCGGCTTACGGGAAAAGTTAACGTAGACATGGCGACGGCCAGGAGGCTGTTCACACTGATCTGTGCGCTTCACTGGAAGGGCTAGCGGCCATGTCTGGGGAGGGCGCGCGCGCCAACCAGGCAGATGATCTCACGCCACCGGGGGCCGAGGCATCGCGTTACGATTTGCCCGGCGCTGTACTGTTCGCTTGCAGTATGAATGCGGTGCGCTCCGTAATGTGCGCCGCCATCCTTCGCCATCTTGCGGCCAACCGCTGTTATGTGGAGTCGGCGGGTGTTCGGGCGGGCAGTCCAGACCCCTTCGTCAATGTCGTCATGGATGAAATCGGCATCGACGTTTCACAACATCATCCCCACACACTTGTGGATCTGCACGACACCTCTTTCGATCTGATCGTCACGCTGTCGCCCGAGGCGCACCACCAGGCGCTCGAGCTCACCCGCACAATGGCCGTTGAGGTGGAGTATTGGGCAACAATTGATGTAACGGCCATGGCCGATGAGGGAACGCGCGAACAGGTTCTGGATCGTTATCGCGGTCTCCGCGATCAACTCTTCGACAAGATCAAGCACCGGTTTGGCTTCGAAGGCGGTCCGACTGTGTGACGTGGCGCCTAGGCTGCCTTTCGAGGCGGTGCATGGAGCTCGCCCACCAGGTACCAAGTCTCCTGTGCACCGATGCCTTTAATCTCAATCGGGTCTCGTGCCTCAAGCTCGAACGTATCAGCAAGATTCTCGTGACAGTGCGGGCAAACCAGTATCCTGCCAGGTGTGGCAAAGCCCTCCAACCGGCTGGCAAGGTTCACTGGGTCGCCCCAAACATCATAACTGAACTTTCGCGTGCCAATGACGCCCGCCGTCACGGGACCTGATGCGAGCCCGACGCGAATGTTGATGTTGTGTCCCGTTTCCACACGCAGCCGCGCAATACAATCGAGCATGTCGAGGCCCATGCGCGCCAATCGGGCCGTATGATCTGGCACTGGTTCGGGTAGTCCCGCAACAACCATGTACGCGTCACCAATTGTTTTGATCTTCTCGACACCGTGGCGCGCGGCAAGTGCATCGAACTCTGAAACGATGCGACTTAATAGGTCGACGGTCTCCACCGCTCCCAGGCCGCGCGCGAGAGAGACGAAGCCCGTGATATCAGAAAACATGATCGACGCGTCATCAATACTGTCTGCGATTGCGGCACCGGGCTTTGCCTTCAGACGTTCCACGATTGCGTCGGGAAGTGTGTTGCGCAGGACGGCGTCGGTTTCGGCCTTGGCGCGCTCGACGAGGCTGAAGGCGTACCAGACAGACGCTGCAATCAGGAGGAAGGTCGTAACTGCGGCCTGGATGTAAAGGGAGTCGGCGACCGGTTGCTCGTGCGGAGCAACGCGCCCTTCTGCGGGAAACCAGAACCAGACACACAAGTGCAGGATTAAGCCGGCGATGACGATTCCAATGATCAGCCAAATTCGCTTCAAACCGAAGATCACGAAGGCAGCGGCGGCAACGACAATGTACTGAAGCTGTGTGCCGGCTTCGCGGCTGAAAAAGTCGCCGAAGCCCACTAGGGCCACGTACTCGGCGCCGACAATGAGCAGTCCACCCGCAATCTCGTTGATGCGATGGGCAAACGGCACCAAGAGTACCGTTGCGACCAGCACCAGATTGAGAAGGATCATCGGCGCATACGTTTCGAAGTCCTGGACGGTTTGTTGAATGGCATAGATCAACGTCGTCGCCGCGATCAGGTAGGCGATCATGTTGAGGATCTTCAGCCGCCGACTCGTGTCGGGCGGGTAGCGTGCGGTACCCGCTTCGGCCAACTTGCGCAGAATGGCGCGCGCACGGCGAACGGGCGGCTTGTGCAAAAGCACGCGCAGCCGCGTGCCGAACTCGGTTCTGAGGGTCTTCAAGAACGGCCAGAATGGCATTTCGGGAATGGCGCGCATCACAGACCACAAGCTGGGAATGGTGTTCCGATTCTATCCCCCAACGCACCAGATTGCGATGTGCGCGATTTCGGCGCTTACACTGTCCCAGCGATCATCTGCAACTCATCCAAGTCGCAGGTGACACGGTTTCCGCTCCGCTCGAGCGCGCCGCTCGCTTCTAGTAGCGACAGCGCCGTGTTGACCTTGGGCCGGCTTGCGCCAATGAGCAGGGCTAGCTCGCTTTGCGACATTGGAAGCTCGATTGTCACGCGGCCTTCCTCGACGTCTGGGGCCTTCTGGCGCGCTGCGGCAAGAAAGAAACGGGCGAGGCGTCCCTCGATCGGATAGAGCGCGATGGCCTCGAGCTGCTGATCGGCCTCGCGTAGGCGCGAGCACAGGAACCGCATGGCGGCCTCCGCGACCACAGGGCGCGACTCCATGAGCCGGTTGAACGAGGGTTTGGACAAGCTGAGTGCGCTGACCTTATTGACGGCAGTGGCATCGGCCGTGCGTGTGCCCCCGTCCAACATGGCGATCTCGCCAAAGATCGAGCCCGCCTCGGCATGCGCAAAGGAGAGCTCGCGGCCCTCCGCCGTCAGCACGGAAAGGCGCACCCGGCCGTCGACGACCAGGAAGATCTCGCGGCCTGAATCGCCCCGCGCGAAAATGACCTGGCTTGGGGTAAACGAGACTTCACGCATCTCATCGGCCACCGCATGGAGATCCGACTCGTCGAGTGTGCCGAAAAGCGGTGTCCTGCCAAGGAGTTCGAGGACGAAAGTCTTTGCCGCCATGGAGTTGCCCTGCAAAACGCTGTTGCTTTCGTCCTTTTGCCCGATAAATGCCGTTCGCCGCAATGGTCGATTGGGCACTTGCTTTTCAAAGTCCACCTTTGCATTGTCCCACCCGGCCCGGGTATTGCTTTCCCTACGCATGAGCAGCACAACAATTTCGCGTCGAGAGGTCGTCTTTCGTCATACCTTCGCCGTTCCACGCCGCCAGATCATGAACCCGAAAACACGCCCGATCAGCGTCAGCGCGACGATGTTCTGGCCCTATCGAAGCGGAATAGTCTGCCGTTCCAGCCCCGAGGTGATGCCCTCATGACCACCAAGGCCGCATTTCTGACCGGGCTCAGCCGGACGGACCGACCGCGCCGGGAAACGTTGCGGCGTGAGCTTGCCAGGCTGAATGCCGGGCAGAAGGAAGGGGCGGCGCGGCCAACACTCGTCTTGGCCAGCGCCAGTCCGCGCCGGCTCATGCTACTTGACCAGGTCGGCATCAGGCCGGACGCCTTGCGGCCGGCCTCGATCGACGAATCTGCCCGCCGTGGTGAGATGCCACGTGGCTATGTCTCCCGAATTGCGCGCGCCAAGGCCGAAGCCGCGAGAGATCAAATCGCTAATGACAAGGACATAGCGGCGGCCTACGTCCTGGCGGCCGACACGGCCGTGACCGTGGGGCGGCGGATCTTAATGAAGCCCTCGAACATCGAGGAGGCGGCGGCATCTCTTCAACGTCTATCGGGTCGATCGCACCGTGTCCTGACGAGTATCTGCCTGATCACACCCGACGATCGCGTGCGTCAGAAAATTGTCGACACGCGCGTGCGCTTCAAACACCTCGCGCGCGAAGAAATTGAAGCTTACATCGCGTCTCGAGAGTGGCGGGGCAAAGCCGGCGGCTATGCAATCCAGGGACTCGCGGGCTGTTTCGTGCAGAGGCTCGTTGGATCTTACACGAGCGTCGTCGGTCTACCGCTCACCGAAGTTGTGACGATGCTCGTTGGTGAGGGCTTTCCCATTCACTTTGCGTGGATTCGCGCAGCCGAACTCGACCAGAGTTGAGGTCCATCTATATAAGACTGATGGCAAACAAAGACCCACAAACGGAGAGGCTGGTTCAGGGCCGCTGCCCGATTTGCCGCAGCCCCACAGATATGGCCTACCGCCCGTTTTGTTCGCAGCGGTGCCGGGATGTTGACCTGTCCCGTTGGTTGGGCGACGGCTATGCGATTCCAGGCGGTCAGGCGGACGCTGACGAAGATGGTGAGGATGCCGCCGCTCGGCAGAGTGTGCCGGATCGCATTGGTTCCGAGCACGAAGAACAAGGGGATTAGCGCGCCGCCGCCCTGTTGAAATTGGAGATTGCGGGATGCTGGACACGGCCCGGGCCCGTCTCTATAAGTGCCGGGCTCCGGCGGACAGGTCGTTCGCGAAGCCCCAAGCCCAGGTAGCTCAGTTGGTAGAGCACGTG
>CAZUKP010000004.1:51430-85301 GCA_964620915.1 uncultured Hyphomicrobium sp. | reverse complement strand
TGGAAGTGCAGCAATGCATGCAGCTTACCGGTACTAATAGCTCGATCGGCTTGATTGCTCTCATTAAGCAATGCTCATCTAATCCCTCACGCAGCCTATTCGCGCGCTAACGCGCGCGGGCTGCTCCGGGAGGGCGGCACTTGTGCCGGGCCTGCCTTGCAGGCCTGCACTTTCAGCGCGAAAGCGTCGTGCCGCCTGATGGGCGTAGGAATTCAGACAAGACCAGAAGTCGTCTCACTTCTCTGCTGACCTGGTGATTATGGCGGAGTGGCTGCACCCGATCCCATCCCGAACTCGGCCGTGAAACGCTCCAGCGCCGATGGTACTGCGTCTTAAGACGTGGGAGAGTAGGTCGTTGCCAGGTCTGCCGAGCAGTGAGACGCCTTATCGCTTCAAGCGAGAAGTCAATCAGATTGTCGATGCTCCGCATCGACCAGATCCCCTCTTCGATTGTTTCACGACAAACACCGCCCGAGCTTTGCCGCTCCGGGCGGTGTTTTCGTTTGTGCAATTGCGATGCGTGTTGGTGAGCTACTTTGGACGCGTCTGACCAGAGCCGTGTACGATGTACTTGAAGGTTGTGAGTTGCTCGACACCCACGGGCCCGCGGGCATGCAGCTTGCCCGTCGCAATCCCGATCTCCGCGCCGAAGCCGAACTCACCGCCATCAGCAAACTGCGTTGAGGCGTTGTGCAGGACGATCGCAGAGTCGACGGCGTTCAAAAATCGCTCTGCCGTCTGATTGTTTCCGGTGATAATCGAGTCAGTGTGATGGGTGCCATACTGATTGACATGTGCGATTGCCGCACCGACATCAACAACGGTTTTCACCGAAATAATCGCATCGAGATACTCCGTGGTCCAGTCGGCCTCGGTCGCCGGTTTGACACGCGCATCCGTTTCTTGAGACGCCGTATCGCCACGCACTTCGCATCCCGCATCGAGCAATGCTTTAACGAGGGTGGGCAGAAAATCAGTAGGCGCGCTCTTGTCGACCAGGAGCGTCTCAGTTGCGCCGCAGATCCCTGTGCGCCGCATCTTGGCATTCAGCGTGATGTCCACCGCCATGTCGAGATCGGCATCGCGATCGACGTAGGTGTGGCAAATGCCCTCAAGATGCGCGAAGACCGGTACGCGTGCTTCTTTCTGCACGCGCTCGACGAGGCTCTTTCCCCCGCGCGGCACGATGACGTCAATAGCGCCGTCGAGACCGGCGAGCATCAGGCCGACCGCCTCGCGGTCCGTCGTCGGCACGAGTTGGATTGCGGCGTCAGGCAGCTTGGCGACTCTCAATCCCTCCAAGAGACAAGCATGAATCGCTTGAGCCGAGTGGTGGCTTTCCGAGCCGCCGCGCAGAATGGCTGCATTTCCTGCTTTGAGCGCGAGCGCGCCGGCATCGGCCGTAACGTTCGGGCGGCTCTCGTAAATGATACCGATAACGCCGAGGGGGACGCGCACGCGCTGAAAGGCCAGACCGTTCGGCCGTGTCCACTCCGCAAGAACGGTGCCGACGGGGTCGGGCAGAGCGGCGATTTCTTCCAAACCATTGGCAATTCCGGTAACGCGGCCTTCGTCAAGCATCAGGCGGTCGACAAAGGAGGCCGGCCGGCCGGCTTCTCGTGCGGCTGCCACATCTTTCTCGTTGGCCGCGAGAATGTCCGAGGTCGCATTGCGCAACGCTTCGGCTGCTGCTTTTAGGGCCGTGTTCTTTGTGTCGGTTGTGGCGAGTGCAAGATCATGCGTGGCCGCCCGCGCACGCTTACCAATCGTGCACATGATGTCCGCTGTCGATTCTGCCATGGGCCGAACGCGCTCGGGTATGTTCATAGCCGTCTCGCCTAGTTCCTGTGCAATGCCATGTCATTTCGGTGGATGAGCTCGTCGCAGCGCGACAGCCCAAGGATTTCCATGATCTCGCTGCTCTTGCGACCGATGATACGCTCCGCATCACCCTTCGCATAGGCGACGAGCCCGCGCCCCAATTCGCGGCCGTCGGTGGCGTGAATCACAACGGCATCGCCCCGATCGAAGGTGCCTTCGACCCGTGTAACTCCCGCCGGCAATAGGCTTTTTCCCACTGCGAGCGCTTTCTCGGCGCCGGCATCGACAAACACATGCCCTTTGGGCTCCATCTGGCCTGCAATCCAGCGCTTCTTAGCCGTTAGCGGATCGGAGGGTGCCAGGAACCAAGTGCACGCACATCCATCTGCAATCGCTTGTAGGGGATGGAGCACCTTGCCGCTCGAGATGACCATGTGGGTACCGGCGGAGAGCGCCATGCGCGCGGCCTCCAGCTTCGTCTTCATGCCGCCCTTCGATAATTCGGTGCCAGCATCGCCCGCCATCGCTTCGATCTCGGGTGTGATGGCAGCAACCACGTCGACACGTTTGGCGTCGGACTTTGTGCCGGGAGGTGCGGTGTAAAGACCATCGACGTCAGACAGTAGCACTAGGCAATCGGCACAGGCCATGGATGCGACTCGTGCCGATAATCGATCGTTGTCGCCATAGCGGATCTCTGTCGTCGCGACCGTATCATTCTCATTGACGACAGGAATGGCGCCAAGCGCGAGCAGGGTTTCGATCGTATGGCGCGCGTTGAGATAGCGGCGCCGTTCCTCGGTGTCGCCCAACGTCAACAGAATTTGTGCAGCGGTCAGTCCGCGCGCGTGCGCGCGCTCTTGGTAAGCATGAGCCAGACTGATCTGACCTACAGCTGCCGCAGCTTGGCTTTGCTCAAGCTCCAACGGTCCCTTGGGAAGCTGCAGCTTGTGGCGCCCCAACGCGATGGCGCCGGAGGAGACCAGGACAACCTGCTTGCCCGCTTGCACGAGCTTCGCGACGTCGTCCATCAACGAGCCCAACCACTCCGACTTGAGAGTGCCCGTCGTGCGCTCGGTCAGCAGGGCTGATCCGATCTTGACGACGATACGCTTGGCATTCGTCCATTCGGGACGCACGGCCGAAGGCTCTGTTGTCTGTTTTGTTTTTTTTTCAGTCATTGCGGTCATGGACTTGTCGGGAGCCTAAACCTCCGGTGGAGTTCTATGGCCCAAAAGCTGCGCGGGACCATACAGGGGAAACGTTAGAATTCGAGCCTATTCGAATGGACGGTGGCGATGAGAGATATAGGAAGTCTCTTCGGCCTAGGGTCGGCCCCATCCCAAAGCCCAGGCCAAACGATAGAGTGGGCCTGGCCGGACGGGTTGCGGGGGCACAAAGCGGTAGCTCGTGCCATCAGGTCGGCGGACGTGAACATGGTCTTGCATGCCATCCTGTCCGCCTGAAATTTCGCTCGGCTGCATCATTCCCAGCACTCGAATTCGCTTTACGGCCGCCTTTTCGGCGACACGTTGCGAGGGATAGCTGCCAGGTAAGGCGTACGCTTCCTTCGCAAAAGAATCGTAACCCTCTAGTGTCCAACGGCCCATGGAAGCCTCATCAAACTGGCGACCCAAGCCCGTACCAATGTTCAGGTGGCCCACGACCCGCTTCCAATACATTTGGCGAGGTGTCCATGCAAGCCAAGGCCGTTCTCATTTCTGGCGCCGGCATCGCCGGTCCAACGCTTGCCTATTGGCTGATGCAGGGCGGCTTCGAACCAACGCTCGTTGAGCACGCATCAAAGCTTCGCACAAGCGGTTACATCATCGACTTTTGGGGTTCCGGCTACGACGTGGCGGAGCGGATGGGGTTGGTTCCAGAGCTGAGGCGTGAGGGCTACGACGTTTCCGAACTGCGCCTCGTCGACGCGCAAGGTCGCCGTGTTGGTGGCTTTGGCGCCAATGTTTTTCGCGAACTCACCGACGGCCGCTATGTGAGTCTGCCGCGCGGTGATTTGGCGAAGCTCGTCTACCGTAGGATTGAGAGAGGGTGCGAGACCATCTTCGGCGACAGCATCAAAGAGATCGATGCGCGCCCCGATGGAGTCCACGTCACATTCGACAAGGCAGCCGACCGGCGTTTCGACCTTGTAATCGGCGCGGATGGACTACGGTCTCAGGTGCGCCGGCTCGCGTTCGGGGCTGACGAAAACTTTGAGAAGTATCTCGGCTACACCGTTGCCGCGTTCGAGGCTCATGGGTACCGCCCCCGGGATGAACTCGTCTATGTCAGCTATTCGGTGCCGGGAAAGCAGGTCGCGCGCTTTGCCATGCGCGAGGACCGCACAATGTTTATGTTCGTGTTTGCATCCGATGCACCCCTAGATATCGATCCGCACGATATCGAAGCGCAGAAGAAAGTTTTGCATGCCACGTTTGGCAATACCGGTTGGGAGTGTCCGCAAATATTGGCAACTCTTGATCGTTGCGACGACGTCTACTTCGATCGCGTCAGTCAGATTCACATGGATTGTTGGTCGAAGGGCCGTGTAGCGCTTCTCGGTGATGCGGCCTACTGCGTCTCGCTTCTGGCCGGCCAGGGATCGGCACTTGCCATGGCCGGAGCATATATTCTTGCCGGCGAGCTGACCCAAGCAAGAGACGATGTGGCAACGACATTTCACCGCTATGAGACGCTGCTCCGGCCTTTGATCGCGACGAAGCAAAAGGCGGCGGAGCAATTTGCCGGCAGCTTTGCGCCCAGGACAAAGCTCGCGCTTTTCTTGCGCAATCAGATCACGAAGAGTTTCGCGATACCCTTTGTTGCCAAATTTGCGATCGGGAATAGCCTCGTCGATCGGATTGAGCTGCCGGACTATGGGGCAGAGGAAGTAGCAGGTTGAGGTAACCACCCATGTCAGGCTCGCGCGCGACATTGGTGTACGACGGCGAGTGCGGGATTTGCCGCACCTGGATCGATTATTGGCGTCTGCTAACCGGTGATCGCGTCGACTATCGCCCTTATCAAGAAGCTGCTGCAGATTTCCCAGACATTCCCGTCCGCTCTTTCAAACAGGCGATCCAGTTGATTGAGCTTGACGGTACCGTCCATGCGGGCGCTGCCGCGAGCTTCCGGGTCGTAAAATACGCACCCGGACACGGCGCGTGGTGGTGGATGTACAAGCGCGTGCCCGGTTTTGCCCCTGTTAGCGAGTGGGCCTACGGGTTCTTTTCGCGCCGAAGGGGCTTGCTTTCTTGGATTACGAGCATCCTTTGGGGGCCGGCGCCGCAGCCCGAACGGTACGCGCTCGTTAGCTGGGTGTTTCTGCGCGGCCTTGGCGTCATCTACTTGGCCGCCTTCGCCTCCCTCGGCATCCAGGTCCTTGGATTGATCGGTCACGACGGTCTCTTGCCGCTTGATGAATACTTGCCTGCGGCCCGCGATGTGTTGGGCCCCACCGCTTACTGGCAGATGCCAACGCTTTTCTGGCTAAGTGCAAGCGACGGTGTGTTGATCGCGGGAACCATTCTTGGCGCCGCGGCGGGGGTACTGATTGCCGTCGGAATATGGGTGCGGCCGGCGCTGATTGCGGCCTACATCTTGTACCTGTCGTACATCTACGCCGGCCAGGTCTTCACCAGCTATCAGTGGGATCAGCTTCTGCTCGAAACCGGTTTCCTGGCGATCTTCCTTACGTCGGGGTCGCGTATCATCGTCTGGCTATATCGTTGGCTATTCTTTCGCTACATCTTCCTGTCTGGCGCGGTGAAGATGCTGTCGGGTGATGCGACCTGGCAGAAGCTCACGGCGCTCAACTACCACTTCTGGACTCAGCCGTTGCCAACGCCGCTCGCTTGGTATGCGGCGCGCCTGCCCGAATGGCTCCTCGCCAGCGCGACCGCGGCGACTTTGATCGTCGAACTCTTCTTAGTATTTCTCGTATTCCTGCCGCGCCGGCCGCGCGCGTTTCTGGCCGCATGCGTGTTGCTCTTCCAGTTCTTGATCGTACTGACCGGCAACTATGGTTTCTTCAATCTGTTGACGATGCTCCTGTGCATTTTCCTGTTTGATGACCAAGCTCTCAGCACTCAGTTTCCGGCCCGCTTGGTGTCTCAGGTGGAAGATCGCGCGCCCGTTCCGGGACGCGCTGCAACGATCGTTGCCACCGTACTTGCGGTCATTCTTGTGCCCGCTGGTCTGGAGCGGCTCTGGCAGCCATTCATGCACTCAAACCTGCCCATCGCGGGTTGGCTCACTCGGGCGATCACACCGCTGCAAATCGCCAACCACTATGGTCCGTTCGCAACGACAACGACCACGCGGCCGCAGATCGTGGTTGAGGGTTCGAACGACGGAAAAACGTGGCGGCCCTACGTGTTTCGCTACTATCCCGGCCCCGTCGATCGGCGGCTCTGGTGGAATATTCCGCACCAGCCTCGGCTCGATTGGCAAATGTGGTTTGCTGCGTATGGCAGCGCTCCTCAGAATCCCTGGTTCGGACAATTGGCCCGGAGACTATTGGAAGGCAGCACGAGCGTGACCGGGTTACTTGCCCTTGACCCGTTTCCTGGGGCGCCGCCGAAGTACGTGCGCGCGCAGTTGTATGAGTACCGCTTTGCGGCACCAGCTGAGGGGGTTCCTAGAGGCCAGTGGTGGTCCCGGCGGCCCGCTGGGCTCTATTTCCCCCAGGCCAGTCTGGAAAGCTTTTCAAGTCCTTAGGGGCGATCTGAGATGGTATCTGGTCGGAGTTCCGGCGATCAGCCGGACACATCAAGGCGATCAGATATTCTTATGATTTCATCACGCAATTGCGATTTGAAGTTATCAAGTCGAATGCCTATCTTCCAGTCATCCCCAGAGGGACAGGTATTCCTCTGGAACACAGGAGGAGATTAGTTATGAAGACTTGGACCAAGCCGGCAGTTCGTGAGCAGGAAGTTGGCCTCGAGGTTACCTCGTACCTTCCAGCCGAGATCGACATCATCTAACGTTCGATCACGGACTAGCATTTAGCGGCGGCCTCTTCGGCCGCCGCTTGTGTTTTGGGGAAAGCACCGGGGGGGCTGGCCCTTTCCCATTTATTATCACCGCTGAGCGCTACGATCGCACCACCAGTCATCGAGAGCCATGGCGATCGTCACGGCCTTGGTGCCGATCGATTGAAACGGTTCCGGTGGAATTGGCAACGACCGGCGGTTGACGAACCAAAGGTCTGTCAGTTCCGTTTTCCGTTCAAGAATGAGATCGCGAAGAATTCGCCCGTTCATGTGGGTCATGGCAACGCCATGTCCTGTACACCCGATTGAATAGGCCGCGGTTCCATCGTTAAGCGTGCCAATTTGCGGTGTCGAGTTGAAGGTGACGGAAAACGCGCCACCCCAACGACGCGCGACGCCAATCCCCTTCAGCGCCGGAAATGTCTCACCAATAAAGCGTTCAAGGTGATCCCATGCTTTCGGGCAGCGATCATGCTTCATTCGGCCCGCGAAAGGCACGATCCCCGGGCCGCCCCCGGCAAGGATTCTGTTGTCCGGCGTCAGGCGATAAAAGTGCATGAAGTTGCGCCCGTCCTCGATTCCTTCCCGACCCGCCCATCCGATTGAGGCGAGCTGTTCGTCGCTTAAGGGCTCGGTGACGACGATATAGGCATAGGCCGGGATTTGTTTGAAACGCATCCACGGCAAGAGATGCGAATAACCGTTCGTAGCAAAGACGATCTTGTTTGCAGTAAGCGAACCATCTTCTGTCGTGAGCAGATATCGACCGGGTTCACGCACGATCCCCGTGACTCGCGTCCCTTCATAGAGCCGAGCACCACGCTCGCGCGCAAGACTCCTCAAAGCTTCGACCCATTTGACCGGGTTTATTAAGCCGCAGCCCGGCTCCAGACATGCGCCGAGGAAGTCTGGCGACCGTACGCGATTGGCGAGCTCGGATGGATTGAGCCACCGAAAGTCATCGAACCCCAACGAATGGAAGAGTTCGATCTCGTCTTGGATGCGCGCGACGTAAGCGGGTGCTGTGGCGACCTTGAGAAAGCCCGAGCGCTCAAAGTCGCAGTCGATCTCATGCTCGGAAATCATTGCCTCCATCGCATCGATCGCGTTCATCATGTATTGGTGAGCCTCGCGGACACGTTCTTTGCCGTGCAAGGATTTCATTTGGGAAATAGAAGCGCCAAACAACGTCATGACGAAGCCAGCGTTCCGCCCGCTCGCACCGAAGCCCGTCGTTTCGGCTTCCAGGATGGCGACGTCGAGGCCTGGGTCAGCGACCTTCAGGTGATACGCCGTGGCCAACCCAGTGAACCCGCCACCGATGATCGCAACGTGGGCTTTCGCACTGCCGGCGAGGGACGGGGATACCTCTCGCGGCCCCCGTCCTGTTTGCCAGTAGCAGCTATCGATCGCACTCGTGCCACTGTTCATTGCACCGCCTCTGTGGCCCCCAATGGGTTTGACAGACTGAGTGCCGTAGTTCTGCACACTCTGGCGGCGGAAGCCAATGCGTAGGCAGCTCGAAGCGCCAGAGTTTCCTCTGGCGCGTCCGGCGGTGAGAGTAGGTGTGACTGGACCCCGGGGCCTACGGACTTACGCGGCCAGGGGGAGAACGTTGTCGTCGGCCTGGGCCGGGAGCGTTGCGACAACGCGCTGGATGAAAGCGTGGGTCTTCTCAACGACCACGTGGCGCTCCTTGTCCAGCGTGATCATGTGGTAGCTGTCGTTGAGCGTGACCATCTCGACGTTACCGCCAACTTCGCCCTGCAGGTACGTGGCGTTGTTGAGGTTCGCATAGTCATCTTCGCGCGAGTGCATGATCAGGGTGGGCTGTGTCACGCGCTTCAAGATCTTCTTGGCGGCCCGCACCATGCGGCAGTGCTCAAGAACCATGGCGCCGGGAACGCCCGTAGTGCCGAGCTCGTTGTTGTCGGTGCTCTCCAGGGCTGCCTTAACGAAGGTGCGAACGCGGGGGCACTTGATGCCCAGTGAGTCGGCATCAGGGAAGTGCATCATGCGCGCAACCGAGCGAGAGCGAACCAGCGAGAAGAACTTGGTGTACCAGGGCATGGCCCAGCCATTGATCCAGAGGGTCGGGGAGAAGAGGGCGACGCCCTGCACCTTCTCGGGATGATTGGCAGCCAGGTGAAGACCGAGGATGCTGCCGAGGCAGAGGCCACCGACGATCACCGTGTCACACTCTTTGCGAAGCTCATCGAGGGCTTCCTCAGCGCTGCGGTACCAGTCCTGCCAGGAGGTCTCTTCGACGTCCTGAGTGCGGCCACCGTGACCGGCGAGCTGGGGGCTGTGAACCGTGTAACCTTGGCGGGCGAGGCCCATGGCGACGAAGCGCATCTCAGCGGGGGTGCCACAAAGACCGTGGATCAGGAGGACACCAACCTTGCCGCCTGCGATCTTGAATGTGTCTGCTGTGTTCGTCACGACCGTCACCCTTGGTTTGATCCGATGACCCCAAGGTACGGTTCGGGCCCCATTCCCGCTGTTCCGCAGGGAACGAGCAGAAGCTTTTTTCAGGCCGAATTTATGTATTGTAATTCAATGACTTGCGAGATCTGGGATAGTGCAAAATTTCTCGAAGGCCCATTCCGGCGCCGACCTTTGGCCTAGCCGAGCTCCGAAGGGCGCAAATTTGTGTCAGCTGACGGCCGATATGCCCGGTTTAGGGCCGCCAGGACTGGTCGCCCTCCGGCTCCCCCACTTTCTCCCGACTTCTGCCCTGCGCGATTTCGCGGGCAAGTGCGAAAAGGGCTTCTTTGACGCCGAGGCCGGAGACCGCCGAGAGAATGAGCGGAGTCTTCTTGGCCGCCTTCTTTAGGGCTTCTGCGCGTTCGGCGATGGTGGCCTGGTCGATGGCATCGCACTTGGACAGCGCCACGATCTCTTTTTCCTTCTCCAGACCTGCTCCGTAGGCCTTCAGCTCCCGGCGTATGGTGCGGTAGGCGCCCGCCACGTCGTCCTGAGTGGCATCCACGAGGTGAAGAAGAACCTTGGTGCGCTCCAAATGGCCGAGAAAGCGCGTGCCAAGACCCACGCCCTCACTGGCCCCCTCGATCAAGCCAGGAATGTCGGCCAGAACAAAATCCACGTCTCCAGCGCGCACCACGCCGAGGTTGGGGTGCAGGGTCGTGAACGGGTAGTCGGCAATCTTAGGCTTTGCCTCACTTACCGTTGCCAGGAAGGTGGACTTGCCAGCATTCGGCAGCCCGACCAAACCAGCATCCGCGATGAGCTTCAAGCGTAGCCAGATGGTAAGCTCTTCTCCGGGCTGACCGGAATTGGCCCGCCGGGGTGCCTGATTGGTTGACGACTTGAAGTGCTCGTTGCCAAACCCGCCGTTTCCACCTTTTGCTAGAAGTACGCGCTCGCCGGGCTTTTCCAGGTCGGCAAGCAGCGTTTCCTGATCCTCGGCATAGATTTGCGTGCCGGGAGGGACCTTGAGGATGCAATCGGCACCTTTGGCCCCGGACCGGCTTCGGCCCATGCCGTGGCCACCCCGCTTACCCTTAAAGTGTTGCTGATAGCGGTAGTCGATGAGGGTGTTGAGGTTTTCGACACATTCAGCCCACACGTCACCGCCCTTGCCGCCGTCACCACCGTCCGGGCCGCCGTACTCGATAAATTTCTCACGCCGGAAGCTGACGCAACCATCGCCCCCTGTCCCGGAGAAAATGTAGATCTTGGCCTGATCGAGAAATTTCATGATTGCCTTACCTGGAAGCGCGATCGTTCGAGCCGCGTTGCGATGCCGAAGACACTTTCGCCGCGCTTGCAGTGCTCCCACTGCTGATCGAGCTCAACAAAGCCAAGCTTCTGCTGCACGCGTCGGGAGGCTGTGTTGTCGGCGTACATACCGCTCGTCAAACTGTCATTTTTGGTCGTTGCGAAATAGTGGGCGATCAGTGCAGTCAGCGCCTCTGTCATGTAGCCCTTGTTCCAATACGCCTCGCCCAGCCAATAACCCAGGAAGGGTGCGCCATAGCGCGGTTCTATGCCGGCAACACCGATAACACCGTCGTCGTGCACGATACCCCGAATGAGCGCGCTGGCCGCCGCAAGCTGCTGTTCTGTGTGGGCAATGAAACTTTCTGCATGGCTTTTCTGGTAGGGCCACGGCAGGTCAGCGAGCCAATCGATGACGTTGGGATTGGCGATGTTACGGCATATGTCGTCCGCATCGCTCATCGTGAGTGGGCGCAGGGTCAACCGCTTTGTTCTCAGATTGGGACTGATCATGCCGCACGCTGGCGCCACAGGGCTGCAAGCACCGGGCGGCGGCGCGCATACTTGATCGTGATGACCTCGCTCTGTCGCGCCTCGCACCATTGTTTTGCCGTACCAGTCCGCCGGAAACCAAGCTTTGCGATGACCCGCGCTGAGGCGGGATTGTCGATGAAATGTCCACACGTAAGTCGCCGAAAACCGCCGGACCCAAAACAATGCTGAACGAGCGTTCGTGTAGCTTCCGAGGCAAAACCGTGCCCCCACCAGGACTTGCCGATCCAGTAGCCGATCTCGGCCTGTCCGGGGTCACCCAGAATGTACCCGACTGCGCCGATCAACTCGCCGTCGCGCTCGATACCCCAAACGACTTCATCCTTTCCAAGGGAGCCGAGCCACAGGTCTGCATCCAGCAGTGTGTAGGGATGGGGGATGCGCGACGTCATGCGCGCAATGTCCCATTCGTTGACGAGTGCTGCGATACGGCAAGCATCGCTCGCGTCCAGAGGGCGGTATTCCAGTCGTTTCGAGCGCATCGATTTCAGCGCACCACCAATCTCAAGCACGGGTGGCGGGTCCAGTCCGGCCGCCAACAAAAAAAGGAGGACGTTGCCTGCCCCCCTTTCGGCTCTCACGAGCTTGCCCGGTGCAACGTCCGCTACTTGGCGGCTCCACTCTCCTCGTTCCGGACGGAAACGTAAACCCTGCCGTTGCGCTTTGTCTGGAACTCGACGCTGCCCTCCACCACGGCAAAGATCGTGTGATCGGTGCCCATACCGACGCCGGAGCCCGGATGCCACTGGGTACCGCGCTGGCGCACCAAGATGTTGCCGGGGATGACGCGCTCGCCACCGAACCGCTTTACGCCGAGGCGCTTGGAGTGTGAGTCGCGGCCGTTCTTGGACGAGCCGCCTGCTTTCTTTTGTGCCATCGTCTAATTCCCTTTACGAGACGGCTGCCCTGTTAGGCGCCGACGATATTCTTGATGCGAACCGTTGTGAGATCCTGGCGGTGACCGCGCTTGCGCCGCGAATTCTTGCGCCGGCGCTTCTTGAAAGCGATCACCTTGGGACCGCGGGTCTGCTCGACCAGCTCGGCGACGACCTTGGCGCCGCTGACGAGCGGGGTGCCGAGCTTGGGCTCACCCGAGCCGCCAATCATCAACACTTCGGCGAATTCGACCTTCGCGCCGGTGTCACCTTCGACCTTCTCGATTGTCAGAACATCGTCAGGGGCAACGCGATATTGCTTGCCGCCCGTCTTAATGACAGCGTACATGGCTCTTTCCTTTAACCCTTATCCCGCGCCCTTCGGCGCCGCAGGCGACCTGCGGTCTTTGACGATCCCCTGCAATGTGCGGAGATCTGAGCCTCGGGCAGCGCAATTTTCGCGTCCAATGTAGCATCGGACGCGGCCGCGCACGTTATCTTCGAGGCGAGGCAAATTGTCAATCTGCGGCGGCCAGAGCAGCTCTGAAGCCACCCAATGGCATCAGCTGCCCAATCGATCCCGCCAATAAGGCTAGGATGGGCTCAAAGTCGGCCTCGATCGGTCAAATGTGGATGCAATCCTGAACGCTCCTCCCCAACTAGGGACTGGTGCGAGCGTTCATTGATTGAAGGTGTCGATGGCAGAGACTGCACAGGGCCCCCGACTGGGCCAAATCCCGTTTTTCGACGTTGGTCCGGCCTTCTACCTGGAGACGCTGGAGCGGGAGTCGGCGCGCGCCCACGCCTTAATCGACGCTGCGTCGGGCCATGTTCCCCTGCCCGTCTTGAAGGTTCTCGATGACATTTCGCGGCGCTGGTTGGAAAAGCATGACAGTGCCTACCTTGATGAGATTGACGCGGTCGCCCGCCGCCTTGGCCGGCCCGGGGCCTACTTCCTGTCCGTTAACTATGAGTGGGGCTGCACATGCCGTGTCGCGCCTTCACCGGATGGCTTGAGCGCACGGTTGGTTCGTGTTCTCGATTGGCAAACGCCAGGGCTTGGCCGCTATATCATCGCAGCGCGCGTCGCAGCCAACGTTGGCCCATTCGTTTCCCTGACCTGGCCCGGCTACACCGGCATATTGCAGGCTGTAGCACCCGGCCGATTTGCTGGAGCGCTCAACCAGGCACCAATGCGCAAGGCGCTCGGCCACTTCTATGTCGATTGGGCGGTCAACCGCGTCCGCGTGTGGGGTATGGCGCACGTCACGCCGGCGCATTTGCTGCGCCGCGTGTTTGAGACGGCCGAGACCTTCGCTGAAGCAAAGCGCACGCTCGCCACGGAGCCGATCTCAACGCCAGCGATCTTCTCGCTGGCCGGTGTTGCACCACACGAAACCGCGATTATCGAACGCACGGAAGCCGAAGCCCGTGTTCACGAGGGAGCGCACGTTGCCGCCAATCATTGGCACGCGCAAGACTGGCATGGTCACTCTCGCGGTGTTGATAGCGCGGGGCGCGCGTGCCGGATGCACACCGCTGGTATGGATCTCGATCCAAAGTTTCCCTGGCTTGTCTGGCCCATCCGCAATTCGTGCACGCGACTGGTGATGGTGGCAGATGCGAAGAGCGGTGAGTTCATTGCACAAGGCTATGAGGCAGATGGCCCGGCCACCGAGCCGCTCCAACTCACCGCCTAGCCGATATCAGCCCGACTGCTGGGGAGCCGGGCTGCGTTGCTCTGCGAGACCCGACCAGTCGACCTTGAGTGTCGAAAACATCACCACTGTTAGCATCACGAAGCCCGCGATCGCGCCAGCAAGGAGTGCGTAGTCCTCGAGCTGAAGGATGAGGTAGAGCAGCCCATAGAGCCCAAGGAACAACACCAACATGGCAAGCCCTTTTGCGAAGCTCGCTTGAACGCGACCCACATAGACAGAAAGCATGCCGCCGGTTGCGACTGCTGAGAGAACATAGGCCCACAAGAACCCGACGTGCTCGGCAAGCGACAGCAGCAACACGTAAAAGAACACCATCGCCAGCCCGACAAACAGATATTGGACCGCATGTACGTGGCGGCTCGACCTGAGCTCCAGCACGAAAACGGCCATAAAGGCTGTTGCGAGGAACATCATCGCGTACTTCGCAGCCCGCGTGACAAGCGCATAGATGTCGACGGGAATGAAGAGGCTTACACCGAATTTGTAGGGTGCGAGGCGCGTCAGGCCCTGACCGGACAAGCTCCAAGCTTGAGGGAGGCTGCGTGCCAAATTGGGCACCTGCCAACGCACGGAGAAATTGTCTGACTCAACGGTGCGGTCGGTCGGCAGAAATGCGCCGGTGAAGCTGGGGTCCGGCCAGTCGGACAACAACTCGACATCGGTGTTGGCTGCGACGGGAGCAAACATCAACTCCGAGGAGCCGTTGAACGTCAGCCTGAACTGGAACGACATTCCTTTGGTCGATGAGGGGCCGGCGACCGTTGGCGCGTCGTCGAAAGAACCGGTCAATGCTGCCAGGGGAGCATGAATGCCACTAATGCGGGCGTCCGCACCACCAAGGCTCGGCTCGAACGCGCTATTCGATCCCCCGTCGATGACAACCGGCTCGGCCGACCTCAGTCCCGACACGTCGCTGATGGCCAGCGCCAGTACGGCTTCGCGCCAACGCACCGCGTGCGCGTCCGGCGCGACCTCGGATATGTCTGGTGCCTTGAAATTTCCCTTGAAATCCAGGCTGCCGGTGTAGACCGGCACGTCATAAATCGAACGGTGCAAGACCTTGGTCGTCACCTTACCGCGAATATTCAGCGTCTCTGGAAGGAAGACGGCGTGGCGCTCGTGTTCTTTCTCGACGCGCTTTTCGCCTTCCCCGGTGACAACAAGAACTGTGTAAGGGACGATCAGAAACGGGCCATTGACGAATTGTGGGCGCCCCCACTCGCTGGCGACGTCCGCGCGCACCTCCTTGGCCCGATCCTCGCGTTCATCGACGAGGAACCAAACGAAGACCATGGGGATCAAGAGCGCGAGAACCAAACCGCAGATGAGAAAGAACTTGAAGCCGGGGCTGGTGACCATTCTACTAACCGAACTTCCAACGCTCTCCACGGCCGGGTCTCCTCATCGCTTGCCTGTCACAAGCGATCGAACAAGAGCCCGGTGGCACGAACAAGACAGCAATTTGGCGGGAGTTTCCGGATTTTCCGGTAATTTCCAGCCGCGGGTTCGGAGCGAAGCAGCAGCTAGCGTGCAGGAGTGAGCAGTGACTCAAGCTTGCGTTTCAGCTTCGTTGGCCAAGCGGGTTTGGCCGGTTGAGGCTTCGCTGGTTTGGGAAGGGGCTGCAAGTCAGCGGGAAGAGTTGCTGCATTCGCGTCGTTTGGCGAACCGCAATGGTTCAAATTGGCAAACGATGCTTCACCCTTGCGCAGCAAATCCTCATACTCTTTGCGGCGCTTGCCATTTTCCCCCGGATCACACGTCCGCGTGATTTCAACGCCTTCAGGCAAGTCCTTCGCTGGTGTGTCCTGCCACGCCCATGCGCCATCAATCTGTTCCTGCGCTAGCTCTTTCGCGCCCTCAAATGTGGCGCCGGTCAAGTTGGCCAGGTTCAATTTCGCCTTTGCCAGGCGGGCGTCGGTCAAAATTGCGTTCGAAAGATTCGTGGCCCGCAGATCGGCATAGCCAAGCCTTGAGGCGGACAGGTTCGCTTGGGCGAGGTTCGCACCAACTAGGCTCGCATTGCCAAAATTGGCCTTTTGCAAATTCGCGAAACTCAAGTTGGTCCCAACCAACGCGCTGCCAAAGAGATCCGCTCCCTCAAGATTGGCCCCTTTGAGGTTGACGAACGAAAAATCGACCGCATTGGCCGTTGCTGCGATCAGCGATGCATTTCCCAAATTTGCCCTGACGAGGTGTGCGCCCCTAAGGTTGGATCCAGCAAGGTTGGCTCCGGACAAGTCTCCCTCATCAAGCCATGCTCCGCGCAGGTTTGCATTGGGAAGGTCAACGCCTGGCAAGTCGGCGTGCTGCAGATAGACGCCGCCCGCGCACTCTTGGACGTCAAACAGATGATAGGCTGGCTTGCGCTTGGTCCATTCGCCTCCATTGCGCTCGCACGACAAATCGATCCCGTGCATTGAGACACCTTGCCGGTTCAAATACTCCAAGGCTTGTGTCTTGCCGCTGTTGCCTGGAGACGGCCGAGCGATGATCTCCCAGAACCGAGCTCTGCGCTCCTCCTCCTGGAGAGGCCGAACGTGCACGAATTCGTAGCCAAGATCGAACAAGAACGCGAACAACGCACTTGTGATCGTGACGATCTTGATTGTCGGATGTCCCTCTAGCCATGCCGCGAGCCGTGAAACGCGTTCCCTTCCCGCCATCAAAACGTCTCCAAGAAATCTGTGCCGGCACGGTCGGCCAGTTATGCCCATCGCGGATCGTAACGTCCAACTGCCGGATCCTACTCACATTGCCATGTGAAGATAGAAAGGCACGGCCGGCGCGGTGAGGCGGGGACCGGGAGAACCAGCTCCATTGGCTAACGTGGGCGACTTGGATCAGATAGCTTGGCGCAGGGGGGTGTCGGCCTCCTCGGCCCAGACCTTGAACATCTTGAGGGTGTGTGGTCCGAACGAATTGACAAGCGGTACGTCGGTGGCGTCGCGACCGCGTGCGACGACGATGCGCCCAGTGCGTCGCTGATTGTGTCGCGGATCGAACGTGTGCCAGCCGCCCTCCAGGTAGACCTCAACCCAGGCACTGAAGTCCATTGGTGCAGGGTCAGGCTGGACGCCGATGTCGCCGAGATAGCCGTTGACGTAACGTGCGGGGATATTGAGGCTGCGGCACAAGGCAATCATCAGGTGGGCGAAGTCCCGGCAGACCCCTACGCGCTCGTCGAACGCCTCGAGCGCGCTGCGCGTAGCACGGGCGTGCTGATAGCCGAACGTGAGGTGGCCGTGCACAAAGTCGCAGATAGACTGGACACGCGACCATCCTGAAGGCAGCGCACCGAAATAGTCCCAGGCGATCTGGCTCAACCGGTCAGTCTCGCAATAGCGACTGCCGAGCAGGAAAGTGAGCATCTCTTCGGGTAGGCGCTCGACTGCGATCTCGCGCGCATCGAGCACGACCTTGTCGGGTCGCCCGCTGTCGAGTATCCGGCCGTCGAGGCGCAGCGTCACATTGCCCGCAGGAGCTATCAGCCGTTGGCAATAGTTGCCGAACGCATCGAAGTGCGTCAGTGCGGGGAGCGGGGGGTTCGACTGAAACGGCGACTCCGCGACGATCTCCCGGCGCCGGTCGGGATGCACATCGACCAGGCATATGAGGGGTGTCGCTTTGGCGACGGCAATCGAGATTTCGCAGCCGTAGTTTATGAGCATGAACCGGCATCCCTGTGACAAACGATAAACGACAACGCGCCGACTTGGAGAAGAGTTCCACACGGGCGAACGAACCGGCTTTCTCAAGTGCGTACTCTCAACGAGTGCTTCCTAACACCGGGCCGGCGCATTCGATGCGAGTGGCGGCACTCGATTTGCGTAGCACCCATTGACATTTGATCAGTTGTGTCTGATATTTCTGTTATGACAGAAATAACTGTAAAGAAGGCGCGCCTACCTGCAACCATCGAGCGTTTCGTTCTCCATTGGGGCGAGATGGGCACCGCCTGGGGCGTCAACCGCTCTGTTGCTCAAATCCACGCACTTCTATTCCTCTCGGACGAGGCGCTGACCGCCGAAGACATTGCCGAACGCCTTGCGATGGCGCGATCCAACGTTTCAATGAGTCTGCGCGAGCTTCTGGCATGGAACCTCATTCGCCGTGTTCCCGCCATGGGGGATCGACGCGATTTCTTCGAAGCCGAAGCCGACATGCTGGAAATGGTCAGGCGGATTGCTGCAGGCCGTAAAGCGCGCGAAATCGATCCGGCGCTTAGCGTCTTGCGCGCCTGCGTAGCGGACGCCAAGAGCGATGCGCGCATGTCCCCAGCGGTGCGTAAGCGACTGCGTGACATGCTGGAGTTCACCGAGACGGTTGACCAAAGCTTTGAAGAAATCATGCAGCTTCCCGCAGCAACGCTTCTGAAGCTGCTTCGGATGGGCGGGACGATCGCTCGCTTGGTCGCCAAAGGGCGGAAGGTATCTTCCAAGCGTGGCGGTTCCGACTGAATCGGTTGTGAGGGAGGTCAGGTCATATGGTCCCAGAGGCTGTTCGGCAAAACCGTTCTCGGTTGCAAGCAAGCGTGGTTGAGGCCGGCGAATCTCGACTCGCAGATGTGCGCTTTCGCACGCTCCTTGGTGAAGCCGCGTGGGCCACGCTTCCCGAAACCGTGCGCCGCCGGTTTTCCAAACGCCTTGCGCCTGATGAGACGCTTTTCTATCGCGGACAAGTTGTGACGACCGAACTTTCCGGTGCCGGGTGGGTTCTGGCATTTGTCCTGCGTGCCATCGGTGCACCACTCCCCCTAGCACACGGTGCGACGGGGTCCGCGCTCGTTGCCGTCACGGAGGATCCAAGTCTTGGCGGACAGACGTGGACGCGGCTCTACGCCCGTCCCGGCAAATTCCCTCAGGTGATCCACTCCGCCAAGAGGTTCTGCGGGCCGACCGGTCTCGAAGAGTACGTCGGATATGGCATCGCCATGGCACTGACTGTCAGCGCGGAGGAGGGCGCCCTCGTTTTCCGATCGGAAAGCTTTTCCATCGGGTTCGGAAGCTGGCGGTGGCAGCTTCCTAGGATGCTGGAACCGGGATCGATGGAAATTGCGCATCAGGATGAGGGCGATGGAGATTTCACCTTTCGCTTGGTCCTAACGCACCCGCTGTTTGGCCGGCTGGTCCATCAATTGGTGCGATTTGCCGACGAAGACACAATAGAGGGGATTGGTCCGCTGGTCCGCGCGCGTGATCTCGCTCTTGAATGCAGACCTGTTGAAATGCGATAGTCATGAGATTGGTACTTTAGCGGCAGCGCCGCATGGTGCATGACAAAGCAGACGGTTCGAGTTCTCTGGATCTTGATAGGGCTCTGCCTCAGCGCGGGCGTGATTGCCGGGATCGTTCTCTTGCTCGGTCCACCCGATCGGCCGTGGCGGGAGGCCGTGCGCGAGTTGTCCACCCTTGTGGATGTGCTGGCGCTGCTATTCTGGATGGGCATCTTTGCAATCTATTTGGCACGCCGACGCACCCGCAAGTGACGGCTCAGCGGGTGATCGTGCGGCAGACCGCCGTCACGCCTTGCCTGCAGCCGATCAGCGGGATAAGAAGCCAGCCTTTGCGGCCCGGACTTGGGCTTCAGGAGAGGTGGCTGAGTGGTTGAAAGCACCGCACTCGAAATGCGGCATACTCGCAAGGGTATCGAGGGTTCGAATCCCTCCCTCTCCGCCAGCTAGAGTGTTCGCGTAAGTTCGCTCAGCCGCCACAGCTCACGACCGCGCCGAAATTTAGATAGATACTTATCCGCCGTTGCCCACAGAAAGCGTTCGCATCAGTTCTTGTGCGAGCGCTCAAATCCACGTTTTCTACTGGGGTGAGTGGCTGCGCAGGGTGCTCAGCCAATCCTTACGCGCTCGTTCCTGTTCTCTGACGGACGAGACTCCTTCCCGACGGTGTTTGTAATGTCAGTTGCAATTCCAAAATCCGCCGCGCTCGTCGATTTGGCGCAAGGCAAGAGAATTGACCGGACTCAACTCGACGAACTGGTCGCGGCGCGAGCTTTCGAATTGCGTGAGTTGGGCGCGGGCCCAGGCTCTCGATTGGTCATCTGCCATGACAACAGCACGGCCATCCTGATTGATATCCTCGCGATCTGGCACCTTGGAGCGATCGCGGTGCCGCTGTCGACGTCGCTGATCGCGGCTGAGCGCGAACGTTTGGCCGTGCGTCTGCGTCCCAAGCTTTGGATCGGTGAAGGAGGACCGGCCGAAGTACAATTCGTTGAGCTGGTCAACTTACAAGGCGGCGATGCGCCGGCCAACAAACTGCCCGCCCAGCCGAGTCCCGATGATAGTACGGCGCTCATTCTTTGGACGTCAGGAACAACGGGACAACCAAAGGGCGTCGTGCTGAGCCACGGCGCATTGCGAAGGCGGCTTCGTGCCAACATCAAACATATTGGAGAACACCGACTTGCGAGTGCCCTTCAGTTGCTGCCGCTGCACTTCGGGCATGGCTTGATCGGCAACGCGCTCACGCCGCTTGCCGCTGGCGCCACGCTTCATCTCGGGCTCCAACCAGGTATGTCCGGCCTAGCTGACCTGGGACGCGTGATTGATGATCATTCCATCTCGTTCTTGACTTCCGTGCCGTCTCTTTGGCGTGTGGCGCTGAAGGTTTCAAACGCCCCGAAACGGGATACGCTCACCAGGGTTCACGTCGGCTCAGAACGGTTGCCGACACCGCTCTGGCAGTCGATTGCCTCTTGGGCCGGCGGAGCCGATGTCTACAACATGTACGGCATGACGGAGTCGTCCAATTGGATCAGCGGCGTCGGCGGCGCAGAGGCAAATTTTGTTGAAGGCGCGGTTGGCACGCCTTGGGAGGGCGCATTCAATGTTCTTTCTGAAGACGGGGCCGTGCTCACGACCGGTACCGGTGAGGTTGTGGTGCAAAGCCCCTCGCTGATGTCGGGCTACCTTGATGATGCTAAAGGCACGTCAAGTGTCTTATCGGATGGCTGGTTGCGAACCGGCGATATTGGTGAACTCGACGCCAACGGCGCGCTTCGTCTCGTGGGTCGTATCAAGAATCAAATCAACAATGCGGGTATCAAAGTCTCTGCCGAGGCGGTCGAGCAATTGCTGGAGTCGCATCCGGATATTCGGGAGGCTTGTGCATTTGGACGCGCTGATGCCGTTTCAGGCGAAGTTGTCGCCGCAGCCGTCGTCGCGCAGCCAGATCGCGCCATTGATGCTTCCAAGCTTAGACGCTGGTGTGAAGATCGTATCCGTCGGGAAGCGGTTCCCGCCACGATACATATCGTAGATGCACTTCCCCGCAATACACGCGGCAAACTTGATCGTGCCAGTCTCATAGACAGCCTCATAGGCGGGACAGGAGGTGCTCAATGAGCAACTCGGGACGCTCATGGAAACCGGGTAGACCGGTTTTGTTGACGACCGAGCGCTTCTCCCTCGAAAGCATGACTAAGCTTCAAGCGGCGAGGGCCACCTATGCGTGGAGTTTCGACCCGGAAATAATGCATCCTCTCGGATTTTCCGCCGGCAACTGGTCGCCGTATCGTTGGTTCAAGAGCCACAAGAAATTCAACAATCGAAACAAGTTCATGCTCGCCATCCGCCCGAAGGGCAGCCGCAAGCTGATTGGCTACGAGAGATGCTATGTAAGCCCAAATGGAATTGGGTTTCTGACTGTTGCAATCGGTGATCGCAGTTGGTGGGGGCGCGGTGTGGTCCTTGAGACTCGCGCCGCAATCATTGATTTTTTGTTCGAGGATGTTGGATGTCAAAGAATCTGGGGCACGCCAACAGCGCGGAACTTTCCGTCAATCTACAACTATCAGGCCCTGGGCTTCACATACGAAGGGACGCTGCGCCGCAACGCTTATGATCATGGGCGCCAGGAAAACGTCGATTCCTTGATGTTCGCCATGCTTCGCGAAGAGTGGCTCGCGCAACGCGCAAAAAAGCCAGAAACATCTCAGCCTGAAACGGAAACCCCATGAACCCAACTGACTCGGCACGCGCGTATGTCGCCGATGCACTTGGCAAACCTATTGAAGACATTCCGCACGATGCTGCGATCGGCGACCTCGACGGCTGGGACAGTCTTGGTCACATGCGCCTAATGCTCCTTCTGGAGCAGAAGCTTGCGCGCCCACTCGCACCCGACGAGATTGTTCACATTCGATCTGTCAGTAACATTGCGGATTTGCTGTCGCGCACGTCGTGACGACGAAGTTTTCGTAAGAAGCGACCGTCTCCCAGCGTTCGAACGAGAAAATTTGCGTTGCAGCGCCTTATAATATCGCAACATTCGCGGACTCCCTCTCCGCCAACTAGTCAGTCCGAGATTTGGCGCGCTCTACTGCATCCATGACCATACGTTTTGCTTCGGCCGCATCGCCCCAGCGGCCAATGCGTGCCCACTTATCTGGCTCAAGATCCTTGTAGTGTGAGAAGAAGTGCTCGATCTGCTTCATCGAAATCTCGGGAAGGTCGGTGTAGTTGGCGATCTTGTCGTAACGCATGGTGAGGCGGCTGCTCGGGACCGCAATGACCTTCTCGTCTCCCCCGCCCTCATCCTCCATAATCAGCACGCCTACGGGGCGGCAATTTATGATTGCGCCGGGCACGATCGCGCGCGTGTTGCACACGAGCACATCTATTGGGTCGCCGTCCTCTGAGAGCGTATGCGGCACGAACCCGTAATTTCCCGGATAACGCATCGGCGTGTAGAGGAAGCGGTCGACGACAAGGGTGCCGGATGCCTTATCCATCTCGTACTTAATCGGCTCACCTCCCACGGGAACCTCAACGATCACATTGATGTCATGGGGCGGATTTTCGCCGACCGCAATTGCGTCAAGACGCATTCACCTGGCTCCCTCTTTCCAATGGCGTATTTGGCTTGGTTGCGGCCAACAGGGCGGTCAGAACGCCGCTAAGGTCACTTATCGTACCTCCAAACCGTGCGCTCAACCACTCTCAGAGCGGGCGATGAAACCAATCGCACGCCAATAGAGTGCTTGCCGTGGGCGCGCCGAAGGGGTTTTAATTGCGGCTGGGCCCCATCTGCAAGGCGCAGAGGCAAAAAAGAATGAGTGAGCCCGGGAGGAAAAACAGGCAGCTTGCCCACGCGGACGAGGTTCGCGCGGCAGCTGAATCTGTCTCGCTTGCGGCAAGCTCGGCACTTGCCGCATCGTGGCGCCGCTCGTTGCATTACTATTGTTTGGATCCCGAAACTCAGGCGCCGCCCGGCAGGGTCGACGAGACTGAGTTACGCGCTGCGCGCGAACGTCTCGGTCGGCTTGCGGAGATTGCCGCGCCCACAATCGAGCGTCTTTTGCGCGCCGTCGGTCGCTCAGGCTGCTCGGTGTTGCTCACCGATTCAGAAGGACTGATTGTTGAGCGGCGCGGGATGGCTGGAGACGATGAGGCCTTTGCCGAAATGGGCCTGTGGGCTGGGGTGAATTGGAGTGAAGGACACGAAGGTACCAACGGGATCGGCACCTGTTTGGTTGAGCAGCGCCCAGTTATCATTCATCGCAACCAGCACTTTTACACGCGGAACACCGACATGAGCTGTATCGGAAGTCCGGTGTTTGATGCCGGTGGACGCCTGGCGGCAGTGCTTGATGTGTCTTCCTGCCGTGCCGACCTCAGTGAGGAACTGACCTGTCTCATCGCGACGGTCGCTTCGGACGCGGCGCACCGAATCGAAAGTGACAATTTCCGCGCGGCTTTTCCCGGCTACCGTATCGTCATGGCGCCGACCGACGGCCACCACGGATCGGCGCTGTTGGCGGTTGACGGCTACGATCTTGTCGTGGGGGCAACTCGGGTCGCGCGCCAAATATTGGACCTAACGGACGATGTTCTTGCCACCGGGCGCCCACTCCCCGATGTCCTGGCAAACAGCAAGCAAACATCGGATCTGCGCGCCGCCGAACGGGCGGAATTGCAGCGTGCCTTGGCCCGCAGCGATGGCAACGTATCCGCCGCCGCGCGCGACCTCGGCATTGGCCGAGCGACCCTTTATCGGCGCATGAAGCGGCTCGGGTTATCCGAAAGCCCGTCTCCGACCGCCCCCGAAGAGCATCAAGCTCCCCTGGAATTGTCTCACAATTGAGACAGGTCACGACTGGCCGGTGATGGGCCCATGGTGACGGGCCGACAGCGCACGCGCTAACTAGGGCTTAAGCCAGACGGACTGGCGGCAAGAGCATTCAAGAACCAAAACTGAAGTATCGGATTGGCAGGGCAACCTGAACAGTCTTCCGATTCTATGGAGGAGACAATGATTGAACAAGCAATGTCCGAGCTGTCGCAGCAAATGCGCGTTCGGCCACGCTATGACAACTTCATCGGCGGCCAGTGGGTCGCGCCGGTCAAGGGACAATACTTTGCAAACATAACGCCTGTCACCGGCAAGCCACTGTGTGAGGTGGCCCGATCGACCGCTGAGGACATCGAGCTCGCACTCGATACGGCCCATGTCGCGAAAGACAAATGGGGCCGCACAGCAGCCGCAGAGCGTTCGGCTCTGCTCAACAAGATCGCCGATCGCATGGAGTCGAACCTCAAGCTATTGGCGATGGTCGAAACGCTCGACAACGGGAAGCCGATTCGCGAAACGATGGCGGCCGACATTCCGCTCGCCATCGACCACTTCCGTTACTTTGCGAGCTGTATTCGTGCCCAGGAAGGCTCGATCAGCGAAATCGACGATGATACGGTCGCCTACCACTTCCACGAGCCATTGGGCGTCGTCGGCCAGATCATACCGTGGAATTTTCCGTTGCTGATGGCGGTGTGGAAGTTGGCTCCAGCACTTGCCGCGGGCAACTGTGTCGTTCTAAAGCCCGCCGAGCAAACACCAATGGCCATCATGGTGCTAATGGACCTCGTCGGGGACATTCTGCCTCCCGGTGTGCTCAACGTTGTCAATGGCTTTGGCGTCGAGGCGGGTAAACCGCTCGCCTCCAATCCACGCATCGCTAAGATTGCATTCACGGGCGAGACGACGACGGGGCGGCTCATCATGCAGTATGCGGCCGAGAACATCATCCCGTGCACGCTCGAGCTTGGCGGCAAGTCTCCTAACATCTTCTTTTCCGACGTTGCCGATGCAGATGACGACTACTTCGACAAGGCTCTGGAAGGCTTCACATTGTTTGCCCTAAACCAGGGCGAGGTGTGTACGTGTCCGTCGCGAGCATTGGTGCACGAGAAGATCTACGACAGGTTCATGGAGCGTGCCATTGAACGCACGAACAATGTTAAGCAGGGCCACCCGCTCGATCCCACGACAATGATCGGTGCCCAAGCCTCCAACGATCAGATGGAGAAAATTCTTTCGTACATCCAGATCGGCAGGGACGAAGGGGCACGGGTGCTTGCTGGCGGGGCGCGCTCGATCCTCGAGGGCGAACTGGCCGAAGGCTACTACGTCAAGCCGACGATCCTTGAAGGCCATAACAAGATGCGTGTCTTCCAGGAGGAGATCTTCGGTCCGGTCGTATCTGTCACCAAGTTCAAGGACGACGAGGAAGCGCTCGAGATTGCGAATGACACGCTCTACGGTTTGGGCGCTGGCGTTTGGACCCGCAACGGTAACCGTGCCTACCGTTTCGGACGCGCGATCCAAGCCGGTCGCGTCTGGACCAACTGCTACCATCTCTATCCGGCGCACGCTGCGTTCGGTGGTTACAAGCAGTCGGGCGTGGGCCGTGAAAACCACAAGATGATGCTTGAGCACTATCAGCAGACCAAGAACATGCTGGTGTCCTACAGCAACAAAGCTTTGGGCTTCTTTTAAGGACGGCACCGGGTCGCGCGCCGGTCATCGCCGGCGCGCGGCTTCTTACACCGAAAAGATCAAATTTGCACTTGTGAGCATCCGAGCGTGGCGTCAATTGCGGCGCTGCTCCATCCGCTTTCTGGACGCAAGAGGTAGGACATGAGCGCTTCATCTGGCACGGCCGCAGCCGAGAACACACCCTTCGAGCAGTTTGGGAAATCATCGATCGATGAGGCCGGATATCAAGCAGAATACCGCCACTCGATCGATGATCCCGTCGGCTTCTGGAGCAAGCACGGGTCACGGCTGGAATGGATAAAGCCTTATACGAGGGTCAAGAACACGTCGTTTGACCCAGAAAATATCGTTATCAAGTGGTTCGAGGACGGCACGCTCAACGTGTCGGCCAATTGCATTGATCGACACTTAGCGGAACGGGGCGATCAGATTGCAATCATTTGGGAAGGCGACGATCCAAACGAGAGCGAGACGATCACCTATAAGCAGCTTCACGAGCGCGTTTGCAAGCTTGCGAATGTCTTCAAGTCCCACGGTGTTAAGAAGGGCGACAGGGTCACCATCTATCTCCCGATGATTCCGGAGGCAGCCTATGCGATGCTCGCCTGTGCACGCATTGGTGCGATCCACTCCGTCGTCTTCGGCGGTTTCTCACCCGACAGTTTGGCTGATCGCATCGCGGATGCTGACAGCCGTTTCGTAATCACGGCGGACGAAGGACTACGTGGCGGCAAGACAGTCCCGCTGAAAAAGAACGCGGATGTGGCCCTGCAAAAGGTCGCAAAGGGTGGAGAGACGGTCGTCGTCGTGCGCCGTACCGGCAATCCAGTGCCCTGGACCGAAGGCCGCGATTATTGGCTGCACGAGGAGATCGAAAAGGCTTCGCCAGACTGTCCGCCAGTTGAAATGAACGCCGAAGATCCCCTGTTCATACTCTATACGTCCGGGTCAACGGGCAAACCGAAAGGCGTCTTGCACACCAGCGGAGGTTATCTGGTTTACGCCTCGATGACGCATCAGCATGTCTTCGACTATCAGGATGGCGACATCTATTGGTGCACGGCGGATGTCGGCTGGGTCACAGGGCACAGCTACATCGTCTACGGGCCCCTTGCCAATGGCGCGACGACTTTGATGTTTGAGGGCGTGCCAAGCTATCCTTCAGCGTCGCGCTTCTGGGACGTTGTCGACAAGTGGCGCGTCAACATTTTTTACACCGCGCCGACAGCCATCCGCGCACTCATGGGGGCTGGTGATGATTTCGTGGTCAGCTCAGACCGATCTTCGCTGCGGCTGTTGGGGAGTGTCGGCGAGCCCATCAATCCCGAAGCATGGGAGTGGTACAACCGGGTCGTCGGAAATGGCCGCTGCCCGATCGTGGATACCTGGTGGCAGACGGAGACAGGCGGCATCATGATCACGCCTCTGCCCGGCGCCACCAAGTTGAAACCAGGCTCCGCCACAAAGCCCTTCTTCGGTGTCAAGCCTGCACTTGTCGATGATAAGGGGACGATCCTTGAAGGTCCCGTCCAAGGCAATCTTGTGATTTTGGACAGTTGGCCAGGCCAGGCCCGCACTATTTATGGCGATCACGAACGCTTCGTGCAGACTTACTTTACGACCTTCCCGGGCACGTACTTCACCGGCGATGGATGCCGGCGCGATGAAGATGGCGACTATTGGATCACGGGACGCGTCGATGATGTGATCAACGTCTCCGGTCATCGCATGGGAACCGCTGAAATTGAGAGTGCTCTTGTGATGCACCCGAAGGTCTCTGAGGCAGCTGTGGTTGGATATCCCCATGAACTCAAAGGGCAGGGCATTTATTGTTATGTCACGCTCAATTCAGGCGAGAGCGCGAATGACGATTTAAAGAAGGAACTGGTGAGCTTCGTGCGAAAGGAGATCGGTCCGATCGCATCACCGGATCTCATTCAGTTTGCCCCTGGGCTGCCGAAAACTCGATCTGGAAAGATCATGCGGCGCATCCTGCGCAAGATTGCAGAGGATGATTTTTCAAATCTCGGCGACACGACGACTCTTGCGGACCCGTCGGTCATCGACGATCTCGTTCAAAACCGGCAGAATGTCTCGACCTAAAGGTGATGCAGGCGGCCATGGCTACCTGTGGCCGCAACGCAAGAATTGACCCCTGACGGCAAATATCGAGCGTTCTGTGAGACGCCGCGAGGCATGGGGTCAGTTGGCTCCAGGGCGGTGTGCCGCCCGGCCAGCCTTTGCCCCCCCGTCCGGGCTTCACCATAACGTCCAATATACAGCCGACTTTCACGTTTCTGCCACAAGGGAGTCCCGATTTCGCCATAGCAGGTGACACCTTATGCGCGGACGAGTACTTAATCGCCGCGTAAGCCTGCGACGGGGGCAGCTTGATCACATTAGGTCTCAACTGGCGAACTTCAATCGCATGCATTTTCATGGCCGCAGCCGTTGTTTGCGGAAGGGAAGCACATGCGCAAGAGCAGGCGCCGGCGCCGGGGGCGGACCAACCGCAGGTCGACACTGCCGACGTCTCGGCCACGCCGGCGCTGACGTCTTCTCGGATAAAAGCCAAGATTGACGAGGTCGAGGCTCGCAAGGATCTGGATGCGGCGCCGCGTGATCAAGCTCTTGCCCTCTATCGCAAAGCACTCGCGGCATTGGAAGCGGCCGAATCCAACCGTGAGGCAGCCGCTGAGTTTCAAAAGACGATCGAAGAATCGCCGAAGAAAACAGACTCGATAAAGAAGCAATTGGACAGCCTGCAGTCATCGGCAGGTCCAAAGATTGCAGGATTGCAGTCCGCCATCGGAGCAATGTCACTAGGCGATGTCGAACAACAACTGACAACCGCGCAGGGCGAGTCAGCTAAGCTCGGGTCCGAACTCACCCGACTTGATACGGCGCTGCGCGACATTGCCTCGCGCTCAACGACGGCGCGCGCAGAGCAAACCGATGAGCAAAAGAAACTTGATGCCCTTGCTGAGGCGAGTACGGCTGATGAAGAGGACAGTTCTTCGCCAGTGGTGGATGCAAAACGCGCTTCGATTGCTGCCGAACGCCTAGTAAGGTCTTCCAAGATCAATCTTCTCGAGCAAGAAGTCATCAGCCTACCGGCGCGGAAGGCACTCATTTCGGCATCCCGCGATTTGGTTGCCGCCCAGCTTGAGGAACTCCAAAAGCAAATTCCGCTCCTTGAGGGACGGGCCAACGAACTACGCAAAAGCGATGCAGTGGCGAAGCAGGCGGAGTCAGAACGTGTCACACGTGAGCTGTCTGACAAGCATCCGATTTTACAAGCCTACGCGAAGGCCACCTCAGATCTGCACGAGAGACGGACCGCGCTAACGCGATTTATTGAAAAGGCGCAACGGGATCAAGCGGTAATCAGTGCCGATATTGCGCAGCTAAAGGAGACGCTCGCGAGCGCGCAGCAGATCTTGGAAATTGGTAGCGTCGGCTCGGATCTGGGCGAGTACCTCCGCGAAATGCGCGACCAACTCCCGATCCTTTCGAAACTCCGTGACAGAATCCGGGATCGCGATGAGGATATCGTTGAGGCACGTTTGCAGCGTCTCAACGTGGAACAAAGGCGGCGTGCCCTGCTCGATCCGGAGCTTGCCGGCAAGCGAGTCCTTTCAGAGGGTGGCCTTGACACGGATAAGGATTGGAATGAACTACGCCCGAAACTTGAAGAGCTCATGGCCGCCAGGCGCGAGGCTCTTGCGCAGCTGAGCGAGACACGCGCCTTAGAGATTGAACAGCTTGCCAAGCTCAACGCTGCCAATCGCGAACTGAAGAGCCATACGGAGCAGCTTCAAGAGCTCTTGAGCAGTCGGTTGTTGTGGTTGCCGACCTCAGCCCCACTCGGTCGAACTTGGTGGGATCAGATCAGGACAGCCGTCGACTGGCTCTCGACTGGTGAGAGTTGGAAGCGGACGGCCCAAGCGCTTTGGGGGCGGACTCAAAATGCACCGCTTTTAACGGCCCTGGTTCTGCTCGCCTGCAGTTTGATCCTCCTGTTCCGCAGACGATTGGTTCTGAGGCTCAATGAGATTGCCAATGCGGTGGGCAAGGTGTCAAAGGACAACTTCTTGCTCACTCCCCGAGCACTAATAATCACGACTGTTATCTCATTGCCGTTGCCACTCCTCATGGGCTACGCGGGGAGGCTGCTTGCTCGCCCGCCTACCGAGCTGGAGTTTGCCGCAACGGTTGGAAGCGGTCTCGTTTCGGCGGCGATCGTTTTGTTCGTTATTCGCTTCGTGCAAAATCTCTGCATTCCTTCTGGACTTTTGCGTGCCCACTTTGAGTGGCGCGACCGCGAATGCCAGGGTATTTCGCGCAATCTTCACAGATTGGCGTTTGTGATCACACCGATAGCCTTTCTGTTGGGCATGATCGACGCCAGCAATTCTCAGACTTACCGGGATGGTCTGGGACGATTGGCGTTCATCGTCGGAGCAATTGCCCTTTCCCTCTTCGTCTTCCGGATCGTCAGCCCCCGCAAACGTCCCGTTGCTTCAAGGCTCTCTCCTGAAGGTGCGCTTTGGTTGACACGCGGCATATGGTACCCGGTGCTTGGTGCTGCACCGCTTGCACTCGCTGCCCTTTCTGTCTTTGGCTACTACGATAGCGCCACACAGCTTCAAACACGGCTAGCAGTTACCATCGCAATCGTTTTCCTGGGATTGCTGGCCTACGCTGTCGGCATCAGAGAACTCCTCGTTGCGCGGCGTCGCTTGGAAGTTGTGCGGGCGCAGGAACGGCGCAAGAAAGCCAGCGAGACGGCAGCCGTGATCGCGGAAACTAAATCCAGTGGTGATGCCAGCCCACACGTCATCGATGATTCCGAGATTGATGTTGCATCTATCAGCGAGCAGACCCGCAATCTGCTGGGCATGTTGACATTGGTGGGCATCGGCGTGGGGCTTTGGCTCACGTGGAAGTCCTTATTGCCTGCGCTGGGCTTGCTCGACGAAATTTCCCTTTGGACACAGACGATCACCACCGATGCTGGCACGAAGGTCGTTCCAGTTACGCTCTTCAACTTCTTGATTGGCATCGCAATTGGCGTTCTCACGTTGGTAGCTGCGCGCAATTTGCCGGGGCTTCTCGAGTTCACGCTTCTCCAACGAATGGCTATCGAGCCAGGCACACGCTATGCGATTACGTCGATCAGCCGATACTGCATCATTACCATCGGCATCGTAATTGCCTTCCAGTCCATTGGCGCGGACTGGTCGCAGCTACAGTGGATTATCGCAGCGCTTGGCGTCGGCGTCGGCTTCGGCCTGCAGGAAATCGTCGCCAATTTCATCTCGGGTCTCATTATATTGTTTGAGCGCCCCATCCGCGTCGGCGATACCGTGACGATTGGCGATGTGAGCGGTACCGTGTCTCGAATCCAAATCCGGGCGACAAGCATTACCGATTGGGACAATCGCGAGATTCTCGTTCCCAACAAGTCACTGATCACGGACCGCGTGACGAATTGGACATTGAGCGAACCGGTGACGCGTTTGCTCTTCAACGTTGGGGTCGCGTACGGCACGGACACCGACCGCGTTCAAGAGATCATGCTGGCGGTCATTCGGGCAAATCCGCTGGCATTGGAAGTGCCACCCCCAAGTGTGCTTTTCATGGGCTTTGGTGACAGCTCTCTGGACTTTGAAGTCCGCGTATTTGTCGCGCAACCTAATCAGCGCCTGCGTGCTTTGCATGAGCTTCATACCGGAATCTATCGGGCCCTCAATGCGAATGGCATTGAGATCCCGTTCCCGCAGCGCGACCTTCATCTAAAGTTGCGTGATGTTGCAGATTCCGTAGAGGCCGGGCAGTCAAGGCTGCAGCCGCGAACCCGCCACGAGGCTGCTGAGTGATCATTGGAGGCGTTGCCGCGCAGGGCGTGTAGCGGGACCTACCATTGTCTGGCTTGTGCGGAGCGGGTTGGGTCAGCCATCCGATGGCAGGTCTACGAGCGGCCGAATCTGTACAGCCGAAAAGGTAGGCGGCGCTGGGGGATTTCGGACGTAACAGGCCTTCAAAAGCCCAGGATTCCGGACAGTCGCCTGACCGAATTCCGCACGTAGCACCGCAACCACCAGGTCGGCCCAAGTATCTTCAGATTATAGAAAAACCCATGCGGCGTGTGCAGCGGGTTCCCCGTCCAAGAACCGCGGATGGGTCGCGGAAGGCCCCGGCGCAACCTTGAGCGCTCACCTTTTGAAATGATAGCGGATGGGAGCTCATCGCAATGTCCGACGATCTTGGGCACAACACCATAGATTTGAAACTTGAAGCGCCAAGGTTGGCGCATGTCCGTATCGACGGGCCAGTATCGCTTTAGCGGAACCAGAAACTTCTTTGCGCCGGCCTGACTTATCAAATATGCGACTGTGCCGGCCGGGACACGCGAGTAGCGCACGAGGATGTGCGATCCGTCGAGACGGCCAATGGGCTTTACCGCGCGTGAGTTGTCGCCTGAGAGGTGGACGATATCCCAACCTTCTGGGAGCGTCGCAAGAATGTTCTTCAGATGTTCAGCGAAATTCTTGGGAAGTATCGCGTCGTCCTCAAGCACCAGCGCAGATGGAAGCACGCGATCGACGATAATGCTGGCCACCTTGAGGTGGCTTGCATAGCAGCCAATTTCTCCGGCATTCAGTTGGGAAACCTGCTTCTTGCTTACAAAGAAATAGTCCTCAAGGTTAGCTGGAACCTCTAAGCCATCCACGGCCGAAACGCGTTCGGCATTGATGCCGACATCGCGCAATCCATTCTCGATGGCGATGCGACGCCCCTCATCACAATCCCTATTGATGTAAAAGCTTGAGATAGAGATGCTGCGGCCCCGAACGGGTTCAAGTGGTGCGCTATGCTGCAAGGGTACGCGGTCGGCGAGACCGGTCGCACGTTCCATTGGTGCTCCAAAGACTTCTCCGTCGGTATTCATACTCACCAATTACTGCTGGTCTAGTGCGCAGCGATTGGCCACACAAATCTAGTCCGCTGTGCGAGGTGCCGAGTAGTGCCACTGAACACTCCTGTATGGAAGGCATGTACGTGGTTCTGTCTGTGGGGCTTTGGACGGTACCCTCAATGGCCATACTTGAGATGGGTGCCATCTAAAGTTGAAGTGCGAGCGCATCGTTCGCTTGGCTTCATTGCAACCAATGCACTACGCAGGACATCGGACGTCAAGGACCCAAACTCCGTGCCACCTGCCTTCGTCGGTTCGGCGCCCCGCGTCAGCGATTCGGTTGAAGTCCTGGCTCCCCTTTGGCTGGAACTCTTCTAAGTGTGACAGATCGTGCACAAGAATGGGGTATCCTATGAGTCTCGATGCTCGGCTCGCCAACCTCTTGCGGAACCAGTCGATCACCACACCCCCGAACGGGTGAAATGCTTGGCGGCGCCGAAACATATGCACCAATCGCGATGAGCGAAGGTGCCAACGCAGGAAACGATGCCAGACCTCGGGTGTTGCGCCTCTGCAACTCAAAGCTGCTGAACCGTCTGCATACCTACTTAATGATTTGAGATCTAATCAAATCCGATGTTGTTTATGGCACAAATGTGCCCTTTTTTGGAGGCGGAGGGGGCACGTTCAGTTAGCGGCGTTTGAGAGTCAGGTAAACGTCGATGTGGGAACGATGCAAGTATTCTGAATCTGCGTACGGAGTTTTAGGTCAGGTCGTTGCGTACATCCGCGGGCGCAAGCCCGCCAAGCGTTTCACATGCGCTCAGGAGGCTTCGCAATTGTCTACCCGGTATTCCTCGGCATCCGCCGCTACCGCTCGCCGCACCATCCTCACCGCCGTCAGCGCGCTCGTCCTGGCCGCAGCGTCCATCATCACAGCGCCGGATCAGGCGATGGCAGCAGACTGTTCTGGGGTCACCAATACACTCTCGGGCAGCAATGCAGGCAGACAGAATGCCATCGGAGAAAATGGTGGGTCGTCGACGTTCTTCTGTTCGGGCAACATCCTCGATGGGAATAACGCTGGCCGTCAGAACGGTAATGGCGACGGGTACAATTTTTTCGGCAATGTTCCGGGTAACGGATACGCGGATATCCGCGACAATGAGGTGCATGGGAATAGTTCTGCTCGCAGAAACGGCAATGCTAGCACGGTGTATGCCTTGGGCGGCGGGCAGGACGGACGCGCAGTCATTGTTGCGAATTATATCGATGGCAATGGGTCTGGCAGCAACAACGGATCGTCGTCCGGAATTGGTTCCGGCAACGCCACACTGACGAACAACTGGATCGATGGGAACAACTCCGGCAGCGGCAACGGCGCGGCCGCAGGCTCCGCATACGCATTCCTCAACCATAACGTGATCGTCGGCGACGACTCAGGCAGCGACAA
>CAZUKP010000004.1:49210-51330 GCA_964620915.1 uncultured Hyphomicrobium sp. | reverse complement strand
ACGCTGACGAACAACTGGATCGACGGAAATCGTTCCGGCAGTGGCAACGGTGCGTCCGGCGGGACGGGAACCGCGACGTTGACGAACAACTGGATTTCTGGCGACGACTCCGGAAGTGATAACGGGGCCGGCGGTCTCAGCGGTGACGCGACCCTCCTCAACAATGTCATTGGCGGCAACGGCTCAGGCAGCGGCAACGGTTCGGCTGTCGTGGGTGGCGGTTTCGCGAACCTTGAGAATAACAAGATCTTTGGTACGGATTCGGGCAGCGACAACGGTGCGTCCGGGGGCGCCGGCAGCGGAAATGCCACGCTTGCATACAATGAGATTCACGGGGACGAGTCGGGAAGCGGTAATGGCAGTGCGCTGCTTGGGAATGCCACGGCGAATCTCGAGGGTAACAAGATCTATGGCAATGGCTCGGGGAGCGGAAATGGCGCCTCGTTTGTTCTAGGCGACGGCTCTGCTGACCTTACCGGGAACACGATTTTCGGTGACGGCTCCGGCAGTCTCAATGGTGCCAGTTTCGGCACGGGAAATGCCGTTCTGAGCAACAACTTCATCTACGGTGGCGGTTCGCTGAGTGCCAATGGCTTGGGTGGGATCAGCGGCAATGCTGATATCCAGGACAACAGGATCTTCGGCGACCTGTCCGCAAGCGGCAATGGTATCGGCGTGGATTCGGGCAACGCCGTGATCAAGAACAACCTGCTTTTTGGTGACGGCTCGTTGGCCGGCAACGGCAGCTTGGGCACGGATGGCAGCGCCACCATCAACAACAATATCGTTATGGGCGATGCTTCGGGCACCGCGAATGGTCTGTTTGGGACCGCTGTCGTGTCCGACAACGCAATTTTCGGCAACTTCTCGGGCAGCGGAAACGGGTTCGGGACCGACGTGGAGGTTGCCAGAAACTTCATCGGCGGCACTGGCTCGGGCAGCCTGAATGCCGGCGACCTTACCGACAACACGATTATCGGAACGCTGTCCGGCAGCTTTAACGGCGGCGACGTCTCCGATAACACCATTCTTGGCAATGGATCGGGAAGCCTGAACTTGTTCGGCCCGGTGACTGGCAACACAATCATTGGTGACGGTTCGGGCAGCTTCAATTTTGGATCAGTGACGGACAACACGATCCTTGGCGATTTCTCAGGCATCCTGAACGGCGACGGGTTCGCCAACAACACCATCATGGGTAATTTTTCAGGCGTCGGGAATGGCGCGAACTTCAACGACAACACGATTATTGGCAATGTCTCAGGCAACTTTGCCGGCCCGGATGCTGCCGATAACAACGTGATCGGTGATTTCTCGGGCAACTTCTACGGTGCCGGCGCCAACCACAACAACGTGCTCGGCAGCGGGTCGGGCAACTGGGTCAACGGCACTGGCAACAACGTGGTCGGAAACCTGTCGGGCAATGTTGTCGAAGGTGATCACAACACGGCCATCGGCTTCGGCTCCGGCAACGGCGTGTTCGGCGAGTACAATTTCGCCAGCGGCGTGATTGTCGGCAACATCGTTGACGGCAACAACAATCAGGCCAGCGGCGCGTTCAGTGGCAACGGGGTCTTCGGCAACAACAACCAGGCGAGCGGTGTGGGTTCCGGTAACGTCGTCGGATTACCGGGCGCTGAAAGCAACAACAACCTCGTGTTCGGCAACTTTTCCGGCAACGGCGTCTTCGGCGATAGCAACAAGGCCATCGGCGATGGTTCCGGCAATGTCGTGATCGGAAACAACAACAAAGCGATCGGTGACCTTTCGGGCAATGTCGTTGAAGGGAATCGCAACAGCACGAACTCGTTTATGAGCGGCAACTTCGTAACCGGAAACGACAACAACGCGAACGGCAGCTTCTCAGGCAATGTTGTTGGAGGTAATCGCAATGCCGCCAACGGTGACTTCTCGGGCAATGTTGTCTTCGGCAACGACAACCAAGCCAGCGGTACGGGGTCGGGCAACTTCATTCTCGGCGGCAACCGCAACTCAGCGTCCGGCACGGGCACAGGCAACGTCGTCTGGGGCGATGACAACCAGGCGAGCGGCACCGGAACGGGCAACATCGTCGGCGGAAACCGCAACGTTGCCTCGGGTGTCGGCTCGGGCAACGTCGT
>CAZUKP010000004.1:23377-49110 GCA_964620915.1 uncultured Hyphomicrobium sp. | reverse complement strand
ACATCGTCGGCGGAAACCGCAACGTTGCCTCGGGTGTCGGCTCGGGCAACGTCGTGATGGGCGACGACAACAATGCGACCGGCACGGGCACGGGTAATCTCGTGTTCGGTGACCGTAACTCGGCGCAAGGTGTCGGGTCCGGCAACGGCGTCTGGGGCGACGACAATAGCGCCGAAGGCACAGGCTCAGGCAACATTGTCGGCGGCAACCGCAACGTTGCTTCGGGCACCGGTTCGGGCAACGTCGTCGGCGGTGATGACAACAACGCGACCGGCACGGGTTCTGGCAATCTGGTGTTCGGTGACCGTAACTCCGCTCAGGGCGTCGGCACGGGCAACGGTGTTTGGGGCGACGACAATAGCGCCGAAGGCACAGGCTCAGGCAACATCGTTGGCGGTAACCGGAACGTCGCGTCCGGCGTCGGCTCCGGTAACGTTGTGACGGGCGACGACAACAACGCCACGGGTACCGGGTCCGGCAACTTGGTGTTCGGTGATCGCAACTCGGCGCAGGGTGTCGGGTCCGGCAACGGCGTCTGGGGCAGCGATAACCAGGCCGAAGGGACAGGTTCAGGAAACCTCGTCTTCGGACTTGCGAATCAAGCGAGCGGCATTGTTGTCGGCAATGGCGTATTGGGTGCCTTCAATCAGTCTTCCGGTGCCTTCTCAGGAAACGGCGTCGTCGGCGTCAATAACCAGGCCAGTGGCCTGCGCGTCGGAAATGTGGTGGTCGGTGCCAACAACCAGGCTAGCGGGAAAGATTCGGGCAACTTTGTCGTCGGCGCCAACAATCAGGCCAGTGGCGAGGACGCGGGCAATTTTGTCCTGGGCGTGAACAACCAAGCCTCGGGCGTCGCTGTAGGCAACCTCGTTGTCGGTGCCGGCAACCAATCCAGCGGCACGGACTCGGGCAATGGCGTTTTCGGGTTTGACAACCAGGCGAGTGGTCTTGCCGTTGGGAACGGTGTCTTCGGTGCCTTCAATCAGGCCAGTGGTGCTTTCTCCGGCAACGGCGTCATCGGCGTCAATAACCAAGCGTCAGGCCTTGCCGTTGGCAACGGTGTGATTGGCGCCAATAACGTCGCCACGGGTGCGCTGTCCGGCAATGGCGTCGTTGGCTACAATAACATCGCCATGGGAACGAACGCGGGTAATGGCATCTATGCCTCGGACACGACCTCGATCGGCACAAATTCACAGGCCGCTGCCCAGTCCTCAAACGCCATAGGTCACAACGCAACTGTTGCTGCTGCGCACACGAACTCATCAGCAATTGGTACGGACGCAGAGACGACCTTTGACAATCAGATGATGTTCGGGTCGGCAACGCAAACCTACACGACGCCCGGTATCACCTCTGGTTTGAGTAGGGCGCGCCAGACGGGCCCACTTGAGGTCGTTACGTCCGATGCCGCGGGCAACTTGGCAACGGATGGCGGCAGCATCTTCGGCGCTTTGAGCGAACTCGGCGGGGGCGTTGCTATCGCAATGGCACTCGAAAATCCTGATCTGGTCGGATACGAGACCTTCGGCATCGCCGGTAACCTCTCTTATTGGGAGGAGAACATGGCGCTTGGTTTCAGCGCGATGGGCGTCGTCGGACGGAATATATTCGGTTCGGGTGAGCGCTTGGCGATCTCTGGTGCCGTCGGATTTAGCGTTGAAGAGAACTCCTACGGGCGGCGCGGAAGCAACAGCTCCGTTGGTGGCCGTGCAGGTGCTCAGCTAACCTGGTAAACACCCGATAATTCATAGACAACCATGCGTCGCGGGCCTATGTGGGCCCGTGATGTCTTTTTTGCCCCTTTTTGCCGGCACGTTTGGTGACTTGCAAAGCTCCCAACCGATCGGGTGGGCAAGCGGGTAGGCTGTAATGATGCGACGTGTTTTGCTTGGAGTGCTCGCGGTCCTCGTTCTGGTGCCGCTAGCGAGTGAAGTCGCCATCGCCCAGAAGAAGAAGGCGGCACCTGCTGCCGAGGCCAAGCCAGCAGAAAACGCATCGGAGATTCCCGACGGTCCGGTCCTCAGCATGCTCATACGTAGGACGCTGCTGACGCTCAATAATGCCAACATCAGCGGCAACTATACTGTGATGCGCGACCTTGCCGCCCCAGGCTTTCAGGCGGCCAACAATGCGGCCCGGCTCGCGGAAATTTTCGCGGCCCTGCGAAACCAGAACATCGACATGGCACCAATCATGTATTTTGATCCCAAGCTCGTGCGCGAGCCGCAGATCACGCCGAATGGGTTGTTGCGCGTGTCGGGTTTCATTCCCACGCAGCCTCAACAGATCAACTTCGACATGCTCTTCCAGCAGATTGCCGGGAAATGGTTGCTGTTCGGGATAGCCGTCAACACGTCCCCAGCGACGACGGCGACGGCATCGCCGGCCAAATCCAACGACGCGAACAAGAAAAAGAAGTAGGTGGCGTCGCGCGTGTGATGTGGGGACTGCAGAAATTGCCGCGATCACTGGGGCGAGGCCGGTTCCGGTACTCGCAATTCCGTCCGTCTCTGCGCTATTACCACAAGATGCTGGCTGCTGCTGTCACCACACCGGCCAGGCTTTCTCCCACGATTAGTCCTGCGGCAATGACGACGACTCTGTTCTCGGCCCAGCCCGGCAGTTTCCAATAAAGAAACGCGGCACCCACCGCGCCGATGAAGAGCGAAATTGCAATCCAGGCCGGTATGACAAATCCGAAGCCCAGGGCGGAGGCACTTGGCAGAAATCTTGTGACCGACGAGGAGACCAATCCGTCAATAAGGGCGAGGCTGAATCCCAGGACAAATCCGATCGCGATGGCAGGTAAGACCCCCGTCGGCATCGCATTGAGGCCTTGGCTCAGCACCTCCGCGACTGCTTTCCATGTCGCGACCGCGGGTGCCGGCCACTCCGCCGTAACAAGCTGTGCTTGAGGATCTGGGATCAGGAGAATGTATGTGATCGCCGCGACGAGTGCGCCCGTGAGCACGCCGAACAACTGCGCAATGATTTGGAAGCCCGGTGTCGCCCCAATGATCTGACCGGTGCGCAAGTCGTGCATGAGATCAGCGCACTGGCCCGCTGCGCCGCCGGTGACGTTTGCGGTCATGAGGTTGGCCGTGATGTTACCAGGTGCGATGACGCCAAACGTAAGCTGGGTGATCTTGCCTAGTGCCCCAACCGGTGTAATGGCCGTTTCTCCAGCCACGCGCGCTGCCACGATTGCGAGCACAAAGCTCAAGAGGACGGCAATCGTACCTTCGACAACGCCAATGTCGAACAGCATCGCTTGTGCGGTCACCGAGAGCACCATGGTGATCAGAAAGCCAACCAGTAAGAAGCGTGACATTGATGGTTTAGCTTGCTCAGCTGCATGTTCGGCGCCCCGTTCACGCCGGCGGAGTATCATGCGCACCATCGAGATGGCGAACGACGTCAGCGAGGCCGTCACCATGAGGGTTGCGCCCGGCCAAAGCAGCCATTCAATCAGATCCTTGAACCAGGCGACATTGCCGTCATTCGGTCCGGGCGTTACCCAACCGTTGCTCAATGCGATGGGAGCGAGCACCGCCCAGGCGACGGTCGATCCGATCAGGACAGAGGCTGAAATTCTCACCCCCGCAATTGCGCCGAACCCGATCATCAACACCGAGGGATCGAGCGCAAAGCCAAGGTTCATGGCCGAGACAGAGGTCCCGCCGCCTCCAGCGGCAGTGCCAGTGATCGTCGCCTTTAGTGGCGGCGCTATAGGCCCGATGCTGAACTTCGCGGTTAGGAACTTCAATGCTGCGCTCAGTGCCGCAAAAATCGAAAGGAGTCGGACGCGCTTACCGGCTTCCGGTCCGCCAGCATGGATCTGGCGCATCGTCTCGGCTGTCACGACGCCGGACGGGAACGGCAAATTTTCGCGCAAGAGGAGCTGGTTGCGCAGGCCTGCCGCCACCACGACACCGAGCAAGCTCACGACACCCAGCCAGATAGCGAGAACCGGATAGGCGAGTGTTTGCCCGGTGAGAAGCGCAAGAGCCGGTATGGGCGCGGCAAGTCCCGACGAAGTAATGGACGCCGCAGCAGAAGCCGCGGTCTGGTTGATGTTGTTTTCGTAGAGGCCGAGCGAAGGGCTCGGAAAGAAGCGGCGCGCGCTGCTCCAGAAGGCCAAACCAATCAGCCCCGCCGCAACGGACATATTGAACGTCCAACCAATCTTGAGGCCGCTGTAGACATTGCAAGGTGTGAGCAGCGCACCGATGACCATGCCCGTTATGACAGCGCGAATTGTGAGCTCCGGCAGCTCGAGGGGGCGTGTCGGTGGCTTGCTTCCCGGCAAAATCATCAACCTTTGAAGTAGCGTTTGTCTGGTGCGGGTGGCACCTGCCCGCAATGAGCCAACGAGTCAACATGCTTGCCCAGTGCGCCGCGCGCCGGGAATTGCTTCGGGATATGATTGGAGCATGTTCATCAAAAGATATTGGTCAGTAAAATCCAGCACTGCCCCTCGTTGACCCAACCTTCCTTGACCATCGTCCGTTTGGCACTTTCCGCATAGCCGCAGCGCTCATAGAGCCGGCGCGCGCCACCATTGGAATCCGAAACAATGACACTCAAGCCACGCTTTCGCAGAGAGCGGGCCTTTTCTTCTGCTAGCCAGAGCAGTCGCGTACCAAGGCCGTGCCCGCGATACTGCGGCCGCACGGCCAACACGTTGACGTACCAGGTACCAGGCGCAAGATTTTCCAGCTCTTGCAGCGGCACGAACATGGCCGGCATGTCGTCGGGGATCGGTTCGGGCTGATCGGGAATCTCATAGCCAATAAGACAGCCGGCGCAATGACCGCCTTGCTCGATCATCGTTGCGTTGCGGTATGAAAAGCTGCCCTCCTCACGTGCGGCACGGTTGTGCCCAACATCCCAAGGCATCTCGCCCGGACCTGCCATCTGACCCCAAAGATAATGAGGCAGTCCCTCGCCCGCGTAGTTCACGAGTTCGGTCAGGACAGGGACATCTTCGAGCGTCCCGCTGCGGAATTGTGGGTCGGCAGACATCACATCACCTCTACTGACAAGCGACAACATTTGCACGCGGGGCCCTTACACAGAAGTCTAACGGTGACCACTGTGCGTATTACCAATGTGCGATCGGGATCGGTTCAACCGGCAACTTGTGGCATGGAGCATTGACCGGGGCTCGCTGCCTTATCACAATCAATCCTTGTTCCAACGGTTAGACAGTTAGATTGCACGCGGGAAAAGAACGCAGAAGCAACAACCACAGGGGAGGGACGGTTCGTGCACACATCCATCGTAGCGATCGTGGCACTGCTCTTGAGTATGGTTCACTCTTTCGCCGTGGCGGCCGGCACCCCGGGTGCGTCCAAGGACGCCAATGCAACGAAACTTGATACAAGTAGGCTTAGTGCGCGACAGGCTGGTGCGCGCTTCGGCCAGGCGGCCGGCGTTGAGCTCATCTGTTACGATTTGCGAACCACAAATGTCGTCAACGAACTCAGGGCAAAATACCAAGACGGAACTCTCGCGGAATTTGACGATGAGGCTGCTAAGATCCTCGCCGCCTGGAAGAGTGCATTGTCCTGCCGGAAGGCCACGGGTCCCAACGAATGCCGGTTATCGCACCTGTGGAGTTGCCAGCAAGCCTGGCGGGAGATTGGTCCTGAGGGGACAGCCGTTCCCGGGCTAATCGAGCCGAAGAAGCCCTAAGCGAATCGTGATCGAGGCATTCACTTGGATTTCTTGATGACCTCGAACGCGGCGAGTGCGCGGGCGCGGGCCTTCGTGTGATCGACAATGGGCAAGGGATAGGTCTCGCCCAATCGCACCCCAGCTGCCGCTAGTTCTGATGGCGACGCCATCCAAGGTGCTTGGATATTTGCCGCCGACAACTCTTTGAGTTCGGGTACCCACTGGCGCACGTAGTCGCCCATGGGATCAAACGTCATGCCCTGCTTCACTGGATTGAAGATGCGGAAATAGGGTGCGGCGTCGGCACCGGAGCCGGCGACCCATTGCCAGCCAGCGGCGTTGTTTGCCAGGTCGGCATCGACGAGCGTGTCCCAGAACCAGGTTTCGCCTTCCTGCCACGGAATCAAGAGATCCTTGATCAGAAAGGACGCAACGATCATTCGCACGCGATTGTGCATCCATCCCGTGTGCCAGAGCTGTCGCATGCCGGCGTCGACAATAGGATATCCTGTTCGCCCGCGCTGCCAGGCTTTAAGCGCATCGTTGTCCTGGCGCCAGGCAAAGCGGACAAACTCAGTGCGGAAAGGTTTGTTCGGAAGATCGGGAAAGTGAAAGAGCAGGTGGGCGCAGAATTCACGCCAACCTACTTCGCGAAGAAACGATGCCGCGCCACCAGTGCCGTCCGGCTCGCGTGTCAATATAGCATGCCAGACTTGGTTCGGGCTGATCTCGCCCCAATGCAGATAGGGTGAAAGGCGCGATGTCCCGTCTTCGTCGGGACGATCACGCTTTTCGCCATAGGCCTGCACGGCCTGGTCGGCAAATTCGAAGAGCCGTTTCTGCGCGGCCAAATCTCCAATGCGCCACGACTCGCGCAGGCCGACCGCCCAATCCGGCCGCATTGGTAAGAGTTTCCAATCGCCAAGCATATCGCTTCGCGGCCAAGCTGCCGGGGTCCGAAGGCCCTTAGGTTTGCCGATGGGCTTTGCAGGAGGCGTTGCATTGAGACAAGCCCGCCAAAACGGAGTGAACACGCGAAAGGGCTCGCCGGCCTTGGTCGCAATCTGTTCAGGCTCAAACAGGAGCGTACCGGAGAACCTCTTCACTGCAACGTCCGTGCTCACAAACGTGCGGTTGAGTTCTGCCTCGACGTTGAGGGCAAACGGTTCATAGCCGCGCGGAAAATGTATCGCACAAGCGTTTGTCTCTTTAACGATCTCCTGTAGCACTCTAAGTGCAGGGCCCCGGCGCAGCACCAATCGCGATCGCAATTCCCTAAGTGCGCGGTCCAACGCATCGAGGCTATTGTGGAGCCACCAGCGGCTTGCTCCCCCGATCCGCCAATGTCCGGATGTCTCGTCATCAAAAATGTAAAGGGGGACTACGGGCGCACCGGCTGATGCAGCGGCCGACAAAGCGCGGTTGTCACTCAGTCTCAGGTCTTGGCGGAACCAGTGGATGATCGGCCGCGTTTCGTTCACGAACGGATCCTTATCCTGCCGCGTGGTGGTTGAACTGCTCCCAGAAAACGGAAATACGGCTGCGACATTGTTGACGGATCACGAGCACGCGCGAAGTTGCCGCGGTTTTGTTCAGATTGAACAGGTAAATCGAGCCAAAAAGCCTGAATCCATGGAGTTTAACACCTGCAATAAACCTCGGGCAGTCGAACTCTCGCGAGGCTGCCCAGAACCTGCCATAAGGCCATGGAGAGTGCCCGTCCAACGATGCATGGGTCCCGATGTTCCCCAGGTAACAGCGACGACAGCCACCTTGGGGCATCACTGCAACCCGTGAGACGGGCGACACAGAATCCCTGCGAGGGCCGTGACGCTTGTCGGAGGACCCTGCAACACATGGGAGTTGAGGATATGCGGATTAGCAAACTCGGTGTGCGGCTTGCCGCATGCACCACAGCACTTTTTGCAGCCGGTGCCGCCATCGCGGGACCTGCGCCAACCGGAATTTGGATCGACCACACCGGCCGAGGTGCTGTTGAGATTACCAAGTGCGGAAAAGGTCTTTGCGGCCATGTCATGTGGGTCAAAGACGCAGACAATTCTGAAGCCTGCGGCATGCAGATTCTCGGTGATGTGAAGCCTGTCAGGGGCGGCAAGTGGGACGGCGGCTGGATCTATGACCCCGAAAGAGATTCCAAGTTCGATGTCGAGCTGACACCGGTTGGTACGAATGAGCTGCGCGTCATGGGCTACGCCGGCCTGAAGTTTCTCAGCGAAACGATGGTGTGGAAGCGTGCTACGTCCGAGCTGAAGCGTTGCGACGACAAGGGCGCGACAACGGCCGCTGCTGAGCCGGCTGACAAGGATGAGGCCAAGGCTTCCGTGGACACCAAGGACGAAAAAGCCTCCTCCAAGGGTACGAAGGTTGCCGGCCTCACCGACGACGCTGACACAGCGGAATCAGGGGCCGTCGAGGACGAAGCGGCCTTGGACGATGGGGCCGATGGTTCCGTCAACGACGACGTTGCCGAGGTCGAGGAAGACGCACCGAAGAAGAAAAAGTCCGACGCCAAGTCAGCCGCGCTTGCCAAGCTGGGCGAAATCCTGAGTCTGCGCGAGACCGGAGACGGTCGCGACTGCACGGTGCGTGTGCCTTATCTGCGGACGGTCGTCACGTTCCCTTGCAAGAAGAAGTAGCACCTCATCAGCCGGCCTTTATAGGCCGGCTGTGGCCGGTTGCTTTTCGTCTTCGTCATCGGCATAAGCGAGGAGGCTGGCCGGCAAATCGCGGCCACGCCCGATGCCGATGACCTCGACAGGTTCGGCGACACCACGCACGTGGACCTTTGTCGTAGTCTCGCTTTCGGGCGTCCAGCCGGCCTGGCGAGCAACTTCGCGCGAGATCATAATCTGAACTTTCCGCTCTTTTGTGAGCGCTTCGAGCCTGCTTGCAACGTTGACTGCGTTTCCGATGACAGTGAAGTCAACAGATTCTCCAAAGCCGATTCGGCCGAGTAACAGCAGCCCCGCATCGATACCAATGCCAACCTGAAGTGGGTGGTTTAGTTCTGCCTCTAGTCTGGCGTTGACGTGGTCGAGAGCAAGATCGATGGACCGCGCGGCGCGCAAGGCTTGCCTGCATCCGACCTGTATGCCGGTATTCTGGCCGAACACGGCAAGCAACCCATCGCCTAGGAATTTGTCGATCCACCCGCCATTCTGTGTGATCGCGGCACCAACGGCACCGAAGAATTCGTTCAACATAAAGACGATGTCGAAAGGCAGACGCGATTCAGACAGGCGCGTGAAATCTCGCAAGTCCACGAACATTACGGCGAGCTGCTTTTCAACACCGCCTGAATCGGCCTCGTGCATCTCGGCGGCACTTGGTCCGGTGCTTTCCGCCCGCAAGAGGCGGGTGACGATGAGCTTGCCTACCGGGTGGATTTGGCACGCGAGCCGAACGTTCTCGGGTGCTCCAATACTGCCAAGCGTTACACTTTCGGGAAAGGTGGGTCGGGGAAGCGTCGTCGAACCTTTCTCGATGCGAACGCGGCAGGTGGAACAGCGCGCTCGCCCGCCACAGACGGAGGCATGCGGTACGTTGCGCATGCGGCTGATCTCCAGCAACGTCGAGCCTTGCGGTGCCTTGATCGTGGGTCCGCCGAGATATGTAACAGTGACCTTAGGTCCGGATATCCGAGCAAAGTGGGCCCAGGCAATGATTGCAGCAATGGCGGCAAGGAGCGTCGCATACTCGATACGCACAAGCGTGCGCAGCCAAGCCAGAGCCGTGTTGTCTGCATCGCTTGGCCAGCTTGTCTGCTCTTTTAGGTTTTCAAAAATTGCCGGCACCTCGACTGCGGCAGCAGTGCTGCGGCCTGCAACCATGAAGCCACCGAGCGATGCAAGCGGGATGAAGATGGCGAGAGCGAGTAGATACGGGGCGTAACGTCGGTAGGGTGCGTAGAGGCGCAGCCAAAAGTGAATTCCGATGCAGCCGTGCACCCACACGATTACCAGGAGCAGGCTTTGGGTAATGGCGCTTGCCGGCCATAGCCGGGCAAGCTCATAGGGATAAACATCATTGACCCCAAAAAAGACGTGCGCGATGCGCGTGTTGACGATGTGGGGAAAAAGGAGAAACGGGATCAATAGTCCGAGGCTAAGCTGAATTGCCTCCCATGCCGGCAGCCGGAACGTGGCGCGCGCGGCAACCTTGTAGAGCGCCAGTGCGATATGCGTGACAAGCGCTGCAAGCAGGATAATGGTTCCGGGCCAGGAGCGGGTGATGAACCAGCGCCACTGCTGGGCGTCCTGCATCATGTCCACGCTAATGAGGCCGAGTGCGTGGTTGAGGAAGTGCGTCGTCACAAACGCAAAAAGGATCAGTCCAGAGGCAAGCCGCAGCTTTTGCAGTGTGTCTCCGCGCAGGAGGATATGCATGAGTGACAGGGCCTTCAAAAAGGTGACTGCGGCGCGCAGGATATACGTTCCGGGCCAGGACAAAAGTAGTTAGCAGGATCTGAAGGTCTTGCTGAGCCTTCGGGACTGCTTCAAGCTGGCGGGCACGCTACGGGGCTGTAGCAGCGAAACGGATAGGAGGGCACGTGCAAATCTATTTGTGGATTGGGGTCGGCAGCGCGCTGGGTGGCATGGCACGCTTCTGGTGCTCAGGCGTCACTGCCCGGCTGATCGGCGAGACCTTTCCGTGGGGTACACTCCTCGTCAATGTGCTGGGATCCTTGATTATCGGGTTCATCGCGACCATGACCGCACCCGACGGGCGCCTACTGATGGGGACTGTCGAACGGCAGTTCATCATGATCGGGCTGTGCGGCGGCTTCACGACGTTTTCGTCTTTCAGCTTACAGACGCTCAATCTTCTCAACGATGGTGAGTGGCTCTATGCCGGCCTGAACATCGGCGCTTCGGTCATTCTTTGCCTTCTGGCGGTTTGGCTCGGACACATGGCGGCGGCGCAGTTGAACGCCATGAAATGGGTGTGAAAATGCAGATACCTAACGACGCGGTGCTATTGCGTATCTTTATCGGCGAAGATGACCGGGCGGGGCATTCGCCGCTCTACGAGGCCATCGTCATGGCCGCGCGAGAACAGAAGCTTGCTGGCGCGACAATGCTGCGCGGACCGATGGGCTTTGGCCGTTCAAGCCACCTCCACACGGCGAAAATACTACGCCTTTCGCAGGACTTGCCGATCGTGATCGAGATCGTCGACGCGGAGGATAAGATCAACGCGTTTCTTCCTAGCCTCGATAAGCTGATGGGCAGCGGTCTCGTAACACTGGAGAAGGTCAAGGTGCTGCGTTATGGGGACGGCGCAAAAAGCTAGAGATTGAGCCCATTCGCCGATCGTAGTAACTGAGGCCTTCCGCCGGTAGCGCATAGCCGTTAGCCCGGCGAACCCGCCGGGAACAAGCGGCCTGCGTCCGCTCCTCAACACCAACAGAAACTGTGAGAATTATCCCATGAAGCTGGTGCGATTTGGCAATCCCGGTGAAGAGAAGCCGGGTCTCGTCGACGGTGATGGCGCCATTCGAGATCTTTCGGCCCACGTGTCCGATTTTGCCGGCGCAGCGTTGGAGCCCGCCGCACTGGCCAAGCTTCGCGACCTGGATCCGAAGACGCTACCTTTGGCGCCAGAAGGCGTGAGACTTGGTCCGCCTGTTGCTGGGACGCGCAATTTCATCGCTGTCGGGCTCAATTTCGCCGACCACGCCAAGGAAACTGGCCAGGACATTCCCAAAGAGCCGATCCTTTTTAGCAAGGCGCCCAATTGCATTGTCGGGCCCAACGACGACGTGATGTACCCGAACAATGCGCGCCACATGGATTGGGAGGTTGAGCTTGCCTTCGTCATCGGCAAGAAGGCACGCTACGTGGAGGAGAAAGATGCGATGGATCACATCGCGGGTTTTTGCATCTGCAATGATGTGTCCGAGCGCATGTTCCAGGTGAAACGTGGTGGTCAATGGCTCAAGGGTAAGTCGGCCGAGACCTTCGGACCGCTGGGGCCTTGGCTTGTGACGCCCGACGAGATCCGCGACGTTCACAGCCTCTCCATGTCGCTCGACGTTAACGGTGAGAGCAAGCAAACGGGCAATAGCAGCACGATGATCTTCTCGATCCCGTCACTGCTGGCCCATATCACCGAGTTTTTGGTTCTGGACCCCGGCGACGTGGTCACGACAGGAACGCCGCCCGGTGTCGGCTCGGCCCGCAACCCACGCGAATATCTGAAGGCGGGCGATGTGATGACGCTGCGTGTCGATGGTTTGGGCGAGCAGCGCCAGACGGTCGTGCCGTTCAAGCCGTAAGCGGTTGCGGCGCCCAACCTTGAGGATCGGACGCCGCTTTTTCCCCGTCAATAGCTCTGTTGAACTTTGGCCTTGTGCTGGTCATGGCGCATTGCTTTGCGTGTGCGGCCCCACTTGTCGGCATCGAGGTTCTCGGCGGCATCTAGATTCTGCTTTTCAAGCTCGCCGAGTGCCTTGATCGACGCTGTCGGGGCAGGTGCGGCTCCGGAGCCGAGCGCTTCGTAAGAGCGCTTGATGAAGGTGGCATTTTCCTGAAGGACTTGGCGGGCACCAGCAATGTCGCCCTTGTCGCGCAGCTCCACCGCCTTCTCGCTTTTCTCGGTGGCAATCTGTGTGGTCACTTGGCTCATCACCGTTTTGTTGAGGCTTTCGTCGGCCTCTTTTGCATCGGACGAAAAGCGCACCGTTGGCCGGATGTTGGTTCGCGAAGGCGCACCCTCCTTGTCGAGATTGAGATAGACGACGTCTACATCGGCAATCTCACCCGCGCTTTCACTGCGGCCCTCAGGCGCATCCAGCTCCACGACGACATAGCGCTCATTTTCGGCTTGCAGCTGATTGAGCTTCAATGTGACGCGGTTGCCGTCGATTTCGCCATCACGCCCAAGTATGCGGATGGGTTTGAACCCTAGCTTGCATTCGATGGTGATCGTGATGTCGCGCGCAGAGACCGAAAGGGCATCACCAAATTCTCGGTCGAAGATCTCTGCCAGATCGCTCGGGCGCTCAACGAACACGTGATTTCCATCGCTTGCCGCAGCGAGGCGCTGCATTAGATCCTCGTTGTAGTCGAGACCAAGACCGATTGTGCTGACGGAAATACCTTTTCCAGCAAGCTTGCGTCCAAGGCGCGCCAATTCGGCGGGTGAGGACGGGCCAACGTTAGCAAGTCCGTCAGATAGCAGAACGACGCGGTTGACGTTGTTGTCCGAGATGAATTCTTCTATCTGCCGTCCCCCCTCGTTGACACCGGCATAGAGCGCAGTCGTGCCGGCTGCTTGCAGACGGTCAATTGCGCGCTTCAGGTCGTCGCGACTGCTGCTGAATGGCATTGCAGGACTGAGGACGTCGACCTCGTGGTTGTAGGCGACAAGCGCAATCGTATCGTCGGAGGAGAGTCGATCGAGCGCGACGCGCGCGCCCTCCTTGGCGGCGGCAATGCGCTCACCCTGCATGGATCCTGAACGGTCGATCACGATGGCGACGTTAATCGGCGTGCGCCTATCCCGATTGCCTGCAGCCAAGCTTTTGAGGCTCAGGCGCAGGTAAACCTTTCCGGGATTGGCTGTGGACACGACGGATTGGCTGAGATCGGCCTCAACCTTTACTTCGGCGGCTTGCAGGGAATCAAAGACGGGGGCAAGAGCAAGAGGGACCGCAAAACTCAACGCGGCCGCTGCGTAACGCATTGTCGGCATGATGAAAGGACTCCTCGTTCAGGAAACTTGGGAGGAATCGTATGCGCTACTGACGGCAGAAGCGGGCTTGTCCGGTGACAAAATCGCGATTGTCTGATGGCCAAAAAGAGAAAGCCCGCGTGACGACGAACGTCACACGGACCACGAGCGAGCGATGAGGCTCACCAATTTATGCGTTGGCTATGCGCGAGTCTTCGGCATCGCCACCATCCCAAGCAAAGACGAGCTTGCCGACTCTCTGCCATTCATGTGGCGAGTCGCGGCTCACCCGCGCAAGTTCTGACGCATGGTCCCGAAGCCGGTCAAGCAGGTCCTGCTGATCGCCGTCGAGGCCGCCATCTTCACCGGCAGCCATCTCAAGATGTTCGATGAGATCCTGAAGGACTTGTTCGTACGGTCCACCCGGGCTGAGCATAAGAGCGGGAATAAGATCCTCTATCTCCGCTTTGGTGGCGTTTAGTACAGCAATTTTGCGTGCATCTCCATGCAAGCCGCTGGACAGAGCGTGCTGGGCGTCAGCGAGGGCATCGCGCATTTCGTTTTCACGCTTGCGGAGATAATGCCCGAGGACATTGTTGGACTCCTTTTGCTGCTCTAGAGACTTGCCCGCAGAGATCGCACTGGAGACAAATGCAGGGTTGGCAACGAGCCCATAAGAATGTTCGTCAAGGCGCATAGACCGGAGGAAGGCAGTTATGAATTCTTCCTTGGTCCGCCGCAACGAATCATCGTCCCGGTAGCTCAATTGCTTCGTTTCTTCGAGTGCTGGCACGTCTTCGTTCAACGTGCCCCCGAAGCGTTGCTCTTGCGCGGCCATAGCAATTTGGGGCTGCTGCGTGTAGCTTGTCGCCAGCGTGCGCGCACGGATCAACGCGAGCGTCTTATAAAGGTCGCGATGAATGAAGTAGTGCATCGAGTCCTTGCCCACACGCTGAACACGATCGAGGGTTGCGCCCGCATTGAGCGTATTGCGCACCGTTCGAATGTGTTCGGGAGCAACTTCTTCAAGCTTGATCTCAGCAGTGAACCCCCGATCTTCGCTGATCGGGTGCATGTAATGCAGGACCGTATCCGCGTTGTGGCTCAGGTCGGGAAGCAGGGCTACGCCCACGACCTTCTCAAGCTCGGCCAGGCCAACGTGGTGCTCACTTGCTTCGAAGGCTCTCTTCGCAACGACGGACAAGAACTCGAACAGCTCTGAACGAACGAGATAGCGACGGTTCGGCTCATCGTATTCCACCGCATGTATCGTTGTGCCTGCGTTGAGGACGCCGAGCACCCGTCCTGCTGAGTGCGGGTCTAGGTAGTCCGGGCGCACTTCGGCCATGAAACCGGACTGATTTGTGATCGGCCGCAGGGATTGAAGGATGAGACGCGCATTCTCGAATGTGTCCGGCAGCAATGCGTTCTCAATGATGGCTTCGAGCTGCTGGGCCGAGCGTGCCTTGTAGCTTGGTACGTCCGACAGCGGTGAGCGAACGGCATTGGCACCAAACAGACCCGACATGAAGACGAGCGCATCGATTGCAATGGCAATGCTTAGCGCCAAGTAGGCGAGTCGATTGCCGTCTTGGAAGGCATTCCAAGTCACAACGAAGCGGTGAGCCTTGTCGTCGCGATTGAGCTCGGCGGTGTTAATCGAGGTGCGTAGCTCATCGGTCTCTTTGCTGGGCAAGCCGGAATCGCTCAAGCACTTGCGGGCAAATCCAAAGAGCTGGTCGGCGCCTTTGTTGGCCTCCAGCCGGTCGCCGCCAGAACAGTTAGCGCCGAATGCACCTGCACCCTCGTTGAGCGCGAACATCACGGCGGCGGCTTCACTGGCCTGCTTGGGATCGCATTCGATGCCTTTGATCTTCGCTTTGGTGACTTCGGTGCTGGCCATGGCCCCCAACAACTGCGAGCATTGCTGCTGTAGGTTGTTCAAGTGCGCAACGTCCGGGTTCTGGCGAAATTCAGCTTTGGCCTTCTCAAGCGAGGTCAGTATGCGCGTGGGATCTAGCTGTGGGCCAAGATCCTCTTGTGCTGCGCCCTGCGCCATATGAATGCGCTGCTCAGCTGTTTGGGCCTCCGCGTGGTAGGTGGCAAGGTCGCTGTCAATGGTCGCGAGCTCGCGATCGATCTGCGCAAGCCGCCCCTGGACGGTTTCCAAGCGCTTCTTGGCGTTATTGGTGCGCTCCTCGGCGATCTGAAAAGCGGCCCTTAACTTGGCAAGCTCGGCCATGCGCTCGCGGTAGACCGGACCTCGGCCCACATTGCCGGTGCCTTCCACGCCCTTGGATTCGGCGAGGGCCTCGACGCGCTTGGCATCGATCTCTCGCGCCTTTGCATCAAGCTCGGCCTTCTTCTGCGCGTAAACGGCGGCAAGTTCCGGGCGTTCGGCTGCCAGCCGAGAGCGTTCCTCAGTCAAGGAAACTTTCTTGGCAGCGAGACCCGCTTGGCTGCCCTGAGCGGTTGCGATGCGCTCCTGCTGCTCTTTGATCGTGCGGTTTTTGGCCTCAACCTGCTCGTTGAAATAGCGCTCGATCTCCCCTTGAGCACCTTGGGCCGCGTTTGCAAGCTTGGTGAGTTGCGCATCATAAGCTTGCCAGCCTGGGCTTGAGAACAGCAAATCGGATTCTTGCTGCTTGCGGTTCTCGATTGTTTGCCCGATGTCGGCGACGATGCCAGCGACTTGATTTTGGGCGCGCAGGTCCGCCGCACGTACGCGCTCTGTTTGGGGGAAGATCGCAGAGAATAGAGAATCGAACGAGAAGAATACTGAGGTGGTCATGCAGGCCAGAAACATCACCCACAAGACGGCGTTCTTTAAGATGACGCGGGAGCCCTGCAGATAAGGTTTGATGATGTCGCTTGTGGCGTAAACCACGACTAGCGCCACGATCAGAAGTCCAGAGGCGGCGACCAGAAGCTTGTCGCCAAAATTGCTCCAGCTCAGATCGGAAGCGTTCGTCTCGCGAAGATCAATTTGCCCGGTACCCTGCAAAGTGATTGCGAGTAGGACGAGAAAAAGCAGGACGCCCGTGAAGCCGCCGAGTACGGCTTGCACACCTTTGTTAATTCCGCGCGGTCCGGAAGGCGTTTGCTGGCTCATGCCGGTGGCGAAGCTTTCGCCAATCAGCCAGGCGACGATCAGCATCACGCCCTGAATGCCGAACGTGATCATCAAAGACAGGAGCGGCTCTTGCGTAAAGTTTCTCATGCCGTCCCATGTCGTCCACCCGGACGCCACGGAGAGTACGAGGCCGGTGGCCGCCAAAAGCGCGAGCCTCCAGTTGGAAAACATCGTTTCTTCGACGGCGTTCCAGACCCGTTTGCCGAGTTTGGAGACGATGTACCAGCCGAGCAGGATCAGGGCCGTGTATGTGGCCAATTCCTTCCAGTGCAAGCTGATCCAGTCACCGAGCGATGAGGCATTGGCCGGAAACTCGCTGACCCCCTGCACTATGTCCATTCCTCAGTCCTCCTGCCCGGTGGGCGGCCTCGCAACCTAACTTATGACTTTGCAGTTTTCCTACTTGCGGTGTCTTCGTGCGGGCCAGGTGCGGTATGCAAGCCACCCTTTAGTGCACGATGACCACACGTCCCGGCCAGATCGGGGCAGGAATGGGGCGATCCGATGCACATGGAGAGGAATTAACCTCGTTGGCGACCGCAAACACACGCCGCGGCACTCGCGCGCCCCGCACGTCGAAACTGGAAAACGAATCACTCGTTCGTCTCAAAATCTGGGGATTAGGAGCCGTGAAGACAAGCGACTTGGTTGCCAGCGTTAGACGGCCTCGAATAGTGCGGCCAGCCCCATGCCGCCAACGACACCCAGTGTGGCGATGCCGAGACGCGGTGCGCCCTCCTCCTGGGCGCGAACCATACGCGTGAATAGGCGCGTGACGAGTATAGCGCTGGCGGCACCCAGGGGGTGGCCGCGGGCGATGGCGCCGCCGTCCGGATTTATCAGATCCTCATCTATCTCGAGTTCTCGGGCGAGCGCGATAGCCTGGGCCGCCGAGGACTCACTCATTTCAATGATGCCGATGTCGTGCGGTTTCACGCCGTTGAGTCGTCCCTTGAGCTTTTTCATTGCAGCGATGGGAGCAGCTGCCTCGTCCCCCGGCGCTACGCCGTGTGCTGCTTGGGCGAGAAGGCGCAGGGCGTGCGGCTTGCCCAGTTTCGTCCAAAGTTGTTCGGAGACAATGACCGCGAACGCGCTACCGTCGTGCATTGTGCTCGTATTTCCAGGCGTCAGCGTTCCATCTGGCGCGAGGAAGGGCGCAAGTTGCGCCAAGTCTTTGAGGTCCGGTTCAATCGCGCTCTGATCGCGGTTTTCATCAGCATTGCGGCGCAAAGGCACAATTTCTCCGATGAAGCGCCGGGCTTCGCGCGCCGCTTCAGCCTTCAGATGCGTGCGCAGCGCATAGGCGTCCTGTTGTGCACGCGTGATACCGAGACGCGAGGAGAGGCTTTCTGAAGCCTCGATGAGGGCCGGTTCCTCGCGCTCTTCGCCGGTACCTGGTTCGAGTCGCATGAAATGAGGCAGTTGGTGGAGGCTTTTCGGCTTGGCGATACGCCAGGGCGCCGTCGAGATTGACTCGGCCCCCCCTGCAATGATCGCGTGGACCTCGCCGGATGCGGTCATGCGAACTGCTGCAAGAATGGCGTCCAGCCCTGAGCCGCACTGACGGTCGATCGTCGATGCCGAAACCGATTCGGGCAGGCCTGATGCAAGCGCGATGAGGCGGGCAGGATTGCTGCCCTGGGTCGCGTTGCCAACAATAAGCTCTTCTACCGCCTCCGGCTCCAATCCGCTGTCGGCCAAGGCTGCGCTTACAACCGGTGCGCATAGCTCTTCGATCCGCCGGCTTTTGTGCAAGCCGCCAATCTGGCCAATGGCGGTTCTCCGGGCCGCAATGATGTAGGCAGGGGAAGCGGGCATCACACACGTTCAAATATTACTGAATGATCGTCACTTTAGGAGACGGCAGCCCGGAAAATGCGGCTACGACCGTTTGCTCCGGGACCGGTCATCAACCATATGATGGTGGCAGAAAAGGGAAGAACCCCGTGGATTTGGGCCGGATTTCATTAGTTAGCGTTCGGCAAATTAGCTCGGAGCTATGCTCAGCGAGCGTGCTGGTATAATATGTCACAAACAAAAACTGTTGGGATGGACAATGGCTGAGGGCACCGCAAAGCAGTACTTTCCTGGTCCAGGAGTCCTCAGCGAGCGCCGATTGGCCAAGGCCGTCGAGCGGGCAAGCCAGGCTTTCACGGAGCGGAATCTGCGCTTTACCAAACTCCGCCAGGATGTGTTCACGGAGATTGCATCCACGTACACCTCGATTGGTGCCTACGACATCCTCGCGCGGCTTGCCGAAAAGGGAACACGGCTTGCACCAATCTCCGTCTACCGCGCCATCGACGCATTGCTCGAGGCAGGCGTTATTCATCGTCTGGAGAGCAAGAATGCGTTTTTCGCCTGTAGACGGCTCGATCACACCACCGGCCGCCGGCCGATTTTCTTAGCCTGTGAGAAGTGCAATGCCGTTGCCGAGGTCGACTCGGAAGGCATTTTCGAGACGATTGACCGGATCGCAAAATCGGCCGGCTTCCAGCCGCGGGTCAAGTTTGTCGAGGTCTCGGGCCTGTGCCGGCATTGCGCATCTAAGAAGGATTGAGTGGCCGATGGCCCATCCGGATTGGCGAAGGGCGCACGCCGACGCTCCGGCGCGCGGACCTAGTTCCGATCGTGTTCCTCCGTGCAAGCATGGTTGTGCCCCACAGGAGCGGCCCGAAGGCAGTGCCTCGTTTAGCGCCAATGCGCTCATTTCTGCACGAGGTTTGGGTGTGCGCCGCAACGGGCGCGATCTGCTGAGTAACGTTTATATCGACATCAGTGAACGCGAGATTGTCACGCTCATTGGGCCCAATGGAGCAGGAAAGACGACGCTTGTTCGCGTGCTACTTGGGTTGGAAAGACCGGACCAGGGCGAGGTCCGGCGGCGCGACGATTTGCGAATAGGCTACGTACCGCAGCGGTTCGACGTCGACGCAGTGATTCCCATGACGGTCGATCGATTCTTGTTATTGGGCGGGAATGGCGGTGCTAAGCGCACGGCGGCTATCCTTGATGAGGTCGATGCGTCATACACGCGTAACCAGCAGCTCACCGAGCTGTCTGGCGGTGAGCTACAGCGTATTGTGCTAGCCAGGGCGCTGTTGCGCGAACCCAATCTCCTTGTGCTCGATGAGCCGGTACAAGGCGTCGACTATACGGGCGAGGTCGAACTCTACAATTTGATAGGGCGGCTGCGAGACGAGTATGGCTTCGGAGTACTGCTAGTCTCGCACGATCTTCACTTCGTCATGGCCAAGAGCGATCGGGTTCTGTGTCTTAACCATCATGTTTGCTGTTCCGGCGTTCCCGAGGCTGTAGCTCAGCATCCAGCTTACGTCCGCATTTTTGGCGAGGAAGCCGCACGGGCATTTGCTGTCTATCATCACCATCACGACCACAGTCATGACATCTCCGGAGAACCGCTTCCCGTGAGTGATGAAGCGGAAAGCGAACCTGTTTCAGGAGGGGGTTCGCGTGCTTGAGCCGTTCTTGGTTCGCGCGCTCATTGCAGGGCTGGGACTCGCCATCATTGCCGCTCCGCTCGGCTGCTTCGTCGTGTGGCAGCGCATGGCCTATTTCGGTGAGACGGTTGCGCAAGCTGGTCTCATCGGCGTCGCGCTGGGGCTCGCGCTGCAGATGAGTTTGACATTGGGCGTCATGCTCATCGCGGTTGTTGTCGCGTTTCTTCTTATTGGCCTTTCGCGCCAGAAGGTCGTTGCGCTCGATTCAATCCTTGGTCTGCTTCATCATGCGGCTTTGGCAACTGGCGTCATCGCCACCGCGATGATCAGTGGGCCACCGGTAGATCTCATGGGCTTTCTGTTCGGCGATGTCTTCGCAATCACAAGTGAAGACTTAGCGTGGATATTCGGCGGCGGAGCTATTGTTCTCGTGGTAGTGGCGTGGCTCTGGCAGCCTTTGCTGCGACTTGCCGTTCACCAGGATCTTGCTGCAGCCGAGGGTGTTGATCGCGAATTGGTTCGGTCTGTGTTCATCACGCTTCTTGCAGTGGCAATCGCTGTCGCCATGAAGATCGTCGGCATTCTTTTGGTGATGGCGTTCCTTGTCGTCCCTGCGGTCGCAGCGCGGCCCCTAGCGCGATCGCCTGAACGCATGGTTGTTTTGACGGCACTCATTGCCGCCGCCAGCGTTGTGGCAGGGCTCTGGTTATCCTCAATACTTGACTGGCCCGGAGGGCCATCGATCGTCGTCGTGATGTCGGTGGCAGCAGGTTTGGCCCTTACGTCGGCCGCCTATTATCAGCGTTAGTCCAGCAAGTTGGCCCGCTGCCCCTGGTCAACGAACCAAGCCTGGACTAGTTAGGCTACAATGAAAATTGCGAGATCTTAGGATAATGCAGGGCTCGGGTAAGGATTGCATCGCTCCGAGGCGCTTTTCCTGCCCCGTCGATGTCAGCGGCGTGGTCGTCGGTGGAAATGCACCGGTTGCTGTGCAGTCGATGACCAATACCGACACGGCTGACATCCCAGCCACCGTTGAGCAAGTTGCTGCACTGGCGCGTGCTGGCTCGGAGCTCGTTCGCATTACGGTCGATCGCGATGAGGCTGCGAAAGCTGTCCCCCATATTCGCGATCAGCTTGCTCAGCGCGGCGTGACCGTTCCGCTCGTCGGCGACTTCCATTACAACGGCCACACGCTCTTGGCAGACAACCCTGCAGCTGCCGAGGCTCTCGACAAGTATCGTATAAATCCCGGTAACGTTGGGTTCAAGGACAAGAAGGATCGGCAGTTCGGCGCAATCATCGATATCGCTATGCGGTTGACCAAACCGGTACGCATCGGTGTCAACTGGGGCTCGCTTGACCAAGCGTTATTGACGCACCTCATGGATGAGAACGCGCGAAAGGCTGTCCCCGACGACGCACGCGCCGTGATGCATGAGGCCATTGTGCAGTCGGCCCTCCTTTCGGCAGCGCGCGCGGAAGAAATGGGGCTAGGTGCCAACAAGATCATCCTCTCTGCCAAGGTCTCGGCCGTACAAGATCTCGTCAGCGTCTATACCAAGCTGGCTGAGCGATGCGCTTATGCGTTGCACCTTGGTCTCACGGAAGCTGGCATGGGGTCTAAGGGCATCGTCGCATCGACGGCAGGCATCGGACTGTTACTGCAGGCGGGAATTGGTGACACGATCAGAGTCTCGCTAACGCCAGAGCCAGGCGGTGATCGAACAGTTGAGGTGAGGGTCGCACAGGAGATCCTGCAGAGTATGGGATTGCGGTCCTTCGTACCGATCGTCGCCGCGTGTCCGGGCTGTGGCAGAACCACCTCCACCGTGTTCCAAGAACTCGCCCGAGATGTGCAGGAAATGATACGCGAGCGCATGCCCGCCTGGCGGGAGCGCTATCCTGGCGTAGAGACGATGAATTTGGCCGTTATGGGCTGTATTGTGAATGGACCTGGTGAATCAAAGCATGCCGACATCGGGATTTCATTGCCGGGGACGGGCGAAGCGCCTGTAGCGCCGGTATTTATCGATGGAAAAAAGGCGTTGACGCTGCGTGGCCCGAATATCGCCGCGGAATTCAAGACAATCGTGGAAGAATACATTGAACAGCGATTCGGCGGTGGGCAGACCGGCTCGTCAGACTTTAGACATACGGCGTGATGTGCAAATTTGCGGTGCCCATGAGGAAGCCAATGAAAATAACAAAATATCCATTGCGGCGCCAAGTCATGACCATTGCAGGGATCGCGATTTTGCTGGCCCTGGCCGGCTGTTCCTCTGGTTCGAATATGGGTGAAGTGGACAGGATTTTTGTCTCTGCGGCGGGAAGCTGGGATCTGAATAAGGATAGTGTCGTTACGTGTGAGGAGTGGAAAACCTACGCGGGCGAGCTCTTCGATAGTGCCGACGGCAATCGTGACGGGTTCGTCGAAGAAGCCGAATACGCAAAGATCGTGAGCACGGATCGCATGTTCCAGACCGTTGGTTTCTCTTACTACGACGCGAACGGTGACGGAAAGATTTCTCGGTCGGAATTTGTCGATAAGCCCAATCGAGCCTTTGTCCTTCTCGATCAGACCAAGCAATGCCAATTGTCGGCGACGCAGGTTGCTGGTGCGAGGGCGCGCACCGAGAAGGTCTTCGATACGACGAAGGCTAAATCCGGCGATCCTCGGGACAACCCGACTCCCGGCGTTCCGCAATAGACACCATTCAAACGACTGGCGCTTGCTTGGCCGTCGTACCAGCCAAGTTGCGCGGTTTCAGTGCGCGCGCCGCGCGGCGAATTGTGCGGCCTCGACAAGGACCTTAGCGCGAGTTCCGAAAGCACGAAGCTCCTCGGTCGCTTTGCGTTCGGCCTCGTGGAGTGCATGCCGCGCTCGCGCGATGCCGAGCGCAGAAACGATGGTGGCCTTGCCGAGCGCTGCGTCTTTTCCGGTCTCCTTGCCGAGCGTTTCTGCATCACCTTCGGCATCCAGTAGATCGTCTGCAATTTGGAAAGCGAGGCCCAGATGCTGGCCGTAGAGACTGAGCGCGGCGCGGTCCTCTGGCGAAGCGCGACCAAGGATCGCCCCGACTTCACACGCACAAGCAATGAGCGACCCGGTCTTCAGAGCCTGTATGCGTTGAATATCCTCGATTGCAGGGGAACCAGCCTTCGGATGCTTTTCCGCCTCGAGATCTAAAATCTGTCCGAGGACCATGCCACCCGCACCGGCCGCTGCCGCAACAGCCTGGGTGAGTTCCGATCGGACCGCAGCATCCTCGTGAGTGGTCGGCCGAGAGAGGATTTCGAAGGCGAGGGTAAGGAGAGCGTCACCGGCAAGGATTGCTGTCCATTCATCGTAGGCTTTGTGGAGGGTGGGATGGCCACGCCTGAGGTCATCGTCATCCATGCATGGAAGGTCGTCGTGAACCAACGAGTAGCAGTGAATACACTCCACGGCGCTTGCAGCGTCGATCACATTTCGAGCCTCGAGGCCGAATAACGCCGCACTCTCGATGACCAGAAAGGGCCGGAACCGCTTTCCTCCCACTAGGACGGCATGTCGCATGGCGGCGGCAAACCGTTCATCCGCCTTTGAGCCACATTCAGTTAACAACGCTTTGAGCCGCTCCTCGACAATCGTGGCGGTGGAGCCAAGTCTTTGCGCGAACGCCATTCACGGATTACCTAGTAGAGCCCTGGGGTCGGCCGATGCCCCAGTGTTTCATTGGTCGAACTGGCCGCGGATATAGCACCCTGGGATCACAAGGACAGTATGGATAAGTCCGATTCCTCTGCCGAGCAGACTGGCGATCCCGTAACGGGAAGGACCGAGCCCACCCAGCCAGCGCGAGCCTCTTCCAATGCGCAGCCGGCCCAGGTCCCGGCTGACCCTGGAGGCATGCCCCCACTAGTCGGGCCCAAGCCGACACAACAGTCCCATCGGATTGAGGAGGACCCACCCAGCTCTAGCCACGGGTTCGAGATTGAGGTCGAGGCGAAGCCTCGTGGGAGGCTGCCACGGTGGGACGCGGCCCGCGCCAAGTCGATCGCCATTCGTGCCGGCAAAGTTGCCGCCATCGTGTTTGCAGCCTGGTTCTCGGTCGTCCTTGTTCTCATTGTCTTATTTCGCTTCGTCAATCCGCCATTCTCGACGCTGATGGCCCTGAGATGGCTTGGTGGCACAAGCATCTCCCAACAATGGGAGCCGTTGGAGCGCATTTCGCCAAACCTCGTGCGCGCCGTCATTGTGTCGGAAGATGGCCGCTTCTGTCAGCACTGGGGGATTGACCCTGCCGCCATTAAGGAAGCGATCGAGCGGTCGAAAGGCTGGACGCCTCGGGGGGCGAGCACAATCACCATGCAGGTTGCAAAAAACCTCTTCCTTCTGCCGACGAAGAGCTATGTCCGAAAGGCGCTTGAGGTCCCGCTGACTTTCGCGATTGAGATTGCCTGGCCCAAGCGGCGTATTTTGGAGGTCTATCTCAATGTCGCTGAATGGGGCCAGGGCGTATTTGGAGCGGAGGCTGCGGCCCGGAAGCACTTTAAGCGTTCGGCCAAGAGCCTGAATTCCTACCAAGCTGCGCGGCTGGCTGTAGCGCTGCCCAATCCCGTGTTGCGCAGTCCCCGCAATCCGGGGCCTTGGACCGCGAGACAATCCAGCAGGATCCGCGTTCGAGCAGCCCGATTCCGGACAGCGACGAGCTGCATTTACCCGCCGGGAGGCTGATGGCAGGAAAGCCCCCTGGCACTCCTCGATGAATGTGAGTATAAGGCGCCCAAAGTCGGCCCTGGTCCGAATTTCGCACCGGGGCCTTTGCCTGTGGGCTTGGAAGGCCCAGGCTGGGCAAATTTCAATCGGCGAGACGCCTGGTTGGCTCGCGAGATAGCGGCCGGCCAATTGATGGAGTTTTGAAGGATGGCTGTTCCGAGGAAGAAGGTGAGTACGTCGAAGCGGGGGATGCGTCGCGGGCATGATGCGATCAAGGCTCCGACGTATGTTGAGGACAAGGAGTCCGGTGAGCGTCGCCGGCCGCACCACATCGATCTCAAGACGGGTAAGTATCGTGGGCGCCAGATCCTGGAGTCAAAACAGGATATTTGACACCTGAACGCCATGCTTCCGCGGCAAACTGTTTCGCGGCCGCAGATCGCAGCAGCAAGCCCATCGGGGCACACGTGTCGGTTCTATTCTTCGGCACTGACGGGAAAGGGAAAGGCTAATGTCGCTCAGGTCCATTCCGCTTATTGTGATTGTGCTGATTGCCTACAACTTAATCGTATGGGCATTCGGCGCAGAGATACTGACCGAAGGCACATTATTCGAAGCTCATATGGTGAGTGGCGGGGTCTGGAAGTTCAACTGGGCCGATCTCATCATCCTGCTGACCCTGATCTTTCTGTTCGTCGAGATCATCAAGGCGACATACACGAGCACGTCATCTCTCATTGATCACGCGCTCTCGATGTTGGTTTTCGTCTTGTGTCTCGTTGAGTTTCTTCTGGTGCCGCTTGCTGCAAATTCCGTGTTTTTCATGATTTTGGCGGCAGCGTTCATCGACGTCGTAGCCGGTTACACAATCGGCATTCGAGTGGCCAGGCGCGATGTGGCTCTCGGCTCAGATGGCTAAGCAGCACTGACAGTTGAAGCGAATCTGCACTTAAGTGCTTGGTGAACTCGAGCGTAGGTTTTCGCGCCTGCGCGGCAAAACCTTCCCCTCGTGGTGCCGCGCCGCAGTTGCCCGATCGGCCGCCCTGCTCTCTTCTAGTCA
>CAZUKP010000004.1:0-23367 GCA_964620915.1 uncultured Hyphomicrobium sp. | reverse complement strand
TTTGACAGCTTGTCGATCTTCTGCTGCATGTTCGCGAGCTGGGATTTGAGCTCTGTGATCTCGTTGGCTTCATCCGACGAGGTTTTGCCAGGTTTGGATTTCTGCTCGGGCTTTGCCTCCTCGCCTTCTCCAGATTGTGCTCCCGCGAAGGGCGTCCACATGGATAGGGCATTCTCGAACATCTGCATGTTCTTGCGCGCGAGGTCTTGATAGAACTCGAATGCAGCAGCTGGGTTTGCAAACGAACTCGCGAACTGGGACCGGAGTTTTTCCTGCTCCTTCGCCAAATTTTCCAGGCTGAATTGTAGATATCCAGGGACCATTCGGCCGATGCTATCGTCGTAGAAGCGAATGAGCTGGCGCAGGAATGGAACCGGTAGAAGCGTTTGCCCGCCCTGTCGGTTCTCTTGCTCGACGATGATTTGGGTCAGAACCGAGTGCGTGAGGTCATCGCCCGACTTGGCGTCAAAGACCACGAAGTCGCGGTCAGAGCGGACCATTGCGGCGAGATCTTCGAGCGTCACGTAGGTGCTCGTCTCGGTATTATACAGTCGGCGGTTGGCATATTTCTTTATGACAACCGCTTCTTTTTTTTCGCTGGGCGCGTCAGGTTTGTTCAGCATTTTAGGGGGCCGCTGAGTAAGGAGTTTTTGCGCTGCGTCAGGCTATCACATTCAAACCTAAGGTTTCCAGCCGTTTGTGTTGACCGCGCTGACCAGATGTCGCAATTGTGGCAGGGACGGCGATGCTGCTATCCTAAACCCATCGCAGCCTTTGTTTGATCCGCATGACGGCTGCCTCCCTGCTCACGGGGGAGGGAGCCCCCACCCGTGTTGCCCTCCAGGAGGCCTCGCTAATGAGTCAGGAAAACTCGACAATCGTCATTGCCAGCGCGGCACGAACGCCAGTTGGCTCATTTAACGGCTCGTTGGGCACCGTTCAGGCCCATGAACTCGGCAAGGTCGTCATTCAGGCCGCCGCTGAGCGTGCTGGCGTTGAGCTGGGTGAAATCTCCGAGGTTATCCTTGGCCAAGTGCTCACGGCCGCCCAAGGACAGAATCCAGCCCGCCAGGCCTCGATTGCAGCCGGCATTCCTGTCGATAGCCCTGCATGGCTCATTAACCAAGTCTGCGGATCGGCGCTTCGCGCCGTCGCCTTGGGCATGCAGCAGATCCAATCTGGCTCCGCCGATATTGTGATCGCAGGTGGTCAGGAAAGCATGAGCCGGTCGACCCACGCTGCACACGTCAGGGATGGTGCGAAGATGGGCGATCTCAAGTTCATTGACACCATGATCAAAGATGGTCTGTGGGATGCATTCAATGGCTACCACATGGGCGTCACGGCCGAAAATGTTGCGCGCCAGTGGCAAATCACGCGCGAGGAGCAAGACAAATTCGCGGTCGCCTCTCAGAACAAGGCCGAGGCCGCAAGAAAGGCCGGCAAGTTCAAGGACGAGATCGTGCCGGTGACGGTCAAGAAGCGGAAAGAAGATGTCGTCGTTTCCGAAGATGAATACATTCGCGAAGGCGCGACCTATGAGAGTGTCGCCAAGCTGCGGCCGGCTTTCGACAAAGAAGGCACGGTTACGGCGGGCAACGCATCTGGCATCAATGATGGAGCTGCGGTTGTCTTGCTGATGACGCTCGAAGAGGCGAACAAGCGCGGGATCAAGCCGCTGGCTCACATCAAGTCCTGGGCGCAGGCTGGTGTCGATCCGTCGATTATGGGGACAGGTCCCATTCCGGCCTCCAAGAAAGCCCTAGAGAGGGCTGGTTGGACCCCTGATGATCTTGATCTCATTGAAGCAAATGAGGCCTTTGCAGCGCAGGCCTGTGCGGTCAACAAGGGCCTTGGCTGGGACACAGACAAGGTCAACGTCAATGGAGGTGCGATTGCCATTGGACACCCGATCGGTGCGTCGGGAGCCCGCTGTTTGGCGACGTTGCTATTCGAGATGCAGCGGCGTGAGGCAAAGAAAGGCCTAGCCACGCTGTGCATTGGCGGTGGCATGGGCGTTGCGATGTGTGTCGAGCGCCCATGAGTTCGACCACACGTCTTGGTATCTACGGCCGGTCCAGTTTGATCGGCCGTGAATTCGCCCAAACCATTCAACCCAACAAAAAACGAAGCTGAGGGAGGACTCTGATGTCTCGGGTCGCACTCGTGACGGGAGGTACGCGCGGCATCGGCCGGGCCATCTCGATCGCACTGAAGAACAAGGGCTACCGTGTTGCTGCGAACTACGGCGGCAACGATGCGGCCGCACAGCAGTTCCAATCGGAAACAGGTATTCCCGTCTTCAAATGGGATGTCGGCGACTTCGATGCGTGCGAAAACGGCGTCGCGCAGGTGACGAAGGAACTCGGTCCGGTCGATATCCTCGTCAACAATGCAGGCATTACGCGCGATGCCATGCTGCACCGCATGACCAAGGAGCAGTGGAATGATGTCATCCGCACGGATCTCGACTCAGCATTCAACATGTGCCGGCCGGTGATCGACGGAATGCGTCAGCGCGGATTTGGGCGCATCATCAATGTGTCCTCCATCAATGGCCGTAAAGGGCAGATGGGCCAGACGAACTATTGCGCCGCAAAGGCCGGCATGCACGGCTTCACGAAAGCGCTTGCATTCGAGGGCGCGGCCAAGGGGATCACCGTTAACACCATCGCCCCCGGCTACATCGCGACGGACATGGTTGCTGCTGTACCGAAGGAAGTTCTCGAAACGAAGATTATTCCGCAGATCCCCGTTGGTCGTCTCGGTGAAGCAGAGGAGATCGCGCGTGCCGCTGCCTTTCTTGCTGATGATGACGCTGGTTTTGTCACGGGCGCATGCTTCGATATCAATGGCGGCCACTACATAGCAACATAAAGAATACGCCGTGGCCCGGTCGTTCCGTGCCACGGCGTAGGTGCCTGTGTTTTTCGCGCGGTGGTGGCGTGGACCGCCTCAGCCGCGCAAGCGTGTCCGGATAATGCGGGGGAACTCGTCTTCAGCTTCGTCAGTTTCCATGACGCCCGAGGCAGGAACCTGCTGGCGCTCCTCGTCTCCCGTCCACCAACGATCCGAACCGATATCGGAACCTTGAGTCATAGCGACCGGTTGCGGGGCTGGAGCCGGCCGCGCTGCCGCCTGCGGCGGGGCCGCAATGCTGCGCTGTTGTTGCGGCCCAGGAGGACCGGCAAACCATGCCTCGATCAAGTCGAGCTCTTCAGCTGACAAGTTGAGTCCCTGGCTCCGGCAGCGGGCCACAACGAAGTTGCGAAAGCGGCTAGCAAACAAGCTTGCCGACGCGCCCTGGTCAAACCAAGGATCAGCCTCACTGACGACATCGAGTACGAAGCGTACGTCATCGCGGCGAACGTCAATACTCAATTCTTGGGCGCGCTTAACGATGTTTGCCAGTGTTTGCGCCCCGGCTAGCCCATTTGCGCCGATCTCCTGGGCCATCACATCAAACAGCGTGCGGTAGTCCGGCGGTGACAGAGTTGGCGCTTGGCAGGCCTCATGAATGCGCGCAATCGACTCCTGAATGGCCGACGCGGCATTTCCAGTGGGACCGGTGGCGCCACCATAAGGCGGCGGACGAGAAAGCCCCGGCTGACCCGAGAGGGCATCGGGCTGGGCCGGGGCCGGCGCGGCCCGCTCCGTCTGGGCGGGGGGCCCGGCTGGCGGAACGGGGGCACGTTGCATCGGCTGCGCACCGCTTTGAAATGGTGCGAGCGCTTCCCGCGGCTCGGCTCGCCCGAACGCGGTTTCTTGAGGACGATGAGATTCGAGAGGCTTGGCCTGCTCCTGCATGGAGCGCCCCGCGTCATAGACGCAATATGGAGGCTGATCGTTGAGACGGATCTCATCTGGAAGACCTTTGGCAAGCATGTCGCGGAAGCTGCCGACCCCGCCCCAGCCTGAGCCGACGGTCTTGTCGTGACCAAGTGCACGAACGGCACGATCCGCAAGCGCTTCGAGCGGCACAGGTTGCGCTGCTGCACGCACAGTGGCGACGACCTCATCAAGGATTTCTTTGCGTAGCGACTCAATTGTCTCTGCGCTGGGTAGCGCACGTGTCTCGCTGGGAGTGCTTGCTCCACTCTTGTCGGGGAGATGGCCTTCAAGCAGCAAGGTGAGAAAATCTGCCTCGCGGATTTCAGCATCGCAAATGGCGGTGTATGGAGCAGCCGTGTGGTCATTCGAATAAATCACGGTGCGGCGTGCGTGGGCACGTAGTCGGTGAAGCACGGGAGTGAAATCCGCATCGCCCGAAAGGATGATGAATTCATCGTAGTAGGTGTCATGGTTCAGGATGTCGCGGACATCCATCACCATGCGGATATCAGCGGAATTCTTGAGTTGGGCAGTGAGCGGCGGGCAATCAATCACCTCAAATCCCGCGCGCAGGAAATGGTGACGTACAAAAGGAAACGAGCTCATGTCGGTGGAATTGTCGTGCGTGTTGCGCCGTGGCACGGGATTTCCGTAGCAGCGGTTCATCACGATGCGTCGCTCAGTGGGCAAAGACGGACCGTTCGTGGGGGTCATCAGGCGGCCCGACTCGATCTCCCTGATCCAAAGCCCGGCTTCCTTGGAAAAGCGCTTTGCGGCTTCCTCACTCTTGCGCTTTAAAGAGAGATAGACGTTGTCGTAGTCGACGAACACCGTGGACAAAATGGGTCGAGATGACTCCCGCTGCATAACCGGCAACCCCCGCTAGCCGTGATTCAGGACAAACTAGAAGTACCATTTATGAGTCGGGTTGATGCGGCAAGCGCAGGCGCGCCGCGGCGCCCGGAAATAGAAGAAGATCGTTTGTTTTCAGTCCATTATAAGGATGGCCAGCCGGTTTTTGTGGTGGAAAAGTTAGGCGGCGAAAAGAGCTGCACCGTCTCAAGCCGATCGCATAGGTGCAAAGTCCTCTTGTGCAAACTCCAACGTGTCAAATGTGAAGCCCGGTGCAACTGTGACTCCCAGGAGTGTCCACTCACCCAGGCTGCGGGCTTGCTGCCAGTGATGGGCCGGCACCACGGCCTGGGGTTGCTCACCGGCACGTAAGTTGATCCCCAATGTTGCCAGCAGGGAGGCAGTCGCCCCGTCCGGCGGCGTGGACCATAACTCCAGTGGTGCGCCGGCGTGCCAGTGCCAAACTTCTACTGCGTCGATGCGGTGCCAGCGTGAAACCACATTCGCGGTGAGCAGATAGTAAATTGAGGTTGAGCGTGCCCTATCGTGATCATCAGGTTGATCGCGAAATGTCTCACGATAGTAGCCGCCCTCAGGATGGGGTCTTAGATTGAGGGTCCCAATTACTTCTTGGGCTGTCAGCGCAGCCAATGCTTCAGGCTTTGTTTTTGCGTTCACGGATTTCACCGAAGACCTTCCAATCGGGAGCGAACGGCATGCCGAGTCGTTCGCGAATCGCAGAGATGTGGGGCCTGAGAAAAGGGTTGGTTTCAAGCTCAAGCTCAACCCGTGTGGGCAAAGTTGGCTGGTTCGCAGCACTTAGCGCTTCGACTTGTTTGACACGGTTCTGTAACGCCTGATTATCCGGCTCGATCGTGAGTGCAAATTTCCCGTTGGCAGCTGTGTACTCATGCCCGCAGTAGATTTCGGTGTCGGGGGGGAGCTGTGCAATCTTCTGGAGCGACTTCCACATCAATTCGGCGTTGCCTTCAAATATCCGGCCCGATCCCATTGCGAAGAGCGTGTCGCCCACGAACACAGCGCGGGCGGCGGGAATCCAATATGCAATGTGGCCTGCCGTATGTCCTGGCGTGTCCAGTACACGGACCTCGAAGTTTCCGAACGCAAGCGTGTCGCCTTCACCAACGGCCTGGTCAATCCCTGGGATTCGGTCCTCTTCCACCTTCGGTCCAACAATCGTACAACCAGTCGCATCTTTTAGTTGTAGGTTTCCGGCGGTGTGGTCGCTGTGGTGGTGCGTTATGAGAAGGTGCGTAAGACGCCATCCTTTCTCACTCAGCCGGTTGAGGATGGCATCTGCATCGGGCGCATCGATAGAGGCCGTAACGTCTGCGTCTTCGTCCCGAATCAGAACAGCGTAGTTGTCTGATCGGCATATGAATTGATCGATGTCGAGCTTCGACATGCGGTCCGTCTCTCTGCGACTCTGTTGATTTTCGGCAGGAGCCTATCGGCGCCAGCCCCAGAATACAACGCACCTGACGCACTGGCCCGTTTGCGGCATCATCCGGCGAGCACTGCAACCGCGGAACATTGGCACATCAATGCAGCTCGATGTAAGAGACCTGCAACAGTTTTACGCGACGCCCTTAGGTCAGGTCGTGCGCCGCATTTTGACGCATCGAGTGCGTGCACGGTGGCGTGGACTAAATGGGGCCACGCTGGTCGGGCTCGGATTTGCCTGCCCTTATCTCGGCGCCTTCCGCGGCGAAGCCAGATGTATCGGCGCGCTGATGCCTCAAAGCCAAGGTGTACTTGTCTGGCCTCAAAAGGCACCCGTACTTTCGGCTCTCGTCGAGGAGCATCGTCTGCCGCTGACCGACAATTCTGTCGACAGACTGTTGGCCGTGCATTGCCTGGAAATGTCGGAGCGGGTTCGGCCTCTCTTGCGCGAAATCTGGCGCGTTCTAGCCCCCGAAGGTCGTTTGATGTTTATCGTACCCAATCGACGTGGTGTTTGGGCGCGCCTCGATCATACGCCATTTGGCCATGGCCGCCCCTATAGCCGCCGTCAGCTTGAGGCGCTCTTGCGGGATGCGTTGTTCACTCCCATCGATTGGAGTGGAGGCCTTTTCGTTCCGCCGCTGAGCAAACGCATCCTTTTGCGGTCGGCGACGGCTTGGGAACGCGTTGGCGCAGGGCTATCGTCCGGTTTTTCCGGCGTCATAATTGTTGAAGCGCGCAAAGAGTTGGCGGCCCCTATCGGCAAGACGTCGAAGGCGCGTGCCCTGCGCGACTTTGTGCCCATACGTTAGGCGCAAGGGCTACGGTTCGCTATGGCTGCTCAAGAGAAACACAGCTTTCTCGCCAAACAAGTTCTGCAGCGAGAGCGAGCGCCGGATCGGCAGGCGACGGCCTGACGTGTTGAACGCAACGGCCGACTCGACAACGGCGTCAACCAACTTCACGAGATCGACGAAGTCCTTGATCGTGCAAAGATGCGCGTCGGGACTTGCGTACCATGGTTCTGGCAAGTTGGGTGTCTGCGGCATGCGGCCGGCGAACATGAGCTGTGTGCGAATGCGCCAGTGGCCGAAGTTGGGAAACGAGACAATGGCATGTCGTCCTATGCGCAACAGATTTTCCAAGACGATCTTTGGATAGCGTGTCGCCTGGATCGTCAGGCTCAATATCGCATAGTCGAACGCCTGATCAGGGTAGTCTGCAAGATCCTCGTCCGCGTCGCCCTGGATCACCGATAGCCCGCGTGTCACGCAAGCATTGACCCGATCTCTGGAAAGCTCAACGCCGCGGCCGTCAATGTCCTTGTGGGCCGATAGGAGTTGCAGGAGTTCGCCATCACCGCAGCCAACGTCGAGCACGCGCGAGCCCGGGGTAACCATCTCGGCAATCAAGAGATGATCAACGCGCGGAGGTCCGGAAAGCAAGATATCGGGTTTCAGCATCGGCCAATCAAACCTTTAGGCCGCGTTTCACACCGGCCGCATTGAGAAAGCCGCGCACGGTTGCGAAGAACTCCGATTCTTCTAACAGGAAAGAATCGTGGCCATTGTTCGTTTCAATCTCCACGAAGGAAACGTTGGCTGCGACGGCATTGAGCGCATGAACGATCTCGCGGCTCTCGCGCGTGGGGTAGAGCCAGTCACTTGTGAACGAGACAACGCAGAATCGTGTCTTTGTTCCGCGAAAGGCATTGGCCAATATATCACCATGTTCGACCGCGAGGTCGAAGTAGTCCATCGCTCGCGTGATGTAGAGGTAGCTGTTGGGATCGAAGCGATCGACGAACGTCGAGCCCTGGTGGCGCAGGTAGCTCTCCACTTGGAAGTCTGCGTTGAAAGAGAACGTCAGTTTCGAACGTTTCTGCAGACTGCGGCCAAACTTGTGGTGCAGTGCCTCTTCCGAGAGGTAGGTGATGTGCGCGGCCATGCGCGCCACGGCAAGGCCGTTTCGCGGCACCTTGCCGTGCGCGTGGTAGTCGCCGCCACACCAGTCGGGGTCCGCCATCACAGCTTGGCGACCCACCTCATGAAAGGCGATGTTCTGAGACGAATGCAACGCGGCAGTTGCGATCGGCACGGCGGAAAAGACGCGATCCGTGTGATGGGCTGCCCACTCGAGCACCTGCATGCCGCCCATGGATCCACCCACAACGCAGAAGAGTTGATCGATGCCCAAATGGTCGATCAGCCGGGCTTGAGCATTCACCATGTCGCGGATGGTGATGACGGGAAAGTTTAGACCATAGGGGCGTTGTGTCTTGGGATCGACCGAGGCCGGCCCCGTGGAACCCATGCAGCCGCCAAGGATATTGGGGCAGATCACGAAAAAGCGATTGGTGTCGATGGGTTTTCCAGGGCCGACGAGCGTCTGCCACCAGCCCGGTTTCTTTGTCACGGGATGCGTGCTTGCGACATACTGGTCGCCCGTCAGTGCGTGGCAGACCAGAATGGCATTTGATTTGGCGGCATTCAGCTCGCCGTACGTCTCATAGGCAATCGATACTGGAGCGAGCAATTGATCACACGCAAGCCGCAAAGGCTCACTTTCGGGCAGGTGTAGAACCTTGCTCGAGGGTTTGTTGGCCTCGATGGTGCGTAGGCCTTCTGAGCCATCAAAGGTTTTCGCTGGGGCCGTATTCATGCCTCTTCTCTAACGTTTCGTTTTTTGGCCGAGGCGGGACACAATGCCCCGTGCCGGGCGAGATGTGGTTAGCTAGGTTCTATCCACTGAATGTCAATCTTTTCTTTGCTTTCGTGCGGTCCGCTGTCTATCAGTCGAGGCCTTCACTCATCGCGCTAAACTGTTTGGGCACATGCAAGACCAAACGAGACCTGCAATGTCGGACCCTTCGCCCGCACCGCGGCCAGGCATTCTTAATATCGAGCCTTATGTACCAGGCGAGAGCAGCCTGCCTGCCGGTGCAAAAGCGATCAAGCTATCTTCCAACGAAACGCCGCTTGGGCCTAGCCCCAAAGCCGTCGCTGCTTTCCGAGCGGCTGCTCACCGGCTCGATCGCTACCCCGAAGGTTCGGCGGGTGTCCTTCGCAAGGCTATAGCCCGCAGGTATGGCCTGAACCCCGACAGCATCGTGTGCGGCACGGGCTCGGACGAGATTTTGGCACTTCTTGCGCATGCTTATCTGGCGCCCGGCGATGAGGCCATCTTCAGCGAGCATGGCTTTCTCCTATACCGTATCATCACGCATGCTGCCGGTGCGACTCCCATTGTTGCGCCTGAGACCAATCTTAGGACCGATATCGACCAAATACTGGCGTGCGTGACGCCTCGGACAAAGATGGTTTTTGTCGCGAACCCAAACAACCCGACGGGCAGCTACATTTCGTTCGATGAGCTGCGCACGTTGCGTGCAAAACTGCCACCAAACATCCTATTGGTCATCGATGCAGCATACGCCGAGTATGTTCGCCGCAATGACTACGAGGCCGGTATCGAACTTGTCGCAACGACGAACAACACCGTAATGACGCGCACGTTCTCGAAGATCTATGGCCTTGCGGCTCTGCGGGTCGGCTGGGCCTACTGCCCGGAGGACGTGGCAAACGTACTGCATCGCGTCCGCGGCCCGTTCAACGTCTCTTCTGCTGCGATGGCTGCGGCCGCTTCCGCCATCGGGGACCAAGCTCACGAGCAGGCTGCCATTGCGCACAACGAACAGTGGTTGCCATGGGTCACCGGGGAGATCGAAAGACTAGGTCTCAAGGTTTCGCCGAGCGTTGCCAATTTCGTGCTCATTCATTTCCCAAAAGATGGAAGAAATGGTGCGGTGGCCGCTGACGAATACCTCAAGTCGTGCGGTATCATTCTACGCCGCGTCGAGGCGTACGGTTTGCCTGACGCCCTGCGCATGACAATTGGCACGGAGGCTGAGAACCGAGCCGTCGTTGCAGCACTCACCGATTTCGTAAGAGGGGAAGGAGGATGAGTAAACCGATGTTCGATCGTATTGCGCTCATCGGTATCGGGCTTATCGGCTCATCGATAAGCCATGCTGTTCGTCGCAAGGGCTTGGCGAACATGATCGTGGGCAGTGCACGCACCAGGGAAACGATTGAGACCGCAATGAGCCTGCGGTTGATCGATGGCGGTTGTTTGAAAGCAGCCGATGCCGTCAAGGGGGCTGACCTCGTAGTCTTGTGCGTGCCGGTTGGTGCTTGCGGGCCGCTTGCGGCAGAGATCGCCCCCAATCTCAAGGCCGGCGCGATTTTGACAGATGTCGGTTCTGTCAAAGGCGCAGTCGTTCGCGATATGGCGCCCCATGTGCCGGAGGGCGTGCACTTTGTTCCCGGTCACCCCATCGCAGGTACGGAGCAATCGGGTCCCGAATCCGGGTTTGCCGAGCTCTTCGAAGGGCGGTGGTGCATCCTGACCCCACAGCCCGACACGGACGAGGGGGCGGTTGAGAAGCTCAAGGCCTTCTGGACGGAGCTCGGTTCCGACGTGGAGATCATGAGTCCTGAGCGCCACGATATGGTGCTCGCGGTCACAAGCCATTTGCCGCACCTGATCGCCTACAACATCGTCAACACGGCCGCGCACTTGGAGCGAGTTACCCATTCCGACGTGATCAAGTTTTCGGCTGGCGGCTTCCGCGATTTCACGCGCATTGCCGCGTCCGACCCAACGATGTGGCGTGATGTGTTTCTCAACAACAAAGACGCCGTGCTTGAAATGCTCGGGCGTTTTACTGAGGACCTAACCGAGCTGCAGCGGGCCATTCGGTATGAGGATGGAGAAACACTCTTTCGGCTTTTCGCTGACGCGCGTGCTGTGAGGCGGAGCATTATCGAAGCCGGTCAAGATACGGCAGCTCCCGATTTTGGCCGCGCGCAGAAAACCGACGAATCGCCGACCACAACCAAAACTCAAGCGACTTCCAGATAACGATGCTGGGCGAGCATGAGCTATGGATATTTGCCTACGGCTCGTTGATGTGGCGGCCGGGGTTTTCGTACGAAGAAGTCGTGCACGCCAAGCTCGTTGGGTGGCAGCGTCGCTTCTGCATTTACTCTCGTTACCACCGTGGCTCGCCGCGCCGGCCAGGCATTGTGCTTGGTCTCGATCGGGGTGGTGTGTGTGAAGGGCTTGCTTTCCGCGTAAGCCAAGACAGAGCGGCAGAGACGCTGCAGTATTTGCGCGAGCGCGAGCAGGTGATTAGCGTCTACCGCGAGGCTCTCGTTCCCATTACCTTGATGAGGGGGGACCGGCCGGAGGTTTTGGCACTTGCCTACCTGGTGGAACGCGCACATCCCAGTTACGCTGGCCAGCTTAGTCTTGCGTCCCAGGCGCAGTTGATACGAGGCGCACGAGGGCGCTCGGGAGATAACATCGCGTACTTCTTGAGTACGCTTGCACACCTTGACGAGCTTGATATTCGCGAACGTGAGCTTGAGCGTCTTGTGGCCTTTGTCGGTCCCCACTTGATCCGGGGAGAATTGGGCGGACGCCGCTGCGCGCACGCTGCGGCGTTGACCAGGGGCTGCCGGCGAATGCGAACGCAGTTGCGACGATTGCGTCCGGAGGACGCGCGTCGATTCAACTATCGCGATGTATTGTTGTTACAGCCTAAGCCCTGAGGCATGACCTCAGCGGTGCGTCTATGCCCGCTAAGGCTAGCACGCGCTCCGTGCATCAAACCGAGCGGCATTCAAATCGGATTCGATAAGTTTGCTCAGTTTCGGCGAGTCCGCCAGCAAGTGCACGTGCACCTCATCGGCGCCCAGCCGGGCACCAAGCTGACGAAGTCGAGCCAGATTGAGTGAGTGTGCGCGATGTGACACCCGGCCGATTGCAAGCACGTCGCAGTGGCCATTGGCTCCGCGGCGAACCAGAATGAAGTTTCCGTCAGGAAGTGGTGGGCAGTCGATCAGAGAGTAGACCGTGTGCACATAGTTCGCACCGGATGCTCCCGTCCAGGACGAGAAACGAGCCTCATTCGTTGCGGTCTTCTGCTGCGCTTGCGCGCATTCCCCGCTCTGTAAACGGCGAGTACGAAACTCAGCCAGTTCGATGATCCGCGCACTCATAACGGACAACCCCTTCGTGGTGCTCAGGCAAATGCGCCGTTCGTCGTCTACTATCTCAACGGGCCAGCCTTTACTTGAGTTCCCGACGATGCCCGTCATTTCAAGCCGAAATATGGCTTGATCTCAGTGTTTTTGGGGCAATGTGAACGCGGCATTTGAGCTTGCCGGGGCCCGTGAATTCGATTGTTTCAGCGATTTTTCGGCCGCCAGGGGCTGACCCTGGCATCCAAGCACCTTTGCCAATAAGCGGCCCGTCTGGAGCCCTTTAACCGCACCGCGAGAAGCCGCACCCATGGCAAACCCAACAGCCTTCGCGGCGAACATAGTCGCTCGAAGAGCAGCGCGGACAGAGCCTGAGTGGGGCAGAGCGTTGCACTGCGGTTTCACCGCCAGCCCGCGATCCTGCGTCCTCTTGCCGCTCTTCGGAGAGCTTGCTCGGCTTTTCGATGGTCTGCAGGAAGCCGGTGCGGACCATGTGGCTCTCGATGATTTGGCCGATGGCCGCCAGCAAGCTTGGCACGTAACGCCCGCTGATCCAGTGCCCTCCTTGCGGATCAAAGACGGCTTTGAGCTCGTCGGCGACAAACGTAACGTCGCCACCACGGCGGAAGACGGCGCTGATCATGCGCGTGAGCGCGACCGTCCATGCATAGTGCTCCAGGTTTCGCGTGTTGATGAAGATCTCGAATGGACGGCGTCTGCCGTCCTGCTCGATGTCGTTAATTGTGACATAGATTGCGTGATCGCTGTCGGGCCACTTGAGCTTGTAGGTATTGCCGGACAACACCAGCGCACGTTCGAGCGGCTTGGACATGTAAACGACGCCGCCGCGCTCGTGTGCAGGCGCCGGCTTGGCAGAACCCTCTAAAGCCGCAGACATTCGCTCTTCCGACGGCATTTCGGCGGCTTTGGGCGCTGGCTGTAATACGGCACCTGTCACCGGGTTGGGCCGGAAAGTCGTGCAGCCCTTAAGCCCGAGTGCGTTCGCTTGCAAGTAAACGTCCTTGAAGTCATCAAAGGGAATGTCTTCAGGGCAGTTGATCGTCTTGGAAATTGCGCTGTCGACATGCGGCTGCATGGCCGCCTGCATCTCCAGGTGCTGGCGTGGTGAAAGATCGTCTGCCTTTACGAACGTATCGGGCAGCGGCGCAGCGGCACCGAACTGATTGCGGAAGACTGCGTGGGCGTAGTCCTCTACCGTGTCTTCATGGGCGTGGCCGTCCTTGTCGAGGATTCGACGCCGGTGCATGAAATCGAAAATCGGCTCGATCCCGCTTGATACGTTGCCAGCAAGAAGGGAAATGGTCCCTGTTGGCGCGATAGACGTCAGGCATCCATTGCGAATGGCATCTCGCCGGATGGCACTTCGCGCCGGTTTGCTGAGCGCTTCAACGTTGGGGCTTTCAAGAAAGCGTTTCGCGTCGAACAGCGGAAATGCCCCTTTTTCTGCTGCAAGTTCGGCGCTTGCCAGATAGGCGGCCTCCTGGAACGCTGCCATCCACTTGCCCGCGGTGCTCGCAGCTTCTCGTGTGCCATACCTTAATCCAGAAAAGATCAATGCGTCGGCAAGTCCGGTCACACCTAGCCCAATCCGCCGCTTGGCGCGCGCTTCGTTGCGTTGTGCTTTGAGCGGATATCCAGAAACATCAATAACGTTGTCAAGGAAACGTACGGCGAGACGTACGCGCTCTTCGAGTTTTGCCAGGTCCAGCCTCGCGCCATTCGTGAATGGGCGCTCGATAAGCCGCGACAGATTAATCGAGCCCAAGAGACAGGCCCCGTAGGGCGGCAGCGGCTGCTCGCCGCAAGGGTTGGTCGCGTGGATTTCCTCGCAGTAGCGCAGATTGTTGTGCGCGTTGACGCGGTCAATGAAGATTACCCCCGGTTCGGCGAAGTCATAGGTCGCGCGCATGATGCGCTCCCACAGCGATTGCGCTGGGAGTGTGCGGTAAATCTTGCCGCCGAAAACCAGATTCCACGGCCGATCATAGCGAACCGCGTCGAGGAAAGGGTCGGTGACGAGAACGGAGAGATTGAAGTTTCTAAGACGTGCCGGATCAGATTTTGCCTCGACGAAGGCTTCGATGTCGGGGTGATCGCATCGCAAGGTCGCCATCATGGCGCCGCGCCGGCTGCCAGCCGACATAATTGTACGGCACATGGAATCCCAAACATCCATGAAGCTGACGGGACCGGAGGCGTCCGCGCCAATTTTCGCAACTGGTGCCCCCTTCGGCCTCAGCGTGGAGAAGTCGTGCCCGATGCCGCCGCCTTGCTGCATCGTGAGGGCGGCCTCCTTCACGCCATCGAAAATGGCCCCAAGGTCATCTTCGATTTCCCCAAGCACGAAGCAGTTGAAGAGCGTAACGGCGCGATCAGTACCGGCACCGGCGAGGATGCGGCCTGCAGGCAGGAAGCCAAAATCAGAGATTGCCCCGTGAAAGCGCTTCGCCCACCGCTCTTTGGCGCGCCTGCCGCCCTTTTCCGGTTGTGCAGCTGCCCTTGCAACCCGCCAGAAGGTATCGTCCAGCGACGCATCAACGGGCGTGCCGTCTAACCGCTTGAAGCGGTACTTGAGGTCCCAGATCTCCTCAGAGATACGGGCGAGGAATTCGGGCTTGGTGGGCATGCTGGAGTCCTGCTCGCCTGGAGCCAGAATCTAAGCAGCAAGACACAAAGAGTCAATTAATGTTCCTCTTATGTTGCTGTTTTATTCTGATCGACCACACGTGAAAGCGCTTCGGCCGAAATTGGCGGCGGATTCGGCCCTCCGGCAGCCTCACGGATAAGACTATTGGAGGCGTCCTCAATGCGTCTCTCGAGCTCGGCGCGAAATTCTGCTCTGGGCAGCCCAGGCGGTATGGGATCCAGGATCTCGACAATGATGGTTCCGGGATATCGCGCGAGCTTGCGCCTTGGCCAATAGAGGCCAGAATTTAGTGCCATCGGTACGCAGGGCAGGCCGAGCCCTTCGTAGAGCGCGACGGTGCCCGGTTTGTAATCGGGTGCACTGCCCGGCGTGCGCCGTGTCCCTTCGGTGAAGATGACGACTTCCCGGCCGGCGTCGGCGCGCCGGCGCGCGTCGCGCACGAGCTTGCGCAGGGCCGAGGGGCCACGACTGCGCTCAACAAATACATGCTCGAATTTGCGCGAGAACCAGCCGTGGAAGGGAATGTGCTTTAGCTCTGCCTTCATCACGATGGCGGGATCGGAAAAAATTGGGATCAGGGCAAACGTATCCCATGCCGATTGGTGTTTTGAAGCGACGAGGTAGGGGGGCTTTGGCAATTTCTCGCGCCCGCGCACTTCCATCTTGGTGCCGACGATTGTTTTGAGCAGCCACAGCGAGACAATTGCATGGGCCTTGAGACCCATCATCGCGTAGCGGCGCGGGCCGAACAGCAGGAACGAGCCGACCACGACGAAGAGTGCCGTGCACGTGTAGAAGACAACTGCGAACAGAAGTGAGCGCAGCATTCCCATCGACATGGTGGTCAGAGTCCCGCTTGGCGACCAGCTGGTGCTTTTGCCAGTGATGGGGCTTGTGAGAAGCCCGTCACCTGCGCGAACGTAAGTTGGACGATCGAGGACAAGAACTTCAGATACTCGGACAGCAGTATGCTTGCCGTCGAACGATGGAGCCACCATCCGTCCGACGGAGACTTCCTCGACATCACGGGGTGAGGGATCAGTCGCGTCTTTGGCGACGACAGCGAGAACTCGGCCAAGCTGCGGGGCATATGGTAGCTGGCCGTAACGACGATAAGACTATCGTAGTTGTGTGCGGCTGCCCAAGTCCGGGCCTCGTCAGCATTTCCTGCGGTGTCGAGCGCCTGGTAGCCTAAGTCGACACAACAGTCGAATTTCTGCTCGGGCAATCCCGAAATCCTCATGATTGCCTTTTTGCCAATGCGCGGATTGACGCCGGAGATCAGCATGCGTTCTGCGCGTCCCTCTTTGAGCAGACGCGCGCCCTCGGCAATGCGCCGACCTTCGCCAGTGAGCACAACAATCCCTTTGGCCCGATGGTCAGCGAGAGCCGGCGGACGGGTGACGAGCGTGGCAAATGTGATGAATCCAAGTGCGAGGAGCGCGATCATCACGCCCATCCCCAGAAGCACCGCTCTTGTTAGTCCCTTCATCGAATAAGTGACCGCTATTCTCGCTGGAGTTCAGATGGAACCGAATGCTGCACCTGCGAACAAACGCGTTTCCCACAATATCCGATTTGCACGGCGTTGTGATTGAGTCCGAGGCTGGATTGACCAATTGCTCAGCGCTTTGCCGGGGACAAGTGGCGATTCGGGGCTCCTGCGGCCTCTTATCAAGGTTTGGAATTCAGAATGCGAAACACGCCGAACCGTGACGTGAGCATGCACAGAGCTGAAATGATGACCACAACAACGCCAAGAAGCAGGAAGCCGGCAACGTCCAACCCTCCCGCGCCGAGAAGGCGCTGTATCTCGGCGACAGTGATCGTGCCGCCGCCCAAGAGCTCCATAACAGTCGGCATGCTCAAGAACACAGCCATTGCGCTCAGCGCGCCGACAAGGCCGGCGCGCACGCCAAGCCGCAAGAAATGCTTTTCGAATTCACGCGCAATGTAGCGATCAGTGGCACCGACGAAGTGCAGCACTTCGACGATCTCATGGTTGGACGCCATGGCGCTGCGGGTTGCCGAAACGATAATGGCAGTCGTGGCGGCGCCAACGAGGAATAAGATCGCCAGGCCGCCAAGCGCGAACGATCGCGTCACCGTTCGAATTTGCCGTTGCCAGTGTCTGTGGTCGTCGAGCGATACGCCCGGGAACTGCTTGGTGAGCGCGACGCGAAGGGCATCCATATCGGGTGGGGCGCTTCGGTCGATCTCGATAGCAATCAGGCGCGGCACGGGAAGGGCCGTCCAAGCATCGGTCTGGCCAAGCCAGGGCTCAAGCAGCTTGGCCGACTCCTCAAGGCTGAAGACCGAGACGTTATTGATTCCGGCTTGGGTCTCAAGGAAGCTCCTCGCATCGGCGACCGTCTTGTCGGTGTCAACGTTTTGGACCGGTTCGACTTGGACCGTCACTTCGCTCGCAATGTCCTTAAGCCACGCTTCCGCCGATTGATTGATCATGTAGACCGCACCAGCGGTCAGGCAGGCAAGAAAGCACATGATCGAGATGACGAGGGTCAGTGAGCGACCCGTCACCGTATCGGGCGGAACGACAGGCGCATTCGTCCTTTCGCGACCTTGCTTGCGCGCGCGCCCGCTCGCAAGTCTATCCGGCCGCTGCGTCGGGTCTAGGCGGAGGCTGGACTCGGGCTCGGAGTTCTGAGATTGGCCGCGTGTGCGCATGTCGCGCCCGGTCATCGCGTCCTCATAGTGGTCGGGCCCCACTGGCGTATGTGCCAATGAGCGTTGGTTCCTGCCGCCGGTTTTATCATACGATGCGGACATTGCCGTCGTGCAGCTCCAGCCGCGGCGCTTTGAACTGCCGCATCAATTGATGATCGTGGGTGGCGATGAGAACGGATGTGCCAAGACGGTTGAGCTCTATGAAGAGCCGGAGTAGTCGCCGCGCCATCTGCGGGTCAACGTTTCCTGTGGGCTCATCGGCGAGCAACAGCTCGGGCTTGCCGATAACTGCGCGTGCGATTGCCGCCCTCTGTTTCTCTCCGCCTGACAAGACCGAAGGATTGGCGTGCATGCGATCGCCTAGACCGACCCATTGCAACAAATCTGTGACGTCTTCCTTATAGTCCGAAACGTGCTTGCCGACGACGCGCAAGGGCAGCGCGACGTTCTCCCAGGTCGTCAAATGATTCAGGAGGCGGAAATCCTGAAAGACAATGCCAATGCGCCGCCGCAGTTGCGCTCTCTTGGAGGTCGAAATACGGCTCACATCCTGATTGAAGAGCTGGATGTGGCCGTGCGTGGGATGAAGCGACATAAAGAGGAGTCGCAGAAGTGAACTCTTACCCGCGCCCGACGGGCCCGTAAGAAAGTGGAACGAGCCCGGCCGCAGGTGGAAGTTTACTTCCGAGAGGACTTCCTGCCCTTGTTCATAGGCGAGGCCAATGTTTGTCAGTCGAATCACGAGTTTCGGTCGGTTGTTTGAGTTGGGAGTCGTCCAGATCCACCTCGCCACCGAGGTGGGGGCTCTTGAGTGATCAATCGATCACGAATGTGGCGGGTTCGTGTGCACCAGGGCATGGCGAACCGGGGGAGTTATGGAGGCATTGTGGTGGAGATGCAATGTACTGCTATCTTCCCGTCAACAGGTGCCGATAGCGAGGACGTCCAGCAGCCATGGGTCATGACAATATTGCCGATTCAAACCTTGAAGTGATTTTTACGGCTGAGGCCATCGCGCACCGCCTAACTGAGCTTGCCAGCCAAATTGCCAATGCCGGCCTGTCGAATCTTCTAGTCGTGCCAATCCTTAAGGGCAGTTTCATATTTGCCGCCGACCTGATCCGCGCACTTTACGATGCAGGACTTGCCCCCGAGGTCGACTTTATGACGCTCTCCAGCTACCGGGAGGCACGCAAATCTTCTGGTCAGGTCACCATCCTGCGAGACATGGATCTCGACGTGCGTGGGCGCAATGTGCTGATCATTGACGATGTCCTCGATTCGGGCCGCACGCTGGCTTACGCCAAAGATTTGCTTTCCGCACGCGGCGCGCTGACAATTAAAACGTGCGTCCTTCTGGACAAGAAGGCCGAGCGTGCCGTCAACGTTATGCCTGACTATTGCGCGTTCGAATGCCCCGATGTCTTCGTGGTTGGCTATGGGATGGATGTTGCGCACCGCTATCGCGAGTTGCCGTTTGTTGGCCGCTTGGTGAAGGAGTGACGCCTAGGTGGAGGACGAGTGATGGCGCGGATACTTCTCGCGGACGATGATGCGGCGACACGTGATTTGGTGAAGCGCGCGCTTGAGAGCCAAGGGCACAGCGTTTTCGTAACGCAAGACGGAAGCGAAGCTCTCGAACAGATTAAGACGGCGGCGGTTCCTTTCGATCTTCTTGTCAGCGATGTCGACATGCCAATACTGGATGGCATAACGCTCGCTCAGCGCGCCCATGACCTGCACTCCGGCATTCGGGTACTCATGATGTCAGGATTTTCTGATCAGCTCGAACGTGCCAAGGCCCTTTCGGGCCCTACCGTCTCGGTGATTTCCAAACCGTTCAGTCTTGATCAAGTGCGCGAGTGCGTGCGGCGGCTGCTTGGGTGAATTTTTGGGCTAGCCCCCAGTGACGCTCATGTGCCGCGCAACAGACGGTTTGCGGGTCTGACGGTCTATGACGAAATCGTGCCCCTTCGGCTTCAAGGCGATTGCTTCGTCGATGGCCGTATGAAGGAGCGTGTCGTCCTTACTGGCGCGCAATGGTTCGCGCAGATCTTTGGCGTCATCCTGACCAAGGCACAAATAGAGTGTGCCGGTGCATGTCAGACGGACGCGATTGCAGCTTTCGCAGAAGTTATGCGTCATCGGCGTTATGAAACCGAGTCGCCCTCCCGTCTGCGAAACTTCGGAATACCTGGCTGGACCTCCTGTCTGATAAGGGATGTCGCGAAGCGTCCAACGATCCATGAGACGGGCCTGCACGATCGAAAGTGGCAGATACTGATCTGTGCGGTCGCCGTCGACCTCACCCATCGGCATCGTTTCGATAAATGTCAGGTCGTAACCGCGTCCGTGCGCAAATGCGATTAAATCATCGAACTCGTCCTCGTTTGTCCCCTTGAGTGCGACGGTGTTGATCTTGACTTTGAGGCCCGCGGCATCGGCAGCCTCGAGGCCCCCCATGACAGTAGCAAGGTCGCCCCAGCGGGTGATGGCACGAAATTTTTCTGGGTCGAGCGTGTCGAGCGAGACATTGATACGCTCAACACCAACGGCTTTGAGGTCATGGGCGTACCGCTTGAGCTGACTGCCGTTGGTCGTAAGGGTCAGCTCGTCCAGTCCGTTGCCGAGATGCCGGGATAGCGCCTGGAACAGCCACATGATGTTCTTTCGCACGAGCGGCTCGCCGCCTGTGATCCGCAACTTCGTTACTCCCCGCGCAACAAAGGCCGAGCAGAGCCTGTCGAGCTCCTCGAGCGAAAGCAGATCGCGCCGGGGCAGGAACGTCATGTCTTCGGACATGCAGTAGACACACCGGAAGTCGCACCGGTCGGTAACCGACACGCGCAGGTAGGTGATTTTGCGGCCATATCGGTCGGTCAGCGCTGGTATCTGTGCGGTCGGTACTTGAATGTCCATCTGGACCGGTCCTGTTTCTGATCTATTCGATATAGAATGCGTGAGGCGGTGGTTGTGGGCAAGTGACCGGTTGGCCTGACTTAGGCCGGCAGAAGCACAACTCCGCAGGAAATGGGGGTATGCGCACGCTCGTAGGCGTTGTCGCGTGGCTTGCGACGCGAGCTGGAACCGAGGTTGATCGACCAGGCGGTATCAATCGTGGGCAGCTTGCTACAAAGACCACCGCCGACAAAGCGGGCCGTCTCGTTGCGGTCCCGGAGGAAGCGCGCGAACAGGTGACCGCGCCATCCTTAGTGTCGTATTGGGCGCTTGGGGTTGCAGCCGCTCTCATCTTTCTCATTCTCGCTGTTGGCTACGTTCGGCGATGGCGGAAGGCGCCCTTGGGCGCGCGAGGCCCATTTGTTTGGACACGCTCTTCTCGGCGCAAGTGAGGTGCGGGACGTGCGGCTGGGCTGGAGCGCAGTCGCTCAACGAATGTGACAACCGCGTCGATATCATCGAGAGCAAGAACGGGAAGCCCTCGTTCTTCGACGTCGTAATCGGCGGCGATGGCAATAATATTTGGGTCATCTGGGGCAAGCGGGCGCTGGGTTTCGGTGTCGCGGCGGCGGACCTCGATCTTCGGTATCAACGCCTGCTTGTAGCCTTCCACGAGAATGAGATCGGCACTTCGCAGCCGCGTGGCGATTTCGGCAAGGTCTGGTGGCGGAGTGTCCTGCAGCTGACCTGAGATGTCCCAGCTATCCGGGAAGACAGCAATCACTTCGAAGGCGCCAGCCCGCTTGTGGCGTTCGCTGTCGGTCGTTCCGTCCGCGGGCCTTGGTGCGTGATGCGCATGCTTCACGGTCGCGATCTTGAGGCCACGCTGCGTCAATGTTTCGATGAGGCGCACAACGAGCGTTGTTTTGCCGGAGTTCTTCCAGCCCACGATTCCGACCATGGTTGGCGTCGGACTAGCCATCTGTGGCCTCGTGGTGGATGAACTGGGGCAGTAAAGCGCGCGCCTCTTCGAGCTCGGCCGGTGTATTCACGTTAAAGAATGGGTCGATCGTCGTTTCCTCAACTTCAATGAGCGGAAAGTCTACGACAGCGCTCGCTTGGGCTTCGGCGAAATGGTGTACGGCGCGAAGCCCTTGCGCGAGCGCGGCCGAAAGGTCACCGGCCAGTGCCACGTCCCACAGACCGAAGACGGGATGGGTGCGTGTGCCGGATGCAGCGATCGCCGAGCGATTTCCTGTTTCCAGAGCCGCCCTCTTTAAGCGGGCGACAAGGTTGCCGGGGAGAAACGGTGCATCGGCTGGAGCACTCGCGACAAATCGGGCCTTCGGTGTTTCCCGGCACGCCCATTGGAGCGCGGTGTGCAGGCCGGCGAGCGGTCCCGCATGGCCGGCGACCATGTCTGCAACGACAGGAAGACCGAGGAAGGCAAGCCCGGCCGGATCGGCATTTGCACTGATCACGACTTGGCCGACCTGTGGTCCGAGACGGGCCGCAGCATGCGCCAGCATCGGCTTGCCGCCAATCTCGATGAGGCCCTTGTCCTTGCCGCCCATACGTTCGGAGCGCCCGCCCGCAAGCAGAACGCCTGTTACTTCGTTGTCACCGCTGGCCGATCGCATGCCGAGCGATGTAGGCCGCTCGGTTCGCCGCGGCAAGCATCGCCTGTCCATCCTTTCATTTGTGGTCGCTTGGCTCGGTGACTAAGATGGCGCCCGCATCGGCCTCCGCTGGTGCTTTCCCGCCAGATAATGGAGTTCACGTCGCAATGGCTGGCATCGATCGCCGCAAATTCCTCAAAACGGCGACGGCAGGTGGTGCGGGAGCCGCGACGCTGGCCGCCCCCGCCATCGCCCAGACCATGCCCGAGCTTGAATGGCGGCTGGTTTCGAGCTTTCCCAAGTCGCTCGACACGCTTTTTGGCGCGGGCGAGGTGTTCGCCAAGGCCGTGGCGGAGATGACCGACAACCGGTTTCGGATCCAGGTTTTCGCGGCCGGCGAAATTGTTCCGGGACTTGCCGCAGTCGATGCCGTCTCCGATGGAAGCGTCGAGGCCTGCCACACGGCCTCCTATTACTACTGGGGCAAGGATCCCACTTTTGCCTTTGGCACAGCCGTGCCCTTCGGGCTCGATTATCGCATGCAAAACGCCTGGATGTATAACGGCGGTGGCATCGACCTTTTGAACGAGTTCTACGCGCGATTTCAAATGTTCGGTCTGCCAGGCGGAAATACGGGCGCCCAGATGGGCGGTTGGTACCGCAGCCCCATCAACAGGCCGGAAGACTTGAAGGGTCTCAAGATGCGCATCGGCGGTCTGGCCGGCGCGGTCGTATCGCGACTCGGCGTCGTGCCCCAGCAGATCGCCGGCGGCGACATCTACACCGCTTTGGAGAAGGGCACGATCGACGCGACCGAGTGGGCCGGCCCTTACGACGATGAGAAGCTCGGGTTCGCCAAGGTCGCCAAGTATTATTACTACCCCGGCTGGTGGGAAGGCCAGGCGATGCTCCACCTCTTCTTCAATCTGGAGCAGTGGAACAAGTTGACCAAGACCTATCAGGCGATCGTGCGATCGGCGGCCGCGCTCGCCAATTCCTGGATGATGGCCCGTTACGACATCGCGAACCCCGCCGCGCTGAAAAAGCTCGCGAGGCTCGGCGCTGAGCCGCGCCCCTTTTCTGAAGCGATCCTTGATGCCTGCTTTGCCGCCTCAAACGAGGTGTTCGCCGAGATCTCCGCTGAGAACCCGACGTTCAAGAAAACGTATGAGGCGATGGCCGCCATACGCGGCGATGATTTCCTCTGGTTCCAGCTGTCCGAGCAGACGTTTGAAACGTACATGATGATCCAACAGCGCAAGGGTCTTGTGTGAGGGTCAACGGTTTGCACGCTTCATTA
>CAZUKP010000003.1:16008-100340 GCA_964620915.1 uncultured Hyphomicrobium sp. | reverse complement strand
CCTCGGCATGGGCGACGTCGTTTCGCTGGTCGAAAAGGCCGCCGAGACGATCGACGTCGAGAAGGCCCACAAGATCGCCCAGAAGATGAAGAAGGGCGCCTTCGATCTGGAGGACATGGCCGATCAACTGAAGCAGATGGAAAAAATCGGCGGCATGTCAGGCATGCTCGGCATGCTGCCCGGCGTCGGCAAGATCAAATCGCAAATCGCGAACGCCAACATCGACGACAGCATCCTCAAGCGTCAGCACGCGATCATCACCTCGATGACACCGAAAGAGCGGCGCAACCCCAAGATCCTCGACGCCAAACGGAAGCGTCGCATCGCGGCCGGCTCAGGGACAAACGTCCAGGACGTCAACAAGCTCATCAAGATGCATCGCCAGATGGCGGACATGATGAAAACGATGGGTCGCAACAAGGGCATGCTCAACCGCTTTATGGGCGGCGGGGCGGCGGCACCCAGCGAGGCGGATATGGCCGCCATGCAGGACGAACTCGGCAAGCTCGACCCCAAGGTGCTCGAACAACTGCCAAAGGACCTCAAGGAGGGATTGCCCAAAGGCCTTCCCGGCCTAGGCAGCGGCACCATGACCAACCTTCCAGGCCTCGGTGGAGGACTTCCCGGATTGGGCAGCGGAAAGTTTTCCGGACTACCGCGAAAGAAGAAATAGCCATGCGTCCTGAAATCGAAATCCAACGCCTGGCGCCACCCCTCATCGCAATCATTCAATTGAAACTTTGATAGACACGCAGGAGCACAAAGAAAATGTCAGTTAGAATTCGTCTCGCGCGCGGCGGCGCCAAGAAACGGCCGTACTACTACATCGTAGCCGCTCATTCGGCCTCACCGCGCGATGGGCGCTACATCGAGCAGGTCGGGAGCTTCAACCCGATGCTCAAGAAGGACGACGAAAACCGCGTCAAGCTGAACGTCGAGCGCTGCAAATATTGGCTCTCCGTCGGCGCATTGCCGAGCGACCGCGTCGCCCGCTTCCTTGATGCTGAAGGTCTCTATCAGCGCACACAGCGTAACAATCCCAATAAGGCCAAGCCCGGCAAGAAGCGCTTGGAGCGTGAGGCCGCCGAGGCTGAGAAGGCAAAGGAAGCTGCTGAGAAAGCGAAAGAGCCCGTTGAGGCCCCTGCTGAGACTCCGGCCGAAGAAGCCCCCGCAGAGGCCGCTCCTGAAGCCGAAGCCAGCGAATAAGAGCTTCCAAGGCCTGGCCTCGGTCCCCGACCGAGGCTGGTCAAATCTCTTCAACCATGGCGTGCACAAACCATTGCTGACGCCACTAAAGTTGCTACCCTCATCAGCCACGTATTGGCCTCACAAGAATTGGGCTGAGGGAGGCGGGGTTGCTGGCGAACGGGCTTTACGGGCTCGATTATAGGGCCACGTACGAAGGCGAAGAGGACGGCGGAACTGCACTCGCCGCATTACGCGATGGTCAAATCCTTGGATCGGACCCGTGGGGTGGAGTGTTTCGAGGCTGTTACGAGTTTGATCCAGACAGCGACCTCAACGTGGTCCGGCTCAAGATCGAAGTCCCCCCTGAGGAAATGCTGGTGACAGGGTTTTCCGCTGGCCCTGATGGCGCGACAGTCGATATCGTTGGAGCATTCGGCGCGTCCAAGATCCCGGCAGTGACCGTCGTCACGGTTGGCGGTCATCCCTTACAAGTGCGGCTTAGTTATCTTGGGCCGCTTCCAGGCTGACCTAGCAATCCCGCAACCGGTGGCAATGAGCGAAAAAGATCATCGCGTTCTTCTGGGTCGCATTGTCGGAGCCCACGGAATCCGCGGCGAGGTGGCAATCGAGTCCTATACCGCCGAGCCGACGGACATCGCCGCTTACGGGCCATTAGAAACAGAAGATGGGTCGCGGCGCCTCGACGTCCGCATCGTGCGCGTCGCATCCAAGGGCCCGATTGCCCGCATCGGCGGTATTGGAGACCGCACGGGTGCCGAGGCGCTGAAAGGTCTCAAGCTCTATGTTGATCGCAACCGGCTGCCTGCAGTCGAGGGAGACGAGTTCTACCACGCCGACCTAATCGGCCTGCACGCCGAGAACCCCTCGGGAACGATCATTGGAACGGTCGTTGCCATACAAAACTACGGGGCCGGGGACCTCCTTGAGGTGCAGCTTCTTGATACCAAGAAAACCGAACTCATTCCGTTCAAGGAGCCGTTTGTACCCAAGGTCGACATCGACGCCGGCCGCGTCGTCATCGACATGCCCGCCGCGGAACCTGATAAAAAGTCCTGATTGGCATAGCTATACCAACTCGCCTTTCAACAAACGCGGCAACTCGCCGGTTAGTCCCGCCGCCTCTCCAACAAAGAAACGCTTCAGCGCAGGCACCCGGTCGACCAATCCAAGGCCAAAGTCGCGTCCGGCACGCATCAGCGTGCCGTCGTTGGCAAACAGGCGATTAAGCCCGTCGAACGTAGCGGCCGATACCATCGAATCGAAACGCCGCCAGCGCTCATAACGTGCGAGGGCTTGCGCATTGCCGGCATCGAGTCCCAGCCGCACGGTTTCGGTGATCACCTCGACGAGGGCGGCCACATCTCGGAACGCAAGATTGAGACCTTGGCCCGCGATCGGGTGCACGCCATGGGCGGCATCGCCTATGAGCGCAAAACGCGGACCGACATAGCGCCGCGCCAAATGCATCTCCAGCGGCCACGACTGGCGCGGACCATCGAGCCCAATCGCACCAAGCTTGCCGCCAAACCGCTTGTCCACCTCGGCGAGAAACCCCTCGTCGTCGAGAGCGAGGATACGTTTGGCCTCCATCGCCTCCTCCGTCCAGGTTATGCAAGATCGATCGCCCTTAAGGGGCAATATCGCGAAGGGGCCGGCAGGAAGGAAATGTTGAACGGCGCGACCACCGTGCGGACGGTCGTGCCGCACCGTCGTGACGATTCCGATTTGTGGATACTCCCAACCGACGACTTTGATTCCGGCCGCTTGACGCAAGCGTGAGCGCCGGCCCTCGGCAGCAACGAGCAGCGCCGCGCTAAGCTCGCGGCCGTCTTCCAAGCGCACTGCAACTCGGCAATCGTCACTTGCAAAGTCTTGCGCCTCGGCCGGCGCGATCATCGTCACGGCATCGAGACGCTTCACCGCTTGCTTGAGTGCGTCTTGAAGCGCTGCATTCGGGACAATATGCGTCGCCGCCTCGCCCTCGCCCGTGACATTGTCATAGGTCAACAGCACCGGACGCACACCGCTCTCAAGGCTTGAGTCGGTGATGTCGATGCTGGTTACGGGTTGGGCGGCATCGGCCAACTGCGGCCATACGCCCAAAGCCTCAAGCATCCGCTTGGATGCTGCCGAGAGCGCTGAGGCTCGGCTGTCGGGTGGTGTGGCCCCATCACTGGGGCGCGCGCGATCGATCAGCGCAATCTTGAATTCGGGACCGAGACACTGGCTCAACCCGCAACTCAGGGCCAGACCACCGAAGCTGGCGCCCGATATCACCACATTAAACTTTGCATTGCCGGTTTCCGGCGCCATGTGCGGCTCTCTTCACTCGACCTGCCCTTTAGGACGCTCGTCCTTGACAGATCACCACCCGCCGCTCCCATTACGCGACCTTTTCCCAATGCGCCAGAACATCGAGACACAGAGGGACCGACATGACCGCAGATGACGCCGCACCAAAGACGGCCCTCTCCTCCCTGCTGGCGACACTCGATCTCGAACCCATCGAGGACAATCTTTTTCGCGGAGCTCGCGGCATCGAGGGCTGGCAGCGGGTTTTTGGCGGTCAGGTCCTGGGGCAGGCGTTGGTAGCAGCCGCCCGCACCGTCGATCCCTCCCGGCCGGTTCACTCACTGCATGGTTACTTTCTGCTCGCCGGGGATCCTTCGAGGGAGATTGTTTATGACGTCGACCGCATCCGCGATGGCGGCAGCTTCACCACCCGGCGCGTCAGGGCCATTCAACATGGGCGCGCCATCTTTTCGATGAGCGCCTCCTTCCACAAGGTGGAGGAAAGCTATGATCACCAAACGACGATGCCGGATGCGCCCCCGCCCGATAGTCTGCCGGAGCCTAAGGAACTTATCGGACAAATCCTCGACAAGCTGCCTGAGAACATGCGCCGGTATTGGGAACGCGAAAGGCCCATCGATTTGCGCATCCCCGATGTGACGCGCTATCTGAGCCGCGAGAAAAAGGCCCCGGTTCAGCACATCTGGATCCGAGCCAACGGGCGCTTGCCGGACGACCCGGTCATCCACCAGGCCGTGCTCGCGTATGCCTCCGACCTGACCCTTCTCGACACCGCCCTCATCGCACATGGCAAGTGGCTCTTCGACCCGGACGTCCAGCTTGCCAGCCTCGATCATGCGCTGTGGTTTCACCGGCCCTTCCGCGCCGACGAGTGGATGCTCTACGTGCAAGACAGCCCCAGTGCCTATGGTGCGCGGGCCTTTTGCCGAGGCACGGTCTACAGCCAGGCTGGCGCCCTGATCGCCTCCGTTGCTCAGGAAGGACTGGTCAGAATCCGGCAAATGGCCGATGTGCCCAAATAGACGGCACAAACCAGTGGCTGCTCCACAATTGGGCACCCGTGACTTCGCTCCAACCGAACCTGCAGCGGTCACCACAAAATAAAGTCTGTGATTCTCGCTACTTACTGCAGTGCACTCACCTGGCACGTATCTTGACTTATTGCAGTCGGTAGCCATCGCCCGGTCGGGCTTTGGCGAGGCCAGTGTTGACTTGTCTGCTCCTCATCTATCGGCGGGGCGAACAAGGGCAGAGGGGAGTTCGCATGAAACTAATCACAGCAATCATCAAGCCCTTCAAACTCGAGGAGGTCCGCACTGCGCTGACCGACATGGGTTTGCAGGGAATGACGATCACTGAGGTCAAGGGCTACGGACGACAGAAGGGCCACACGGAGATCTACAGAGGCGCGGAATACGCGGTGAGTTTCCTGCCCAAGATCAAAATGGAGGTCGTCGTCCCATCCGCCCAACTCGATAAAGCACTCGAGGTAATCCAAGCCGCCGCAAAAACCGGTCAGATCGGCGATGGAAAGATCTTCGTATCTCCGATCGAGCACACGGTGCGCATCCGCACCGGAGAGGCTGACGACAGTGCACTTTGATCAGAGCAACCTTAACCAACCTGAGAACCATGGGGGAGTAACCGACATGGAGTCATCGTTTGCAAAGCGTTCGCTGGGCGTCCTTGGAGGCGCGGCGACGCTCTGTCTGCTCATAGTGCCTGCGCTCGCGCAGGATGCACCTGCGGCGGCGGCCGCCGCCCCGGCGGCAGCTGCCGAGAGCCCATTCCCGTACATCTTGAACACCTTCTTGTTCTTGGTAACTGGCTTCCTCGTCATGTGGATGGCCGCCGGCTTTGCCATGCTCGAAGCTGGCATGGTTCGGTCCAAGAACGTCAGCATGCAGTGCGTGAAAAACATCGCGCTCTACTCGATCGCTGGCATCATGTTCTGGCTGGTCGGCTACAACGTCATGTACGACGCTGTTGACGGTGGCTGGATCGGTACGGTCCTTCCAAAGGTGATCCCCGAGCCCTCGGAAGATCCTGGTAGTTACGCAGCCGCATCCGACTGGTTCTTCCAGATGGTGTTCTGCGCCACAACTGCTTCGATCGTATCGGGAACGCTCGCAGAGCGCATAAAGCTTTGGCCGTTCCTGTTGTTCGTTGTCGTACTCACCGGCTTTATCTACCCGATCGAAGGCGCGTGGAAGTGGGGTGCAGGTTGGCTCGCACCAGGCACCGACGATAGTTGGATCAAGACGGTTGCCGGGGCAGACTTCCAAGACTTCGCCGGTTCAACGATCGTGCACTCGACCGGCGGTTGGGCAGCCCTCATGGGTGCTCTCGTGTTGGGATCCAGACTTGGTCGCTATGTTGATGGCAAGATCGTCGCCATGCCTGGCTCAAGCATGCCGCTTGCGACATTGGGCACCTTCATTCTCTGGTTGGGCTGGTTCGGCTTTAACGGCGGTTCCCAGCTTGCAATGGGGACGATGGAGGATGCTTCGGCGGTCGCCAGAATCTTCGTCAACACGAACACGGCTGCTGCTGCCGGCGTCGTTGCTGCGATAATCCTGAGCCAGTTGTTCTATGGCAAGGTTGACCTCACATTCGCCCTCAACGGCGCTCTGGCAGGTCTTGTTGCCATTACGGCTGAACCACTGACACCCAATCCGCTTTGGGCCATCATTATCGGTGGCATCGGCGGTGTGATCGTTGTCTTCGCGGTTCCGCTGCTGGACAAGCTCCGGATCGACGACGTGGTTGGCGCCATTCCGGTCCACCTCTGCGCCGGCATCTGGGGCACACTAGCAGTGCCACTAACCAACTCGGATGCCACCTTCTTGGCCCAGATCATCGGCATCGGGTCGATCGGCGTCTTTGTCTCCCTCGCAAGTCTCCTGGTCTGGCTGCTCCTTAGCTTCTCCATCGGCCTGCGGCCGACGGCGGAGGAGGAAATGGCTGGTTTGGACCAGACCGAGATCGGCTTGGAAGCCTATCCGGAATTTGGGACAGGCAGCCAGCGGCTCTAATCGCAAACATTGGGCAGGCCTCGTTGAGAGGCCTGCCCTCCTTACTTCACAGCCAGCCGCTCCGGCTCCACTTGCGCTCCGGGCCTGGCCCGGCAGGCAGCCACCCCAGCCTGCGCATTTGTTAAGCAATATTTAGTTATTGCCTAGAAATTGATCACGGCCGACCTGCCGTCGCCGCATCCTCGCCACAACTGGTCAGAATTCACTCCAAAGATTCAAAAGCTTGAGCGCGGCATGCGCTCTTGGCACGCCTTTTGAGTCCTCTCTGGCGTTCGCGAGGCCCGATCGGGTTCTCGTTCAAGCAAACGCGATGAATGCGGCCGCCAAGAAATGGCCGTTGGGAGGGGAGAGCGAATGAAGCTCATCACAGCAATCATCAAGCCGTTCAAGCTGGAGGAGGTCCGCGCTGCGCTGACCGACCTCGGCCTGGCGGGCATGACCGTAACAGAGGTCAAGGGATATGGACGGCAGAAGGGACATACGGAGATCTACCGCGGCGCTGAGTACGCGGTGAATTTCCTGCCAAAGGTAAAAATGGAGGTCGTGGTCCCCTCCGCCCAAGTCGACAAGGCACTTGAGGCAATCCAAGGCGCTGCGAAAACGGGGCAGATCGGCGACGGAAAGATCTTCGTTTCGCCCATCGAGCACACGATCCGCATCCGCACCGGAGAAGCCGACGACAACGCGCTTTAGCCAGGCAACCACACTGGCTGCCTTGACCTATGTCGACATAAGGGAACGGGAGACTTCGCAAATGAAATACGATGATCTGAAACGTGTGGCCGCATCAGGTGGCGCCGCGGCCGCGCTCATTCTGAGTTCTGCGCTACCGGTGCTTGCGCAAGAAGAAACGCCCACGCTCGACACCGGCGATACCGCTTGGATGCTCACGTCCACCGCGATCGTTCTTATGATGACGATCCCGGGTCTTGCTCTCTTCTACGGCGGCATGGTCCGCAAGAAGAACATCCTTTCGGTGATGATGCAGTGCTTTGCCGCCTGCTGCCTGGTCACCATACTTTGGATGGTTGCCGGCTACTCACTCGCATTTACCGATGGCGGTGCTTACAACGCCTACATTGGTGGGCTCGACAAGGTTCTGCTCGCGGGCATCGGCAAGGACACGCTCTCGGGAACAATTCCTGAGATGGTCTTCATGACCTTCCAGATGACATTCGCGATTATCACGCCGGTGCTGATCGTCGGTGCCATCGTCGACCGCATGAAGTTTTCCGCCTTTCTGCTCTTCATGGGCCTGTGGTTGATTATCGTCTACGCCCCGGTTTGCCACTGGGTTTGGGGCGGTGGTTTCCTTGCCAACGACGGCGTTCTTGATTTCGCCGGCGGCACGGTGGTCCACATCAATGCCGGTATCGCGGGTCTCGTTGCGTGCTTGGTTCTGGGTCGACGTAAAGGCTACGGCACCGAGAACATGGCGCCGCACAACCTGACTTTGAGCGTCATCGGCGCCTCGTTGCTTTGGGTTGGCTGGTTTGGCTTCAACGCCGGATCGGCGGTCGGCGCAAACGGCACCGCCGGTATGGCCATGTCCGTGACGCAGATTGCAACAGCTGCTGCCGCGCTTGCTTGGATGTTTTCCGAGTGGCTGGTTCACGGCAAGCCCAGCGTGCTTGGCATCATCTCTGGCGCAGTTGCCGGTCTTGTTGCCATCACTCCGGCATCAGGCTTCGTCGATCCCAAAGGCGCGCTTGTGATCGGTGTTGCTGCCGGCGTGGGCTGCTACATCTGCGCTACGGGTGTCAAAAAGGCGCTGGGCTACGATGACAGCCTCGACGTCTTCGGCGTCCACGCTGTCGGCGGCATCATCGGTGCCATCTTGACGGGCGTGTTTGCTGTCGAAGCAATCGGCGGCACGGCAGGTCTGCTTGAGGGCAACTTCGCTCAGGTTCCGATCCAGGTCTACGGCGTTCTGGCCACGACCATCTGGAGTGCTGTCGGAACCTTTGTGATCCTGATGGTCCTTTGGTTGATCATTGGCATCCGCGCAACCCAAGCGCAGGAAGTCGAAGGTCTCGACGTCGCCCTACACGGCGAGTCGATCCAATAAAGGCGATCGGCTGCGGACTGGTCGCAACGACTGGCCCGCAGCCCTAACCAATTAGCTCCCGAGCGAACGCCGTACCTAGGCGTGCTCTAAACTCGGTCCGCGTCGCCTAAAGCGTCCGGACCGTTTTTTTGCCTGCCGTCAAGCAAAAATCCGGATCGAGCTACCAAGTGAAGTGCGCTCAAGCAGCCGCAGCAAATCAGCCCGGCGCATCGCCACGCAGCCTTCAGTCGGCACAAATCCCTCTCGAGCCACATGCATGAAAATGGCGCTACCGCGTCCCCTGATGCGCCGGTCGTCATTGTGGCCCACCACGACAACCACGTCGTAGAGATGATCCTCGCGCCATAGCGCCTCGGCGCTGGCAGGATAAGGATGCATGACGTGCCGATTGTAGTTGCGATCCAACGGATCGTCGCACCAGCCATCATCAGGCCGAAGCGCTCTCAGCGGCAAACCCGTGCGCGGGCGCACGATGCGGTCTGCCCTATAGAAGGCCTGTCGCAGCGCGAAGGTCCCGATTGGCGTCGCGCCGTCGCCTTCGCGTTTGTTAATGCTGCGGCCGGACCGGCCCATCGCACACCGGAAACGGAGGTTTCCGTACGAGATCGTTCCCGTCGTCACGCGCGCTGACAAACCTGTTACAGCGAGTTGAGGAGGGTGGGGGTTTGTCGTCATTGGAGGTTGCGGGCACACGTGCTATTCGCATCGTTTGGACGGGGTTATCGAGCGGCCCAAGAGGATGCAAGACTCTGGATCCAAAAGTAAACCGGAGCGAGCCAGAATGACGACAGCGCGCAGGATTCTCATCGTTGATGACGACGAGGAGCTTCGTGAGACCCTAAAAGATCAGCTCGTTCTCCACGACGAGTTTGAGGTCACTACAAGGGGCACCGCCTCAGAGGGCATGGAGCAAGCAAAGACCGACCACTTTGATCTCGTGGTCTTTGACGTGTCGCTCCCCGACATGGACGGCCGCGAGGCTGTCAGAATGCTGCGCAGGTCCGGTTTCAAAACACCAATTGTCATGCTGACGGGAAATGTATCCGATGCCGATCAGATTCTCGGTCTAGACGCCGGTGCCAACGACTACATCACAAAGCCCTTCAAATTCGCCGTGCTTCTTGCGCGCGTTCGCGCCCAACTGCGTCAACATGAGCAAAGCGAGGATGCGGTCTTTGCAATTGGCGGCTACACATTCAAACCGGCATCAAAGCTGCTGATCGACGAGAAGGGTGCCAAGGTGCGCCTGACTGAAAAAGAAACATCGATTCTCAAATACCTTTACCGCGCTGGCGAAAGGGTCGTCTCGCGTGAGACGTTGCTGCATGAAGTCTGGGGCTACAACGCCGGTGTCACCACCCACACGTTGGAAACCCACATCTATCGCCTTCGTCAGAAGATAGAAAAAGACCCCTCAAGCGCAGAGCTGCTGGTCACGGAGACTGGCGGGTACAAGCTCGTACCTTGACCGGATTACAAAGCCGTCCTCAGTGTCCTTCTTGCATCTAGACCGCTTCGCGCGAATCAGTCGACGCTTCCAACCTCAATGAATCCGCACCCGTTGCCGGACCGATCACGGTGACCGCGTTGCGGTGACATCGGCTATAAGGTTTGGGAGCGCTAAGACTGAAAATGGAATTGATCGTCAAGGAACTGGAGCGCGTTGCACTCTTCCAGGGGCTTTCCCCATTTCAGCTCAGTGAAATCGCCCGTCGCGCAGAACGCGTCATTTACAATCCAGGCGCAGTTATCATCGAAGAAAACGAGGAAGGCGACGCTGCCGTATTGCTCGTCTCTGGTGAGACGGTCCGAGTAAGCGGGCCCGAGCTCCAATCCCGGGCCGAACCCGTCGCCACCGGCTCTCTGCTCGGCGAAATGGCGATGTTGGTGGAGACCACCCATAGCTCGACCGTCGTGTCGCGCAGCAAGGTGCGCGCTCTACGACTCATGCGCGACGAGCTGCACGCGCAAATGAAAGATGATCCACAACTGGCCGAACGGATTTCCCACAACCTTACCGGGAGATTGTCGTCGATGGCCGAAGAGCTACGCCGCGTTGATGCAATCCTTGCCTCACGACCCGGCAGGAACGTCTTGCACGGAGATCAGCATTCAACGCCTGCTGCCGAGATGGCCACCCAATCATAGAGAAAAGTTTGATCATAGAGAAAAGTTTGATTTGGCACGAAAAAACGAAAAACGCCCAACCCCGGGGGGAGGGGTTGGGCGTCGAGAGCGCTTTCGCGCGTGGTGCCGGGAGGGAAGCCGGCACCGCAGGTGATGTCTTTCGGCTAGACGGGGGGCACTACCGATACAGGGTGACACCACCTGAATAGCTGTGAGTTAAGCGCAAGTTTGCAAACTTCAATAGTCCGCTCGACGAATTATCACGAAAAGTTTACCGCTCGGCCACAGCTTATCCCCGCTTATGGGATTGCCAAGCGTCCGAACAGTCACACTGTGTTGCCTATCGGGGCGTTCCGACCCGCATTCCTAAAGGCTTAATTTTGAAGAAATTGTTATCAATCTCCGCTGTTGTATCGAGGCTAGAGACTTCCACGCGGGTATCGAGGCCCTGAGCGTCCTTCGTCACCCACTCTTTAAGTTCAAGTTCCGGTTTTGTTGACAAGAACAGTCTGATTTGCCCGGGCGCATCAGGATCCTTGTCCTGCAGTCCGACAACGATAAGGTCTTCCGATTCCTGCACTTCCATGATGCGCGCATCGCGGACGAGATTGACGTCGGTGCGCAAGAGAAGCCGGAACGGGGTCTGGTTGACCGCAACGCGGTCCTCATTGTTCAAATCATGGTCCTGGATCACCAAATACCGCCCGTCGGAAACGACGATTTGGCGCGAGGGACGCGCGTAGTCGAAACGGAAGCGACCGGGCCGCTTCACGTAGAACTTCCCGCGCATACGCTTGTTGGCAGCGTCGACCTGCACGAAACGGCCCTTCAGTGTCTTTAGGTTGGCGAAATACCCGCTGACCCTGTGGACGATCTCGATCTGCTGGTCGTTGAGCTCAATGCCGGCGGTGCTATCGGTTGGCGCAACCTCAGCGCTCCATGCGGACCCCGCGGCGTTGGGTGGGGACGGCTCCTGGGTGGCCGGCTGGGGGGTGGCCGGCACTGGTTTTGGCGGCTCCACCTGCCAGCCAGTGTTTGCATCCTCGCCGATGGCCGCAACCGGCGCTGACACGAAAGCCAAGCAGACCGCAATCCCGGCCGCTAGTCCTTTCGATATGTGCATTAAAGCCCCCATGCTTCCCGAATCGAATCTCGCAATAATTTACCCCCTTATGGCCGGGAAAGCCCCCAGTTGACCTCCCTCTTCCCCGAACAATGCGACCACATGTAGGCGGTTCGAGGCGACCGGAAACGGTGTTCAGTCTCAGGGGCCCGGGATCTGGTTCATTCGGCTTTTGATTGCGCGCCGTTTCCGTCTCTCGCCGTGATCAGGATGTCGCGTTTGCCGCCATGTTTGGCCGGCCCGATCAGACCGTCCTCTTCCATGCGCTCGATCAGACCCGCGGCACGATTGTATCCAATCGAAAGGCGGCGCTGCAGATAGCTCGTAGACGCCCTGCGATCACGCAGGACGACCACAACGGCCTTGTCGTAGAGATCATCGACGGACTCGCCGCCTTGGCCGTTATCGGCCGCACCCAATATGGGCTTTGCATCGGTGATGCCAGAAATGTAGCGCGGGCTGCCTTGATGGCGCAGGGCGTCGGCAACGGCCTCAACCTCCTCATCGGAAACAAATGGCGCATGTGCACGCACTGTCTGGCCCGATCCGCTCGAATAGAGCATGTCACCTTGGCCTAGAAGCTGCTCTGCACCCGGTTCGTTTAGGATCGTACGACTGTCGATCTTGGAGGCGACCTTGAACCCGATGCGCGTCGGGAAGTTCGCCTTGATCGTTCCCGTTACGATATCGACGGACGGACGCTGGGTCGCCATGATCATGTGAATTCCCGCCGCGCGTGCCATCTGCGCCAAGCGTTGCACAGCAGCTTCGATTTCCTTGCCGGCCACAGACATCAGGTCGGCAAACTCGTCCACAACCACGACGATGTAGGGCATCGCCTCGGCCTGCACGTCTTGCTTCTCGTAGATGGCCTGACCCGTCTCGTTGTCAAAACCGGTCTGCACAGTGCGTGAAAGGTTTTCGCCACGCGACTGGGCCTTTTTCACGCGCGCATTGAAGGCCTCGATGTTGCGGACGGAGAGGCCCGCCATGCGCTTGTAGCGCTCTTCCATTTCGCCCACGACCCAGTTGAGTGCCGCAATTGCCTCTTGCGGGTCTGTCACCACCGGGGTCAGGAGATGCGGAATGCCGTTGTAGACCGAAAGCTCCAGCATCTTGGGATCGATCATCAACAGCCGGCAGTCTTCGGGCGAACGGCGATAAAGCAGCGAAAGCACCATCGCATTGATGCCCACGGACTTGCCCGAGCCGGTCGTCCCCGCAACCAACAGATGGGGCATGCGGGCAAGGTCCGCGACGACGGGCTCGCCGCCGATCGACTTTCCAAGTGCCATCGGCAAAACAGCGTCCGAGTTGCGGAAAGTGGGTGCTTCGAGGATTTCGCGCAGGTAGACGGTTTCACGCTTTACATTGGGCAACTCAATGCCAATCACCGTACGGCCTGGGACCACGGCTGCCCTCGCCGATGTCACGCTCATCGAACGAGCGATGTCGTCAGCAAGACCAACAACACGCGACGCCTTGGTCCCGCGTGCAGGCTCGAGCTCGAACAGCGTCACGACGGGACCGGGCTTGATGTCACTCACTTCGCCCTGGACACCAAAGTCGGCAAGCACTTCTTCAAGCAACCGCGCCGTGCCGCGCAAAACAGTCTGCGTATACTGCGGCCCACCTTTCGCGCCAGATGGGCGCTTGAGAAGACCGAGTACGGGTGGGCGGAATGTCGATGCGGATCGTGGCAGGGAAAAACCACCAAGCAATCCTGACTTTCGCACACGCGGTGGCGCAGGCGGTTCCACAGCCGGCGACTTGGCAATCGCCCCCGGTGCGAACCGCTCAGCAATGGCACGGCTTGCCTCATCCGTGTTGAAGTCGAACGTCGATTCGCGCCCCTCTGACGTTTCATCTGGGCTTGGCGTCCACGACGCTGGCGCGACCGGCATATCTGTCGGCGGCGACTCGGCGCGGTAGAGACAGGCAGGCATGGTTGGCTCGACGTCAAAGTCAGGCTCCTGAGAATCGAAGCCCGGCTCTTGTGCGCCTGCCGGCTCATCGTCGAACGATGCCGGTCCATCAAGGCGCGGCTCCTGACCATCAAGCCAGTCGCCGTCGCCCTCAGCATCGGCGCCTTCGCCATACTCGACGGTGTAACTCTCCCGCCGATAGAAGGGCCGGGTCAGCCATGAGGACATGCCTGTGAATCGCGACGCGCCCCGGCGACGAACGAGCCGGTCGAGATCTTCGCGTTCCAGCCCAACACTATGGGCGAGCGCGGCAAATCCCACGATGAAGAACACGAACCCGGCGACAGGCCGCGCAGCCTCCGCACCCACCAACGCTAGTAGCGATGTGGCCATCTGGTAGAGCCAATCTCCGACGATGCCGCCAAAGCCGCTGCTAAAGGGCCAGCTTTCGGTCACCGGCACAGCAGCGAACGCGCCGGCCACTAGAAAGACTGAAACGGGAAAGAGCGCCATCTTCGTGCGGTTGGCGAGAATGCGCTCGGCAAGCATCAGCTCGATGCCCCAGAACATGGGTGCAAGCAGCACGAATACGGCCGCAAAGCCGAGCGTGGTCAACATGACGTCGGAGAAGACGGCGCCCACAGGACCCATCAGGTTTCTCGTCGACCCATCGGCCGCATGTGTGAGACTAGGATCGGTAAGCGACCACGTGAGCAGGCTTGCCCAAGCGGCAACGACGCCGGCCAGAAGCAGGGCTCCGGCAGCGCGGCTAAACCATCCAAAAAGCCTGTCTTCCAAGGACGCGGAAAGCAGGCGTCTCGGGTCTCCGTGGGACTCGAGGGACATCGGCAGGAACGAACTCTTTACGCAACAACCACTACGAAACGCTCGAGCGCTTCCTCGACGGTGGCTGCGTCATGCACCAATGCGAGTCGCACATAGTTTGCGCCCGGATTGGTGCCATCGCGGCCGTTTTGCGCCAGGAAAGCACCTGGCAGCACCTTGACACCCGCGCGTTTCCATAAGGTTACCGTTACGTCACCAGGCTCACCAAATTCGCTCACATCGAGCCAGAGGAAGAAACCTCCAGCTGGCCGCTGGTAGCCATATCGGCCAGCAAGAACTGCGTCGCAGACGTCGTATTTGGCCCGGTAAGCCTCTCTATTGGCAACAACATGGGCCTCATCGGCCCAAACCGCGGCAGACGCATGCTGCACCGCGCCCGGCATTTGCGGGCCGATCAGATTGCGGATTTCGGCAAACGTCTGAATGAAGTCTTCATCGCCCGCGCAAAAGCCTGAGCGCAAGCCCGGCAAGTTGGAGCGCTTGGACAGCGAATTGAAGACGACGAGGCTTTCGAACCGCTCCGGCGTTGTTGCGGCGACTTGCAGCGCACCAGGCGGCACCTGATCCGAATAGATCTCCGAGTAGCACTCGTCGAAGAGCAGCAGGAAGTCATAGGTGCGCGCCAACTCAAGCGCGCGGGCAATGTAGGCCTCGCTGGCGACCGCGCCTTGCGGGTTGGCGGGCGAGCACAGATACATCGCGATGGTGCGGTTCAACAAAGGCTTGTCGCGTGCGATCTCCTCCAGGTTCGGGAGGTGCCCAGTTGCATCCGTTGCATTGAGAAACACGGGCTCCGCGTTAACGGCCAACGCTGCCCCGATGTAAGCGCTGTAGTAGGGGTTGCACATCAAGACAGCCGGCCGGCAGGAGACCGTCTTTCGCCCGGCCGCCTGCAGAACGGCCAAGAACAACCCTTCGCGCGATCCGTTGAGCGGAAGCACCTCGCGATCGGGATCGACACCTCCCGCCAACCCATAGCGACGGCCGAGCCAGTCGGCGATCGCGGTCCGCAATGCGGCCGTGCCGCGGATTGGCGGATACTTTGCGTTGGACTCCGCGCCCTCGACCAGTTTGTCGACGACGAAGCGCGGCATTGCCTCGCGCGGCTCGCCAACCGTCATTTCGATAGGTCTGTCGTGCCCCGGCGCAATGTCGTCCAGTAGCTGGCGCAGCCGCGTGAAAGGAGAGAGGATCGCACCGCTGGCGAGGGCCTCAAGGCCGGATGGAAAGGTCATGGGCGAACCTTCGTGCCGCAAAGGAGCTCAACGGATGCCCAATAGCCGCGACACGCCGATGCGTCCACAGGCGCGCCTAGTTTCCCGGCGACACGCTCAATAGTCAAAAAGCGAAGCGGGCGTTCCCCCTCTAAGGTTCACAGAGGGGGAACGCAGCGCGCAGCCCTAGACGTGTCCGGCCCGAAGCTCATCTTCCGGATTGGCCCGGATGTTGTGCATCGAAATGTCGGCGCCTTGATGCTCTTGCTCACGAGTCAGGCGAATGCCTGTCGTCGCCTTGAGCGCCCCGTAAACGACAACACCGGCGATGAACCCAAAGGCCGATCCCAAGATCGAACCTGCAAGCTGCGACGCGAACGTCACGCCGCCCAGGCCGCCCAGAAGTTCCAACCCGAAGATACCGCACGCGATGCCGCCCCATAGGCCGCACAACCCGTGCAACGCCCAGACGCCCAGTACGTCGTCGATTTTCCACTTGTTGGTGGAGATCTGGAACATCTGCACGAAGATAGCGCCGGCAACGCCGCCGACAACGAGTGCTCCCAGCGGATGCATCACATCGGAGCCGGCACACACCGCTACGAGGCCGGCCAAAGCGCCGTTGTGAACAAAGCCCGGGTCATTGTCGCCGACGAGGAAGGCAACGATGATGCCGCCGCACATCGCCATCAACGAATTGATAGCAACGAGACCGGAGATGGCATCCAGCCTTTGGGCACTCATCACATTAAAGCCGAACCAGCCGATGCACAGCAGCCACGACCCCAGCGCGAGCCAGGGGATCGACGAGGGAAGCGTTGCGCTTCCGCGCCCGTTCTCATAGCGGCCAAGACGGGGCCCAAGCAGGAGTACTGCCCCAAGCGCGGCCCAGCCGCCGAAGGCGTGCACCACTATGGAGCCGGCGAAGTCCTTGAATGGCGCTCCGAACCACGCCTCAAAAACGTTTGCCTGCAGACCGTAGTTGCCGTTCCAGTAGACGCCTTCAATGAGCGGATAGAAGAAGGCCACAAGCAGCGCGGTTGCCATCATCTGTGGGACGAATTGCGCGCGTTCGGCAATGCCCCCGGAGATGATGGCGGGAATGGCCGCGGCAAACGTCGCCAAGAAGAAGAAACGAACGAGCGTATAGCCCTGTCCTTGGAAACCGTCCGCACCGCCGGCAATTTCCGCCGCACTGGCAAAGAAGTTCGCCCCATACGCAATCGTGTAGCCGATCACGAAGTAGCAAATCGCCGAGGTCGCGAAGTCGACGATAATTTTGACCAGCGCATTGACCTGGTTCTTGTGGCGAACCGTGCCGGTTTCAAGAAAGGCAAAACCGCCGTGCATTGCGAAGACGAGGATCGCCCCCATCAATAGAAAAAAGACGTCCGGTCCTTGCTGCATCCCCCACCCCCGTGGCTATCTGGCTATTTGTTGTGCAGTTGGCGTCGCCGACTTTGCCGAGCGCCTAGGCAATCGGCTTAATCTCGCGACAATTTAGCCAGGAAGCAGAAAAGAATGCGCACAGTCAACGATCGCTGCGCGCTCTACACAGGGGTATCATCCCGTTTTCCGCACAAATATTGGGCAATTTTGATCAGCCGGCCCGAGGCGCCTGACACCGCTTATGCCCTGCCCACTTGTTGAGCAGATCAGCGAAGCCGGCGGGGGTTCATGTAGAGATCGACTTCTTGGCTTTCGATCTTCGGCTTGATCTTGCCCTTCCGCACGTCCCGCCAGAGCTTCTTCAAGTGCCGGCGGCAGCCGCCGTTGAAAATGATCATCGCACTAAAGAGCTGCATCACCGTCAGCAGCCTGCGGTCGGCATGCTCGACGAGAAGCTTGCCTTTCCATTTGCCGCCGATTGAGAGCACCTTGCCATCGAGGTGGCCGATCATCTTGTCTTGCTGATCATACAGCGTGTAATCGCCGCCAAGATTTATGAGATCGCGTTTGAACCGGTAGAAATCGCAGCCGTCCTTGTTCATGATGAAGAAGGCGAAGTTTTCCGGCATAAACGGCCACTTATTGGCCGAGCGCTCCAAGTAGATGATGTAGTCGTCGCTGCCGTTGTTGATCGAGAACGCCATCACCGGCAGACCGCGCGACGCGATCGTCTGTTGCAAAGAGCGGCCGATCAGCAGCTCCATGGACGCGCGCCAATTCAGCGTCTCGGTGAACATCTTGAGCACAAGACGTTTGTCCATCTCCTCAGCGTTCTTCCAGAGGTCCTCGCGATAGCCGATCACCCCCAGCCGCTCGCCGCCCTCGGTCACCTCCGCAAAAATATCCATGTCGGACGTAAACTGGCGCGACTTGGCGCGATTGCGCGAGCGCTTGTAGATCCCGAACTCGACGCTGTTGAAGTTGGTAATCCAGACATCGAGGATGAAGTGGTACCAGCCATTCTTGACCGCAGCGGCCGCGGCCTTCTTGGACACGCCGTTGATCTTCGTCGTGGCTTCTTTGATTACCTCGGCGCGCGCATCGCGGGCGGCTTCGCTGGCTGCGGCATTTGCTCGGTCTTCAAGGCGAGCTGCGGTTGCGGTCATAAGAGCCTCCCAACGGGTTCAAGCGCCGCGCAAAGCGCGAATCACTCCGTGGCAAGCCTATCATTTGAAAGATTCCAGCAAGATGGCCGGGGCGAATTGGCCTTGGAAAACTCTAAGGTTTTGGCCGCGGACCGAAAATCGCGCTGCCCACCCGCACGTGTGTTGCCCCAAAAGCGATGGCCGTCTCATAATCATCGCTCATGCCCATGCTGAGGCCTGACAGCCCCAACTCGTCTGCGAGCTTGGCAAGAAAGGCAAAGTGAACGGCTGGCTCCTCGTCGACGGGCGGAATACACATAAGCCCGGCGATGTCTAAGCCCAGCTCATCCCGGCACAGCGCGACCAGCGCGGCCGTCTCTTTTGGCATCACACCCGCCTTTTGCGGCTCTTCGCCCGTGTTGACCTGCACAAATAGCTGCAAGCGCTTGCCCTGCCGCCCCATCTCCTCGGTCACCGCCCTGGCAATTTTGGGCCGGTCGATCGAATGAATGGCGTCAAACAATTCGACGGCTTCCCTGGTCTTGTTCGATTGCAGCGGACCAATCAGATGAAGTTCGCAATCGGGAAACTGCGCGCGCAGTTCGGGCCACTTGTCCTTGGCCTCCTGCACGCGGTTTTCGCCGAACAGGCGATGCCCGGCCTCCAACACGGGAACGATATCGCCTGCGCCGAACGTCTTTGAGACGGCGATCAGGTGCACATCGTCTGGATTACGGCCGGCGTTCTTCGCCGCTTTTTCGAGCTTCGAGCCGACATCGGCGAGCCGTTCGCCAACCCCGTGCGGCGGCGTCTCAATTTGTGCCATGCAACAGCTACCTTGACCCTCCACGACCTTTAAGGCTCATTACGGCGCTCCGAGCCGTAAATAAAGCACCCAGAAGATCGAATTTGCATGGCCACCGACCGATACGACGCGCCCGAACGAGAAAAACACTGGCAAGAGGTCTGGGAGAAGGCGGACATCTTCCGTGCTCCCAACGAGGATCCCCGGCCCAAGTGCTACGTCCTGGAAATGTTTCCCTACCCCTCCGGGCGCATCCACGTCGGCCATTCGCGCAACTACACCATGGGCGACGTCTTCGCCCGCTACAAACGCGCACGAGGATTTAACGTCCTCCACCCCATGGGCTGGGATGCCTTCGGCATGCCTGCTGAGAACGCCGCGATGGAGCGCAACGTCCATCCCGCCAAGTGGACGTATGCCAACATCGAGACGATGAAGGGCCAACTCAAGTCGATGGGCCTGTCGCTCGACTGGTCGCGCGAAATCGCAACCTGCTCGCCCGACTACTACCGTCATCAGCAAAAGCTCTTCCTCGACATGTTCGAAAAGGGCCTCGCCTACCGCAAATCCTCCAAGGTCAATTGGGACCCGGTCGACCACACGGTTCTCGCCAATGAGCAGGTGATCGACGGTCGCGGCTGGCGCTCTGGCGCCATCGTGGAGCAGCGCGAACTCACGCAATGGTTCTTCAAGATCACCGACTATGCCGACGAGCTTTTGGAAGCGCTCGACACGCTCGAGAAGTGGCCTGAAAAAGTGCGCCTGATGCAGGCCAACTGGATCGGTCGCTCCGAAGGCTTGAGCGTACGCTTCGCACTCGACAAGGAAACCGCGCCGGAAAACCAAAGCGAAGTTGAGGTCTACACGACCCGGCCCGACACGCTCTTTGGCGCAGCGTTTGTTGCGCTCGCGCCCGACCATCCGCTTGCCAAGGCCGCGGCGGAAAAAGATCCCAAGCTTGCCGCCTTCTGCGAAGAATGCCGCCACCTGGGGACATCCGTTGCCGACTTGGAAACCGCCGAAAAGCAGGGCTACGACACCGGCATTCGCGCCGTTCATCCCTTCGATAAATCGTGGACGCTCCCCGTTTATGTCGCCAACTTCGTCCTGATGGACTACGGCACCGGCGCAATCTTTGGCTGCCCCTCCGGCGACCAGCGCGACCTCGATTTTGCACGCAAGTACGATCTTCCCGTCGTGCCCGTCATCCTACCGCCCGGCGAGGACGCGGTGACGTTCTCCATCAAGGATAAGGCCTTCGACGGCGACGGCACGATGATCAACTCGCAATTCCTCGACGGCATGGACACCAGTGCCGCCTTCGAAGAAACGGCCCAACGCCTGGAAAAAGCAAAACTGGCGAAAAAGCCTGTCGGAAAGCGCAAAGTGAACTATCGCCTGCGCGATTGGGGCGTGTCTCGCCAACGCTATTGGGGCTGCCCCATTCCGATTATTCACTGCGAAAAATGCGGCGTCGTGCCGGTCCCCGACACGGATCTTCCCGTTCGCCTGCCTGATGACGCGACGTTCGACGAGCCAGGCAATCCGCTCGATCGCCACCCCACATGGAAACACGTCAAGTGCCCGAAGTGCAAAGGCGATGCGCAGCGCGAGACCGACACCATGGACACGTTCGTCGACAGCTCGTGGTATTACGTGCGCTTCACCGGACCGGACGCGAAGACCCCGGTCGACAAGGAGGCGGCGGCCTATTGGCTGCCCGTCGACCAATACATCGGCGGCATCGAGCACGCGATCTTGCACCTGCTCTACTCGCGCTTTTTCGCGCGCGCCATGTGCGACACCGGTCACCTGAAATTCGCCAAGAATACGCGCGAGCCCTTCGCAGCCCTCTTCACGCAAGGCATGGTCACGCACGAGACCTACAAGTCCCGGCACGGGCCCTGGCTGCTCCCGTCTCAGGTGCGCATCGAAGGTGAGGGCGAGGCACGCGAAGCGATAGAGATCACAACGGGTGAGGCTGCTGCGATCGGACCGATCGAGAAGATGTCGAAATCGCGCAAGAACACCGTCGACCTTGAAGAGTTCATCCAGGAGTACGGCGCCGACGTCGCGCGCTGGTTCGTTCTCTCCGACAGCCCGCCCGAGCGCGACGTCATCTACACCGATGTCGGTGTCGAGGGCGCCCGCCGGTTTGTTCAGCGCATTTGGCGTGTCGTCGACCAGGGTATCGAGGCCGCGGCCAAAAAGGGCGCACCCAAGCCCAAGTCGTTCGGACCCGAAGCCATGGAGCTGCGCCGGGGCGCCCACCGCGCGCTCGACCACGTGGGCCGCAACATCGAGGCCCTGCGTTTTAACGTGGCTGTCGCCCAGATCTACGAGTTCGCAAATGTTCTGGGCTCAAGCCTCACCAAGTCCGGGGAGGGCCTTCCTTGGGCCCTACGTGAGGCCCTGGAGCTGATTGTCCAGATGACTGGGCCGATGATGCCCCATTTGTCCGAAGAATGCTGGGCGCGGCTCGGATACAACACACTGCTGGCCAATCAGCCCTGGCCGGCGACCGAAGCCCCGTTGCTCGTTGACGATACGATTACCATTGCCGTACAGGTGAATGGTAAGCGTCGGGACGAATTGACAATTGCCCGAACGGCTAGTGACGATGAAGTCGAGGCAGCCGCCTTGGAGCTGGAGCCCGTAAAACGGGCTCTGGAGGGGCGTACTCCCAAGAAGGTCATCGTCGTGCCGCAGAGGATCGTCAATGTCGTTGGATGACGGGGAAACACGGGGAGCGATCGATGCGGACCACTAACCGCCGATCGGTGGTTTGGGTTGCGTTGGCATGTGCCGCGCTGCCTGTGCTTCTGGCTGGCTGCGGTGATTCCGGTTTTAGGCCGCTGTACGCCTCCTCAAGTCTCACCGGCGGCAACGTCAACGAGAAGCTGGCGCAGATCGAGATCGCGCCCATCCCGGGCCGCGTTGGACAACGCCTTCGCAACGAGCTGATCTTCCAGAAGACCGGCGGCGGAGATTCGGCGCCGGCCGTATACCGGCTCGAAATCATCATCCGCGAATCCATCACCGCGACGCTCGTTCAAATCGACGGCGACTCCAGCGGCAGTGTCTACAATCTCGATGCCTCGTTCCGGCTCATCAGTCTGGACAGCAAAAAAGTCGTCCTCCAGGGTACAAGCTATGGGCGCCAGCCGTTCGAGCGCTTTGACTCCGTCTATGCGAACGTGCGCGCGCGCCAAGACGCTGAAAACCGCCTTGCCAGGACGGTTGGAGACGAACTCAAGGGTCGACTGGCCGCCTTTCTTTCAAGCAACGCCGCCTAAAGCCCCTTCACCGATCGCCGCGATCGCGCCGCCTTACCAATCCGCACCGCTCTTCCGGGGTCCTCATGGTCGCGGTCAAAGCACATCAAGCCCAAGCCTTTCTGCGCCCGCCCGGCCCAAAGCAGTCAGCCATTCTATTCTATGGCCCGGACTCGGGTCTCGTTGCTGAACGATCCGCCGAGCTCGCAGTCCTCATCGCCAAACGCGAAGATCCACCCGGCGAGATCATCCGTCTCGATGACGCCGACCTTGACGGCGATACTGATCGGCTGGCTGTCGAGCTTCAAACGATGCCCATGTTCGGCGGATCGAAAGTCGTGCGCGCCGTTGCGGGGCGACGGATTGCAACGCCAGCCCTCAAGCCACTGATCGAGAGCGACACGCTCACTGGAACGCTGATCGTCGAAGCCGGCAACCTGCGCCCCAACGACTCTTTGCGTGCACTGTTCGACAAGTCGCCCAAGGCCGCCGCCGTCGCCTGTTATCCCGACGAAGCCCACGACCTCGAAACGCTCATTCGCGAAACGCTCAAAGCGCACGGTCTGACAATTGCACCGGACGCCCGCGATCTGTTGCTGGCGCGTATCGGGGCCGACCGGGCATTATCGCGCGGCGAAATCGAAAAGCTTGCTCTTTACGCGGCGGGGAAGGGCGAGATCGATGCGGCCGATGTCGAAGCGATTGTGGGCGATGCTTCCGAACTGACGATCGACAAGATCATGAGCGCCGCCGCGTCAGGCGATGCAGACCGCGCTGTCACCGAGTACGCACGCGCTATTGGTTCCGGCGAGAGCCCGCAAACCATTATCGCCGCGGCACAGCGCTACATACAGCGCCTGCACCGTGTTCGAGCCGATCTCGATGCCGGCCGCTCATTTGATGATGCGTTGCGCCAACTGCGCCCGCCGGTACATTTCAAGCAGAAGGACGCGATCGCCCGGCAATGCCGAAGCTGGTCCACCCCGCGGCTTACCCACGCCCTGTCGCGCATTGGTTCAGCCGCCAAGGCCGCTCGCCTTTCAGGCTCGCTCGAGGAAGCACTCGCGGAACAACTGCTGATTGATCTCGCCGCTGCCGCGCACTCCAACGCTCCGCGTTAACGAGTTGCGGCACGCTCGGCTTCAGATGGCTTTTACCGTTTGGCCGCGCGCCCTATAGTGCGCGGCGCTCTAAAACGGGGAAACCATGACCGCCACCACTTACGATGTCGTCGGCATCGGCAATGCGATCGTCGACATCATCGCCCAGTGCGATGACTCTTTTCTCTCCAAGCACGACCTTGAAAAAGGCTACATGCGCCTCATCGATGCCGGGCAGGCCGATGCGCTCTACGGCCAAATGGGGCCAGCCACCGAACGCTCGGGCGGTTCGGCCGGCAATACGATTGCCGGCTTTTCGTCCTTTGGTGGCAAGGCGGCCTTCGTCGGCCGTGTCGCAGACGATCAATTCGGCCGGGTTTTTGCGCACGACATCCGTGCCATCGGCGTGGCTTACGAAACGCCGCCTGCAACGAGCGGCGCGCCCACGGCCCTGTGCCTCGTCCTCGTCACGCCGGACGGCGAGCGCACGATGAATACCTTCCTCGGTGCCAGTACCGAGCTCGGCCCCAGCGAGGTCAACGCAGACCTCATCGCTGCTGCGAGCGTGACGTATCTGGAAGGCTATCTCTTCGACAAGCATGCAGCGAAGGAAGCCTTCAAAAAAGCGGTAATCGTTGCCGGCCAAGCGGGCCGCAAGACAGCACTCACGCTTTCGGATGCGTTTTGCGTTGACCGCCATCGCGACGACTTCCGCAAGCTCGTGCATCAGGGCGTCGACATCTTGTTTGCAAACGAAAAGGAGATTACCGCGCTTTATGAGGTCAACAGCTTCGATGAAGCGGTCGATGCCGTGCGTGGGGAATGCGAGATCGCCGTACTGACGCGATCCGAAGAAGGCTCGCTCATTATCGCCGCCGACGAAACCGTCACCGTGAAGGCCAAGCCGGTTGACAAAGTCGTCGACGTTACCGGTGCGGGCGATCTCTACGCTGCCGGATTTTTGTTCGGCCTAACGCGCAAGCTGCCACTTACCGTTTGCGGAGAGCTTGGAAGTCTCGCAGCAGCCGAGGTCATTTCGCACATCGGCGCGCGGCCCCAAGTGCCCCTCGACAAACTCGCCCGCGACGCCGGCCTGATCTCGTAAATCCCGCCGCACCAAGACGCATCTACCACTCATTCCAGATGCATCTGCAGTTGTAGTGAGCGCTAAAGCTTTCTATGAGCACGCCGATACAAGTCCCGGATGTAATTGAGCAACATCGGACCTCCATTCGACATGTTTTGATCAAGCAACTCATTTATTCTCCTTGGTTGAACGCGTGCGCATCAACACACTTTTCCTCAGACGAATCGATTTTCGCGAGGTGGAAAGCGCATGACGACCAAGCGCGCGTCCCCCGGACGCCCCACGGGCACCTGTATCGACGACCACAAACAGCTCCTGCGCATCGCAGCCCTCATGGCTGCCGACCCGGACCTGAAACCAACGACGGCCATCCGCTCGCTCGGCATCGAGGAGCCGAGCGTCATTCGCCGGCTGCGCGACAAGTTCCGCGAGCAGCGCGCCGACTTACTGGTTGAGGCGCAACGCGCCGCGATCACCGAAACGACTCTCGTTTGCACCGAACTTGAGAACGTCTCTGACGCCCCCGTTACGATGGCGACAGAGACACCGAAGCACGACACACTCTCTTCGAAGTCCCCGTGGAGCCCATCGCCGGAAACGTATTTTTCGGCATGGTGCGACATGAGTCTCAGCGCGATCAGCACCACAGTCACCAATCAGGCGCTCGCCACTGAGCACTGGCTGCGCCTGCCACCGGTGTCGCTTGCCGTAAAGGGCCAGATGCTTGTCAACGCACTGGCCCTGTCTGCGTTCGCGCGCAGCCCGTTTGGAAGGCCGGGCTTCAGAGAAAAGTTTGCCTAACCTGCATGCCGTGAAGCGAGCATCGGTTACTTGTCGGGTCGCCACCCCAGGCGGCCCTTTTTTTAACTAGAGCTTGCGCAGCTCCACCGACTGGACGCTGTGGTCGGCCTCTTTCAATAGGATCAGCCGGGCCCGTTGGCGCGTTGGCAGAATATTTTCTTCCAGGTTTCTGAGGTTGATCGTCGACCAGATTTCTTCGGCGCGCGCGCGCGCTTCGTCCGCCGACAGACCTGCGTACTGGTGGAAATAAGCGCCGGGGTCGCGGAACGCGGTATTGCGCAAACGCATGAAGCGCGTGACGTACCAATCGCGAATGGTGTCGGGATCGGCATCGAGATAGATCGAGAAATCGAAGAAGTCGGAGACGAACGGAATACCCTCGCCGCCGCGCGGCATACGCGCGGGCTGCAACACGTTGATCCCTTCCACGATAAGAATGTCGGGCGATTCAATGATCGTTTTTTGGCCGGGCAGAATGTCGTAGTGGAAGTGCGAATAGACGGGTGCTTCGACGCGCTTCACGCCCGATTTCACATCGGCCAGGAAGTTCAAAAGCTGCGCCGTGTTGAAGCTTTCGGGAAAGCCCTTGCGGTTCATCAGTTGGCGGCGCTCAAGCTCGGCGTTGGGCCAAAGGAAACCGTCGGTCGTGATTTGATCGACGCGCGGATGGTCCGGCCAGCGGGCCAGCAGCGCTTTCAACACACGTGCTGTGGTGCTTTTTCCCACTGCCACCGACCCGGCCACCCCGAGGATAAAAGGCACTTTACCGTCCGAGCGACCCAGAAAGTTCGACGAGACGGCATGCAGTTTCTGCGCGGCTGCGACATACAAGTTGAGCAGGCGCGACATCGGCAGGTAGATCTTTTCGACCTCATCGACCGACAGCTCTTCGATGATGCCGGAAAGCTGCTCAAGCTCGCTTTCCTTCAGCGTCATGGGTGTGTCGGCACGCAGGCGCGCCCATTCCTCACGCGAAAATACGCGGTAGGGGGAAAAAGGTATGTCGATTGGGTGAGTCATCGCCGACTGAACGCCACTTGATCCAACCTTGCCGCACTCTATCACTGCGGAACCCGCTTGGCCTTTTCTTCGATTCCCGACGTGCCAACGCGCGCTTCCAGAACACGCATGACGTCTTCGAGCGCCACGCCGCGGCACTCCAACAGCACCAGCAAATGATAAAGGAGATCAGCAGCTTCCGCCGCGAGCTTGTCGTCGCTTTCGGCGACGCCGGCGATCACCGTTTCGACCGCCTCCTCGCCCAATTTCTTGGCGCAGCGTTCCGGGCCCCCATCGAGCAGCTTGCGCGTGTGCGATTTCTCAGCAGTTGCGCTGCGCCGTTCGTGGATTGTTGCGGCGAGTTGTGCCAGCACATCGGTACTCATGACCAATCCCGGGCCGAGCCAAAATCAGTGTTGGGCCCGGCACATGCAGCAACGGACCCGCCCCGTCAAGCTTTGGCAATGCCTCGAGCCGGCCCGGCCGCGCCAAACGGCCCTCAAGTTTAGCCGTCCACGTTCCCCGACAGGCGCATGCGTATATAATCGAGCTGATCGAAATTGCCGTACTTGATTATGAGATGACCGCTCTCACCTGAGCCCGGCCTGACCTCCACCTTGAGGCCCAGCACACCTGACAGCTCTCGTTCGAACGCGCGCGTATCGGAGTCCTTCTCCTTAGGCTGCCTGGTCGTCCCCGCCTTGCCGACGGAACTGCCGCCATCCTGCACGAGCGCTTCGACCTCTCTCACGTTGAGATCGGATTCGATGATATGGCGCGCAAGCGTCTCAGCATCATCGCGCCCTATAAGAGCACGCGCATGACCGGCCGTCAGCTTTCCCTCCTGCAACAGCGCCTGCACGCTGTCGGGCAACTTCAGCAGACGCAGCGTGTTGGCAACATGACTACGGCTCTTGCCGATGATTTCAGAAAGCTGCTCCTGGCTGTAATCGAACTGGTCGATCAGCTCGCGATAACCGGCCGCCTCTTCGATCGCATTGAGATCGGAGCGCTGCACGTTCTCGATGATCGCGAGTTCGAGGACCTCACGGTCGGACAATTCCCGCGCAATGACTGGAACGCTATGCAGCCCGGCTTTTTGCGCCGCGCGCCAGCGCCGCTCACCCGCAACGATCTCATAGCCGCCGCCTGACATTGGCCGCGCGATGATCGGCTGAACCAAACCCTTGCTGCGGATCGATTCGGAAAGTTCGGCGAGTTCGTCGTCGCGGAAATCCTTGCGTGGATTGAAACGCCCTGGGCGAAGATCAGCTGTCGCAACCATGCGCTGCTCACCCTGCGGCGGCAACGGCGCGCGGCCAGCAGCAGGCTCTCCGATCAGCGAAGCGAGCCCGCGTCCCAAGCGGCTCTTTGGCAGCGGTGCGGTCATTGCTTTGTCTTGCCTTTCTGTTTCGTGCCTACGCAGCCTTGAACTGACGTTCGCGCTCGATGATTTCGGTAGCGAGCTTGATGTAGGCTTGGCTTCCCGCGCAATCGTAATCGTAAAGCAGGATGGGCTTGCCGTGCGAGGGCGCCTCCGCCACGCGCGTATTGCGCGGGATGATTGTCTCGTAGACCTTCGCACCGAAGAAGGCGCGCACGTTCTCGGCAACTTCCTTTGACAGCGTCGTGCGCGCATCGTGCATCGTCAGCACCACGCCTTGGATCTCCAAACCCGGATTGAGCGTTGCGCGGATCTGATCGATTGTTGCTTTGAGCTGCGAGATACCTTCGAGTGCGAAAAACTCGCACTGCACCGGCACAAGCATCGCATGTGCTGCCGTCATTGCGTTGAGAGTCAGAAGGTTGAGCGACGGCGGACAATCGATCAGCACGTAGGCGATGGCTTCCTCCGGCGGCACCGTCGCTTGATGCGCGGCGAGCGCGCTCAAAGCATCACGCAGCTTGAACGCCCGGCTCTGGTCCGAACCCAATGTCGTATCGATGCCAACCAGGTCAGAATTCGCGGGAACGACATGCAGCCCCGGCACCGCCGTCGGCAGCGTTACCTCCATCATGGTGGCCGATCCGGTCAGCACATCAAACGACGTCTTTTGCCGGCCGTCGATATCGATGCCCAATCCCGTCGACGCATTCCCTTGCGGATCGAGATCAAGCACCAGCACGCGCTCGCCGACTGCCGCCAGCGCCGTACCAAGATTAATCGCGGTCGTCGTCTTGCCGACACCGCCCTTTTGATTGGCGATGGCCAGCACGCGCGGCCCCGCCGTTCCCATCGCGCCCGTCACGGTTCAGCCCTCCGTTTTGGCCTTCAACGCGCGAATTACGGTGATTCGGCCATCCTTGTCTGTCAAACTTGGATGTTGCTCGGCCGAGAAGTCCCAACTTTGGCGCGCTTCCCTGATTTCCGCCATCGCTTCACGCCCCTTCAGAAACAGCCCCGCCGTATCGTCGGAGAAATAAGGGGCCGCCAACAAAAGCAGGCGAGGCATGGGTGCCAATGCGCGCGCCGTCACGACGTCAATCACGCCAACCTTAGCTTGAGTCGCTGACAATTCGATTCGCCCGGCATGGATGTCCACAGCCACGCCGGTCTTGCGGGCGACCTCGGCGAGGAAAGCGGCCTTGCGCGTGTCGCTTTCGATCAGGCTCACCCGGGCATCACCGCGTTCGGCGAGCAGGATCGCTAGAACCATTCCTGGAAAACCCGCGCCCGACCCGAGATCCAGCCAACGCTTTGCGTCTTCTGGCGCCAACTCCAGAAGCTGCGCAGAGTCGGCAAAATGGCGCCCCCAGATGTCGTCGAGAGTATTCGGCGAAACGAGATTGATTGTTTTCTGCCAAAGCTTGAGCAGAGATTCGTAGGTCGAAAGGCACTCGAGCGTTTCACGTGAAACGTCGAAGTGCTGTTGAAAATCTTTCGGCCCGGCAATCCCCGTCGCGCGCGGCTTTTTCATCACGCCGACTTTTTGGCGGGCGTAGACTTCAATCGCGCCAAAACGAGAAGCAACGCCGCCGGCGTGATTCCATCGATACGCCCAGCCTGTGCAAGCGTTTCGGGACGATGGCGTGCAAGCTTCTGGCGCACTTCGGTCGATAGCCCTGGCAGCGTGTCGAAGTCGAATTCAAAGGGAATGCGCAACGCCTCATCTTTCCGCAGCGATTCCACGTCCAACTCTTGGCGGCGGATGTAGGAGGCATAACGTGCGTCGACCGCCACCTGCTCTGCAATGGCTCTTTCGATTTTTCCAATCTCCGGCCAAATCTCGGCCAGACGATCAAGATCGACATTGGGCTGGGCGAGCAGCTCAAAGGCGTTCCGCCGGCGTCCGTCCCTGTTGATCTCAATGCCCTGGCGGCCCGCTTCCGTTGGCGTCATCGACAATGAGCGCAACAGACTGGTCGCTTCCCTAAGTGCCTTCGCCTTGGCTTCATACGCGTGCCGCCGCGCGGTGCTGACACAACCCAAACGGGTCCCCAGCGGCGTCAGACGCTGGTCGGCATTATCGGCACGCAGCCGCAGGCGGTACTCCGCACGGGACGTAAACATCCGATAGGGCTCGGAAACCCCGCGGCTCACAAGATCGTCGATCATCACGCCGAGATAGCCATCCGCCCGTGACACGACGAACGCCTCATCGGACCCGCTGGCATCAAGCGCCGCGTTGATCCCGGCTGCGAGCCCCTGGGCCCCAGCCTCCTCATAGCCTGTCGTGCCGTTAATTTGTCCCGCCAGGTAGAGGCCGGCCAACCGCTTCACTTGCAGGCCGGCGGTGAGCTCGCGCGGATCGACATAATCATATTCGATCGCATACCCGGGCCGCTTGATGACCGCCTTCTCTAGCCCCGGCATGGTCTGGATAAAGGCGAGCTGCACATCGGCCGGAAGCGAGGTGGAGACGCCGTTCGGATAAACGGTGTCGCAGTCGAGGCCCTCCGGCTCGAGAAACACCTGGTGGTTGGTGCGGTCGGCAAACCGCACGACCTTGTCCTCGATCGAGGGACAGTAGCGCGGCCCGGTGCTTTCAATCTGACCAGAATACATTGCCGAGCGCTGCAGGTTCTCGCGAATGATCGTATGCGTCTCATCCGTTGTGCGCGTGATCCCGCACGCGATCTGAGGCGTGGTGATCTTCTCCGTCAGAAACGAGAACGGCACAGGCGGGTCATCCGCCGGCTGCATCTCAAGAGAATCCCAATCGATCGAAGACGCCAGCAACCGAGGCGGCGTGCCGGTCTTGAGGCGCCCGAGTTGTAGCCCTAACCCATACAACCGCTCGGAGAGCTTCAAAGCTGGGCCCTCGCCCGACCGGCCCGCTGGGATCTTCTGCCCTCCCAGGTGGATCAGCCCGTTGAGGAACGTACCGGTCGTGAGAACGACGGCAACCGCAGCGAAGCGGCGCCCATCTCCGGTCACAACGCCGGCGACCCTGCCGCCCTCCACGATCAGGTCCTCAACGCCCCCCTCGACAACCTCCAGGTTGTCGGTCGAACTTATAGCCCGCTGCATAGCGGCCTTGTAGAGCGCCCGATCGGCCTGCGCCCGCGGGCCCTGCACAGCCGGGCCCTTCGAACGGTTGAGCAGCCGGAACTGGATCCCGGCCGCATCGGCGACCCGGCCCATGAGGCCGTCCAGGGCATCGATCTCCCGCACGAGATGGCCCTTGCCCAGTCCGCCGATGGCCGGATTGCAGGACATCTCGCCGATCGTATCGAACCGATGCGTCACCAGCGCGGTGCGCGCGCCCATGCGTGCGGCAGCCGCCGCGGCTTCGCACCCGGCATGGCCACCGCCCACAACGATCACATCGAAGGTCTTCTCGGTCATCTTTTTCGAATCTCTAATCCGCCGGCCTGCGGCGGCGCCAACCTACTCGGCATGGCTTCCCGAGGTCAAAGCCCCTTAATCGGATTAACGAATGGTTTCACGTGAAACGTCGGCCGGGTCATTTCCCGATGCAGAACCGGCCGAAGATCTGGTCCAAAACGTCCTCCACGTCCACCCGGCCTGTGATCCGCCCCAACGCCTGTGCCGCCTGGCGCAGATCCTCAGCCCGCAGCTCGGCCTGCTCTGAAGGCAATCCCAAGAACGCATCCAGGGCCTGAACGCAAGCCTTCAAGTGCGCCCGGTACCGCGCCCGCGTGATGGCCGGCATCTCGGAGGTGCCGATCCGCGCCTTTGCCGCCTCGGCTAAATTTCGCGTCAGCTCATCGATCCCGGTTCCGTCCTTGGCTGAAATGGCGATCGCAGCCGCCGACGGAACGCCCCTCTCGGGCAAGAGATCGATCTTGTTCTGGACCCGCAACAGCCCGTCCCCGAGCGCGACGAGGTCTGGCGGCGGCGATGTTTCGGGCACCGTTGCATCCGTCAGCCAAATGACAAGGTCGGCCTCCCGGGCCTGCTCAAACGTCCGCCGGATGCCTTCGCTCTCGACCGCACCTTCCGCCTCGCGGATTCCGGCCGTATCCGAAACGATGATCGGAAGCCCCTCCAGGTCGAGCCGCACCTCAATTACGTCGCGCGTTGTTCCAGCCTCCTCGGAGACGATCGCCGCCTCGCGCCGGGCAAGCGCATTTAGCAAGCTCGACTTGCCCACATTCGGCGCGCCGGCCAGCACCACACGGAACCCTTCGCGTAAGATCTCGCCGCGATGCCCATCGTCGGCGTGCGCAACGATGGCGTCACGCAAACGCGTGACTTTCGCGGACGCCCGATCAAGCACGTCTTGCACAACATCGGCTTCATCACTGAAATCGATCCCGGCCTCGACAAGGGCGCACGCCTCAATGAGCTCAGCTCGCCAACTTTCATAAAGGTCAGACAGAGCGCCGCCCATCTGCCGAACGGCCTGGCGACGTTGCGCCTCCGTCTCCGCTTCGATCAGGTCGGCCAGTCCTTCGACCTCGGCCAGATCCATCTTGCCGTTCTCGAAGGCGCGGCGCGCGAACTCGCCCGGTTCGGCCAGCCGGCATCCCGGCATTGATTCTATCGCAGCCAGGAGGCCTCGCACGATCGCCGGCCCGCCATGAAGGTGGAATTCCGCGATGTCTTCACCAGTTTCCGTTCGCGGCCCGGCGAACCAAAGTACGAGCGCCTGATCGAGAAGTTCTCCCGTTTCCGGAGCGCGAACACACTTCAGCGCCGCAACGCGTTCCTGGGGCCGCGGCGGCGCCAGCGCATCAATCACCGCGCCGGCTTGTGGTCCCGACACACGGACGACGGCGACGCCGGCCCGGCCGGGCGCGCTCGAAAGTGCAAAGATCGTGGACCTCTGGGGCATGGAATGCAGTACTCATAGCTGAAAGCGCCGCACAAGCCGCCCTCGACGCTTTGGAGCCCTCAATGACTGAAAATCGCCTCGCGCACGAGACGAGCCCCTATTTGCTGCAGCACAAGAACAATCCCGTCGACTGGTGGCCGTGGGGACCCGAAGCGCTGGCGAAGGCCAAGCGGGCCAACAAGCCGATCTTACTTTCAGTGGGGTACGCGGCCTGCCACTGGTGTCACGTCATGGCGCACGAAAGCTTCGAGGACGAAGACACCGCCGCTCTGATGAACGAGCTCTTCGTGAACATCAAGGTCGATCGCGAAGAGCGGCCAGACATCGACGCAATCTATATGGGCACACTCCATGCCCTCGGCGCACAGGGCGGCTGGCCGATGACGATGTTCCTCGATAGCGAGGCGCGTCCGTTTTGGGGCGGGACGTACTTTCCCAAAGATCCACTCTACGGTCGGCCGGCCTTTCGCGATGTTCTGCGCCAGGTCGCCCAGGTCTACCAAGATGAACCGGAAAAGATTGCGCGCAGCGGGCTCGCTCTGACGGAAGCTTTGAAGCCGAAGGAAGCGGCGACTGCTGACATTGCAATCGACGACGCATTGCTGGAGGACCTCACGCGCAAGATGGTTGCCGCCGTTGATCTCGTCAGCGGTGGTATCAAGGGCGCTCCGAAGTTCCCGCAGTGGAGCTTCTTCTGGATGTTGTGGCGCGGCGCGATCCGCTATGACGTCGAACCCGCCAAGTCCGCCGTCGTGACCACGCTTAACAACATCTGCCAAGGCGGGATCTACGATCACCTTGGCGGCGGCTTTGCGCGTTACTCAGTCGATGAAGTGTGGCTCGTCCCTCACTTCGAAAAGATGCTCTACGACAATGCGCTCCTCGTCGACCTGCTGACCGAGGTCCACCGGGGGACGGCTTCGCCTCTCTACAAGGCTCGCGTTGCGGAAACTGTCGGCTGGCTCGAGCGCGAGATGATTGCAGACGGCGGCGGCTTTGCCGCCTCTCTCGATGCCGATTCCGAGGGTGTGGAAGGCAAGTTTTACGTCTGGACCTTGGACGAGATCATCGCAACTCTGGGCGAGGAAGACGGCCGGTTTTTTGCAAAAGCCTACGATGTGACCGTCAGCGGCAACTGGGAAGCCCACAACATTCTCAATCGCTTGTCGTTGCTTGAGTTGGGGTCTGAAGAGCACGAAGCACGCCTTGCCGGATTGCGATCCAAGCTTCTTGAGACGCGCGCCAAACGCGTACGACCGGGCTGGGACGACAAGGTGCTTGCCGACTGGAACGGGCTGATGATCGCGGCGATCGCGCGTGCCAGTTTCATTTTCGATCAACCAGGCTGGCTCAAACTTGCCGAGCGGGCCTTCGAATTCGTTGCGACCCAGATGGTTGAGAACGGACGCCTGCTGCATTCCTATCGGCAGGGCCGCGCTCATGCACCGGCGACTGCGAGCGATTATGCCAACATGATTTGGGGGGCGCTCCGACTTCACGAGTCAACGATCGACCAGCGCCACATCGACCAGGCGATCGCATGGACCGATGTTCTCGATCGCCATTACTGGATGGACGATCTTGGCGGCTACGCGACGAGCGCCGAAGACACCGATGACGTTATTGTCCGTCTACGTCCCGGCTCGGATGACGCCACGCCCAATGCAAACGCGATCATGATTTCGAACCTGATCGCGCTCGGCAGCCTCACCGGAGAAAGTCGCTACACGGAGCGTGCGCAGGCCATTCTTGCGGCATTTGGCAGCAGTTTGACCAGAAACATTGTCGCTCATACCGGCATGTTAGCATCTTCAATCGACATGATCGCGCCACAACAGGTCATCGTCGCAGGAAAAAATCTTCAAGGTGGGCAAGAACTTATAGAAGTGATCAGAACTCTTTCTTTGCCGGGCGCCCTCCTTTATGGCTTGGATACTGAAGACAAACCGCAACTTCCAGCTCTTGCCGACAAGACTCCAGTAAACCAGCACTCGGTCACATATGCTTGTCTTGGACCGCAGTGCTCGCCACCACAATCGGAGGCAGCAGAATTACACAACACCTTGAAACAACAAAGAAAACGGTGATAACTGCAAACAGCATGAGTCTTTGCTTTGGCGCACTATTTGCCGTATTTGCAACACGGGGCCCCTCTAACCGCAGCTAGAATCGACGTCTTCGTCGACAGCCTCGCGAAGGGCCCATGCTCGGATCAGCCAACACCTCCATCGGAGACCCGCAATGCAATCACTAAATGGGCTCGTCCGCTACGGCTACGCGCCCTTCATGATGTTGGGGCTGAACGGCGCCGCCTTTTGGGTCGTGTCTCAAGGTTATAGCTACGCGTGGCTCCTTCCTATTCTTGTGATTGCCTTCGCGAGCGCATTCGCCGCCGAGCGCATTGCGCCTTGGTACGAAGAATGGAACGACCCGCACGAAGACGACAACGCAAACCTCCTCCACATCGTCGCCTACGAGATTTCAAACGTGAACGGGGTGCTTCTCATTCCGTTGATCGTCTGGCTCTTTCCGTTCCAAGGGATCTGGCCGACCGAATGGCCCCTGGTTGTGCAGTGGATCATGGCAGTCGTAATCGCAGACTTCGCCTTCATGGTCGTGCACATGTTGAGCCACCGCTTTGCATTTTTGTGGCGGCTTCATGCGGTCCATCACGGCGTGGGCCGCCTTTACGGTTTCAACGGCCTTGTGCGCCACCCGCTGCATCAAGTCTTGGACATGCTCGTTGCCACGGCCCCGCTCGTGATCCTCGGTATGCCGGTCGACGTTGCTGTCTTGCTCGGCTTCTCCGTCTCACTGCAGCTCATCGTGCAGCACTCGAACGTCGCGTACGTGCTCGGCCCGTTTCGCAATCAGCTCTCGATCGGCCGCATTCACCACCTGCACCACGTCAACTGGGGCAAGGAAGGTGACTGCAACTTCGGCCTGTTTTTTACGCTCTGGGACCGCGTATTTGGCACGTTCCAAGCCGAGCCATCGCGCGAAATTCACGCTCACGACATGGGGATCGACGAGGTGCCGCACTTCCCCAAGTCCTACCTGGAGCAGCTTCTCTTCCCCTTCATCTACAAGCCGGGTGAGGGTGAACCTGAGCGCTATCAGGCCCGGAAGGAAAAGCCGTTGACGCCAGCACAGGAAGCACGCCGCATCGTCGACGCGGCGGAGTAAATCTCCGGCAAGGATGCCATATGCGAAAAGGGCTGCTCGGTGAGCAGCCCTTTCGTTTTAGTTGTTCATGGACTCGAAGAAATCGCCATTGCTCTTGGTCGACTTTAGCTTGTCGATCAAAAACTCGATGGCATCCATCGTGCCCATCGGGTTGAGGATACGGCGTAGGACATAGACCTTCTTGAGCTGATCCTTCGGAACCAGCAGGTCTTCCTTGCGCGTTCCGGAGCGGGCAACGTCGATCGCCGGAAACACGCGCTTGTCCGATACTTTGCGATCGAGAATGATCTCGGCATTGCCGGTGCCCTTGAACTCTTCGAAGATCACCTCGTCCATACGGCTGCCCGTATCGATTAGGGCCGTCGCGATAATGGTCAGCGAACCGCCCTCCTCGATGTTGCGCGCAGCACCGAAGAAGCGCTTCGGCCGCTGCAGGGCATTCGAGTCGACACCACCCGTCAGCACCTTTCCCGATGACGGCACAACGGTGTTGTAGGCGCGGCCGAGTCTCGTAATCGAGTCGAGCAGGATCACCACGTCGCGCTTGTGCTCGACGAGGCGTTTCGCCTTTTCAATAACCATTTCAGACACTTGTACGTGCCGGGAAGGCGGCTCGTCGAATGTCGAGGATATGACCTCGCCCTTCACCGAGCGCTGCATGTCTGTCACCTCTTCGGGCCGCTCATCGATCAGCAACACGATGAGGTAGCACTCGGGATGATTGGCGGTGATCGAGTGCGCGATATTCTGCAGCAGCACCGTCTTACCAGTGCGCGGCGGCGATACGATCAGCGCGCGCTGCCCTTTGCCCATCGGCGCGACAATGTCGATGACGCGCGCCGAAAAATCCTTGATCGTGGGGTCTTCGATTTCCAGCTTCACCCACTCCGTTGGATAGAGTGGTGTGAGGTTGTCGAAGTGAATCTTGTGCTTCGTCGCTTCCGGGTCTTCGAAATTGATCTTGTTGACCTTCAGAAGCGCAAAGTAACGCTCGCCGTCTTTGGGGCTGCGAATCTCACCTTCGACTGTATCACCTGATCGCAGCGCGAAACGCCGGATTTGCGACGGTGAAACGTAGATGTCGTCGGGGCCCGGCAGGTAATTGGCTTCGGGTGAGCGCAGAAAGCCGAAGCCGTCCTGCAGCACCTCGACGACGCCAGTGCCTGTAATGTCTATTTCTTTTGCCGCAAGCTGTTTGAGCGTCGCAAACATGAGCTCCTGCTTGCGCATGGTGCTTGCATTCTCGACGCCGTTTTCTTCGGCAAAGCTCAAAAGCTCAGTCGGTGACTTGAGCTTCAGGTCTTCGAGCTTCATTTCCTTCATGGAACGCTCCGGGAGGCCTCGGCGGATTGGGCGGGAAGTCAGTTTGCCGGGCCAAAGGGTGGGAAGGGTTAGGTCGCGGCTGAGCGCCACGGGGCGCGGTCGGCGTCACCCTGGGATAGTTGGGCTTAGCGACCAACACTCAGGCCTGAGCGGCTCCGAGTCGATTTGGAATAACCGCTGTATACCAGACGAACGCGCATTGGAAAAGCCACACTGACAAAAATCCGGATCAGAATGGCTTGAGGACCACTAAGAGCACGATGGCCACCAATAACAAGGTCGGGACCTCGTTGATCACCCGGAAGAATTTGGCTGCGTGCCGGTTTTGATCCTCGGCGAAGGCTTTGCGCCAGCCCGCCAAGAAATGGTGGTACCCCGTCAGCAGCACGACCAGCACAACCTTGGCTTGGAGCCAAAGCTCCGTATACACGCCCATCCACCAGGCAAGCCACGCGCCCGAAATCCAGACCGCGACCATGGCCGGGGTCATGATCGCCCGCAGCAGCCTCCGCTCCATCGTCTTGAAGGTCTCGGAAAGCTCGGAATCAGGCTTGGCATCTGCGTGATAGACGAAAAGTCGAGGCAGATAGAACAGACCGGCCATCCAGGCGATCACAGCCATTATGTGAAAGGCCTTGAGCCAAAGCATGACGCTAGGTGCCTTCAGTACGCACAAGAGCGACAAGCCGCTCGACGTTCTCGACTGGCGTTTGCGGAACGATGCCGTGTCCTAAATTGAAAATAAACGGCTTGCCGCGCATCGCCGTGAGAATCTGCCGCGTACGCCGCTCTAAAGGCTCTCCGCCTGCCACGAGTACAAGCGGATCGAGGTTGCCTTGTACGACCACGCCATGCTCAGCCATCTCCCCCATCTGCACCAGTGACATCGCCGTGTCGCACCCCAACCCGTCCACACCAGTCGCCTCGATGTACCGCCCAGCATTCGAGGCCGCCCCCCGCGGAAAGCCGATGATCGGTACGTGCGGATGCCGTGCCTTCAGCTCTGTCACGATTCGGGTTGTCGGCGAAATTACCCATTTTTCGAACTCGCTATCAGGCAAGCTCCCGGCCCAACTATCGAAGATCTGCAGCACTTCAGCGCCGGCGCGCACCTGACCATCCAGATAGCTGATCGAGGCCTCGGTGAGCAGCTCTATGAGCTCACCAAATCCCGCAGCATCCAGATAGGCCCACGTCCGGGCGTCCGCCTGATCGGCCGAACCACGCCCGCCAACCACGTAGGTGGCAACGGTCCAAGGCGCCCCGCAAAAACCGATGAGAACGGCCTGCTTCGGCAGGTCCTGGCGAACCCGCGAAACGGTGTCGTAGACCCGCGAAAATATTTTCTCGGTCCCCGCAAGGTCCAGTTTCGCAAGGTCGCTCGCACACCGAATAGGTTCGAGGATCGGTCCTTCGCCCTCCTCGAATCGCACAGATTGGCCAAGCGCATCGGGCACGACGAGGATATCTGAAAACAAGATTGCCGCATCGAAACCGAAGCGGCGGATCGGCTGAAGCGTAACCTCGGCAGCCAGTGCGGGCGTGTAACACAGATCAAGAAAGCTCCCCGCAGACTTCCGAACCTCGCGATACTCGGGAAGGTAGCGCCCAGCTTGGCGCATCAGCCAAATTGGCGGAGGTTGGACAGAACGCCCCTGAAATGGTGCGAGGAAGCGACGGTGGTTACCGAAAGCTTGAGATGACTGCAAGCCGTCACCGGTATTGGTATCTTGAATCAAGATAGAAATCTTTCTGACTCTTGTTGTTGTTGTTCTTAGGACGTTGGATTTCGGGGATACCGATGTTGTCCTATCTGTTTCCCCGTCGTGCAAACAGTCCATATGCGAGCATGCCAGATGTGGCATGCGGGGCGTGAAAAGCTACTAGGCGGGACAAAGGCAGTCACCGTCAACGGGTTAGAGAACTGCGTGACCCTGCAACCAATCGGGATGGACTGTTGACAGGCATGGGAGATGAGCCCGACAAAGCTCTAATCCCTAGGGAGAGCCAATCCTGGCGAACGGCCTTCCCAGCCGCGTCGAATGTGAACAGACCAGGGGATGAGCGAACACCGCTCGGGGAGACATCCGCAAGGTTGTATCCGGCCTCTGGATAACCGGGCTGCTTTTCAACAGGCTGTCCGGCATGGATACCCTCGGAATGACAAACGGATTGCCGGGCTTCTTTCACTTACATCTCGTGTCGGATTCAACAGGCGAGACGCTGACGACGATCTCGAAAGCGGCGTCTGTGCAATACTCGAATGTGCGGCCCATCGAGCACGTGCATCCGCTGGTACGCTCGACACGACAGTTAAAGCGCGTCCTGCAGGAAATCGAGCAAACGCCCGGCATCGTCCTTTATACGATCGTCAATAAAGACCTGACTGAAGAGATAGAGCGTCGATGTCGTGAACTCAACGTGCCGTGCTTGGCCGTACTAAAGCCCATCATGCAACTCTTTGAAGGTTATCTTGGCGCGCCGCAGACGCCGACGGTTGCCGGTCAGCATGTGCTAGACGCTGACTACTTCCGTCGTATCGATGCCCTCAACTTCTCAATGGCGCATGATGACGGACATCTGCCCGAAGATCTCAACGAGGCCGATATCATTGTTCTTGGGATCTCGCGAACCTCAAAGACGCCGACAAGCATCTATCTTGCTCAGCGCGGCTACAAGACGGCGAACATGCCGTTGGTACCTTCGATTGCGTTGCCCGAGTCGCTGTCGAAACCACACACCGCTTTCGTAGTCTGTTTGGTGGCAAGCCCTGATCGCATTGCCGAAATTCGTCGCAATCGCGCGATGCTACTCGCCGACCGCGATCTCGACGACTACGTTGACCGCGATCGTATTTCCGCGGAAATCGCCTATTCACGGCGAATTTGTGCCCGGCATAACTGGCCCGTGATCGATGTCACGCGTCGCTCAGTGGAAGAATCGGCCGCGACGATCCTCAAACTCTTGCACGACCGGCAAGCACAGAAGTCCGAGGTCCAAAATGTCACCGACCGGTAATCCGCGCCAAATAGTTCTGGCGTCGGCCAGCCGGGCGCGCCGCGAAATGCTTGCGGCGGCAGGCGTTTCATTCACAGTCGATCCAGCCGACCTCGATGAGCCTGCGGTTCGCAAAGCATTACTTGCAGAAGATACAGATGTGCCTCCGGCGCGTGTTGCCGAAGCCCTCGCAAACGCCAAGGCCGAAGAGGTCAGCCGGCAGCATGCAGAAGCACTCGTCATCGGCGCCGATCAAGTCCTTGCCGTTGGAACGGAGCTATTGTCCAAGCCAAAGGATGAAGCTGCCGCGCGCGAATCGCTTCTCAAGCTACGGGGGCGAACGCATGAGCTACACTCGGCTGTCGCCTTTGCGGAGGACGGCAAAACTGTTTGGTCGCACGTCGCGACAGCGCGCTTGAAGATGCGCGACTTTTCGGAAGCCTTTCTCGCCGACTATTTGGTGCGCGCCGGTGATCGCATTTGCCAGTGCGTCGGCGCCTATGAGCTGGAAGGCTTCGGCGTTCAGTTATTCGATCAGATCGAGGGAGACTACTTCACTGTCTTAGGATTGCCGCTCATGCCGGTGCTGGACTCTCTGCGTGCCCGGGGACTGGTTCTCAAATGAAGCGCGCCTGTGTCATAGGCTGGCCCGTGGAGCATTCCCGCTCTCCACTCGTGCACGGCTATTGGCTGAAGACCTACGGCATTGAGGGCACGTACACCAAGGAAGCCGTCAGGCCCGAGGAAGTGGCGCATTTTCTGCGCTCGCTCGCAGCCGACGGTTATGTGGGCTGCAACGTGACCCTGCCGCATAAGGCTGCCGCGTTTGCGGCCGCCGACGAGAGGCAGCCCTCGGCCACGGCCGTATCGGCAGCAAACACACTCTGGTTGCAGGACGGACGGCTCGTTGCCGCAAACACCGATACGTATGGGTTTATGACGAATTTGAACGCGCAGGCGCCAGGGTGGGATGCGCGTAACGCGCCTGTGTCGATCCTGGGTGCGGGCGGTGCCGCCTACGCCATTGTCTACGGTTTCATCGAGGCGGGCGCGAAAGAGGTCCGGGTCTTCAATCGCACACGGACTCGCGCCGAAGCGCTCGCGCAAACGTTTGGTCCGCGTGTCACGGTTTTCGATTGGGAGGATCGAAACGCCCAATCGCGTGATGCAGCCGTGCTTGTCAATACGACGGCCATTGGCATGAACCGCGAGGGCACGCTCGGAATTGATTTCACCGCGTTCGACAAGGACTGCGTTGTCGCCGACATCGTCTACGTGCCTCTTGAAACGGACTTCCTCGCGCAGGCGCGCCAGCGTGGTCTACGCACCGTCGATGGTTTGGGCATGCTGCTTCATCAAGCGGTGCCGGGCTTCGAAAAGTGGTTTGGCCATACTCCGGTCGTGACCAACGAATTGAGAGACCTCATCATCGCAGACATCGAGGGCCGGTGATGGTGATCATCGGACTAACGGGGTCACTCGGCATGGGCAAATCGACCGCCGCCGCGTACTTGCGCTCACGCGGGATTCCGGTGTTCGATGCCGACGCCGAGGTGCACAGGCTTTACGCCGCCGAGGCCGTGCCGCTCATCGAGAAGGCATTTCCTGGGACGACCTCAGCATCGGGCGTGGATCGAAACCGGTTGTCAGAAGTTCTGACGTCTCAGCCAGAGCGGTTTGCGGAGTTAGAGGCCATCGTGCACCCGCTCGTGCGCGTGTCCGAGCGGGCGTTTTTGCAAGAACAGACGGCCGCCGGCGCGCCAATCGTGGTCCTCGATATACCCTTGCTATTTGAGACCGGTGCCGACGCCATGGTTGATGCGACAGTCGTCGTGAGTGCCCCCGCCGAAGTGCAGCACGATCGATTGATCGGCCGGCCAGACATGACACCCCAGAAGCTGGAAACCCTGCTCGCCCACCAGATGTCCGATGCAGAGAAGCGTGCGCGTGCTGATTTCGTCGTGGATACGAGCGGCCCTATTGAGGCCAGCCGCGCCCGGTTCGATGCGATCTTAGCGGAGTTGGAGGCCCGCGTGGGCACCGCCTTTGAGAAATTTTGGGCTTGAGTGTGCGGCGAATCTTTTGAACAAGTCGTGGCATGCGCGAAATCGTCCTCGACACTGAGACGACCGGACTTGACCCGAAAGGCGGCGACCGGCTGATCGAAGTCGGCTGCATCGAGCTGCTGAACCGCATCCCGACGGGCCGCGAGTTTCATCGCTTCGTCAATCCGGAGCGTGATGTTCCGGCCGAAGCCGTCGCCGTCCACGGTTTGTCGACGGAGTTTCTGCTAGACAAACCGCTGTTCTCCCACATCGCGGAAGAGTTCCTCGCGTTCATCGGTTCCGATGTGCTCGTCATTCACAACGCGAGTTTCGACATCGGCTTCTTGAATGCTGAACTCGGCCGAGTCTCCTCATCGTCGATTGCCATGGACCGCGTGATCTGCACGTTGCAACTCGCGCGCCGCCGGCACCCGGCTGGCCCCAACAATCTCGATGCGCTGTGCAAGCGTTATGGGATCGACAATTCCAAGCGCACCAAACACGGCGCGCTCGTGGACTCTTTATTGCTCGCTGAGGTCTACGTGGAGTTGCTGGGTGCGCGTCAAGCCGCACTCGGGCTTTCGGCCGAGGCGGAAACGACAAACGGCACCCAGGGTGGTCTGTCCCGCGTGCGTAAAGCACGACCGCGACCCAAACCGCTGGCTGGCCGGCTGACCCCCGAATGCGAGGCACTCCACTTGGCTTTCGTGGAAACGCTGGGCGCAGATGCGCTTTGGCGGCGCTATCTGCAGGATACGAAGGGCGTGCCGGACAGAGAGAAGTCGTAGCGGCACACGTGACGACTAGTTTGTCGTCTGATCTTTCTCATTCTTGGCAGCGAGTTCCTTCTGCCGTTGAACGTAGAGGCCCGCAAAGTCGAACGGATCGAGCAGCAGCGGCGGAAATCCGCCTTCGCGCGAGATATCGGCCACGATCCGCCGCAAGAACGGGAATAGAATCGAGGGACAGTTGATCAGCAGGAACGGCTCGAGCGCCTGCCCCGGGATGTTCCTGACCTTGAACAGACCCGCATAAACGAGCTCCAACTCGTAAATGACCCCGTTTTTGTTGCTGGCCTGAGCGTTGAAGTCGATCGCGCTTTCGTAAATATCGGGACCCATCGCCTGGGCGTTCACATTGATGGTGAGGTTCAGGTTCGGATTATCCCCTGGTTCCTTAATAAGCTTGCCGATGTTGGGGTTTTCGAACGAAAGGTCCTTCAGGTACTGGCCGGCGATCTGTACTTGAACCGGAGGCGGCGAATCCGAACTTCCACCGTCTGAACCGCCATTGGTGGGCTTGTCCTCTGTGGCCATGCTGAAGGTCCTATGGGTTTTTGCGCGTGTGTGAGCTGGCTAACACGCGCCTATCACAATGGCCAACCCAGAAGGGACTGCCTGCTCAAATGTCGCGTTGGGGCTTGTCTGGATCGTCGTCAAGCCGCTCGTAGGTTCCCTCAATGACAATCGTGTCCCCGTTTTTGGTCTTTTGTGACCGGTCGGGGTCCCTCATGCCCCCGAACATGCGCGAAAGGCCCCATCGGATCGTGGCCCTGCGGACCGGCGGAACAAGAAGGATCAGGCCAACAAGGTCCGTCACCAGCCCAGGAATGATCAGCAACATCCCCGCCAATATCTGCACGTAGCTATCGAGTACGGGCCCAATCGGGGCTTTGCCCGCGTTCATGGCGGCGATAGCGCGCGAGACCATAGAAAGGCCTTGCTCGCGTATGACGAAGAATCCCAGAATCGCTGCGGCAATCAGGAGCGTAATCGTCGGCCAGACTCCGAGAACCTGCCCGACCTTGATTAAGACGGCAATCTCGACCAGGGGAAAGGCGACGAAGACCAGGACCATGGCCACGCGGATTGAGGACAGCATTAACGTGTCTCGCCTCTTGGAATGCTCAATATAAGCGGCTCTGAACCACGTGCTTGGGGTCAATCGGGTTGGCTTTGGGGCGTTTGTGCCCTACTTTAAAGAGCACGGTTACCTTGAGCCCACGACGAACAATCGCGTTCGGGGCCGGATACCGGAATAGACCCTTGGAGCGCGCTTGCAGCGCGATCATATATAAGTTTCGTATCCAGTCACGCCGACGACCGCCAGGAAGGCATTCCGCATATGGAGAAGATTGATCTCTTCACCCTCATTTCGCTCATCGTTGCGGTTGTTGTGATCTTGAAATTGAGGAGTGTCCTTGGGCGCCGGACGGGCGACGAAGAAGCACGTCTTGAGCGCTTCCGTGCGGAACGGCAGGAGCAGAGTGCGGCCGCGGCGCAAGGAGACAATGTCGTGGCAATGCCCCGCCGTGATCGCGACGACGCGGCCGGGGCCGAGAACGAGGCTATCGATGTCGTGGACGCAGAAGAGCGCATCAAAGCATTCAAGGGAGCCGAAGCACACGCTCGGCCCGGACTCTTGGAGATTGCAAAGCTCGATGCGAGCTTCGATCCAGATGCATTCGTTCGCGGTGCTCGCCAAGCCTACGAGATGATCGTGTCTGCGTTCGCGGAAGGCAATCGCAAGATGCTGAAGGATCTGCTGAGCCGGGAGGTCTATGAGGGTTTCGCGCAGGCTATCTCGGATCGCGAAAGCCGCAACGAGCAGGTGGATCAAAGCTTCGTCGGAATCAAGAAGGCCGACGTCCTCGATTCCGAGTTGAAGAATGGTATAGCGAATATCACTATTCGCTTCGTGAGCCAGCTCATTTCCGCAACGCGTGACAAAGCCGGTGCCATCATCTCTGGCGATTCTCAGCGTATCAAGGAAGTTACCGACATCTGGACCTTCAGCCGCGATATCTCCTCCGAACGGGCCCGCGCCAATCCGAACTGGCGCCTCATTGCGACGCAGTCACCCGCCTAACTAGGAGCGGCGGCCCAAAGCGGCGCGATCGGGAGATGAGTGACAGAGGGGCAATCTCATGGCATGCCGCGGGACAACAGCACTTCTTGTTGTCGCGGCTTTCTTGCCGATCACCATGGTAGCTCCGCTTGGCGCCCCAGTCGGCGACGATTCCAATTCAGACTCTGCAATGCCGCGCATCACGCTGCAGGCGACTGCTTTCTCCAATTTGCCGAACTGGGAGAGCGATGACCATCTTGCAGCTCTCAAGACGTTCTGGCGATCCTGCGAGACGTTGTTGGAGGCTGCCGAAGGATCGGACGAAAAAGCTCAAAAGGCTGCCAAGTTCAAAGATGTTTGCAAGGCGGCAATGGCCCTTGCCAACGAGCAGCCGGACCAGGCAGCCGCCAAAACATTTTTCGAAACGCACTTTACGCCACACGAAGTCGTCCACAGGGCGGGCGAGGGTTTACTTACCGGATACTACGAGCCCGCACTTGAGGGATCGCGCGAGCGCACAGATCGTTTCCAAATACCAATCTACCGGCGCCCCCCGGATTTGGTGAATGTCGTGGCCGAGACAGAGCGCGGGGCCAAGGGCGAGCGCTACACACACATGCGCAAGACCGACAAGGGCGTTGTGCCCTATCCGACCAGAGCCGAAATCGAAAAGGGTGCGCTCGCTGACCAGGGACTGGAGCTGCTCTACCTCGCTGATCCCGTCGACACGTTCTTCATGCACATCCAGGGTTCCGGTCGCATCAAGCTGACGGACGGCACGACGATCCGCATCGGTTATGACGGTAAAAATGGTCATCCGTATTCGTCGATTGGCCGGTATTTGATCGACAAGGGCGAGCTTGGCGCCGAGACCATGTCGCTTCAGAAATTGGCCGAGTGGCTCCGGACGGATCCAAAACGCGGCCGCGACGTCATGTGGAAGAATGCATCATTTATTTTCTTCAGGGAGCTTGAGGGTAAGGATGCTGAAGGACCCGTTGGGGCAATGTCCGTCCCATTGACGCCTGGCCGCAGCCTCGCGGTCGACACATCGTACCATGCGCTTGGCACACCGATTTACGTCGATGCGCCGTCTCTGAAGCATGCCACCGAGACGGGTGGATTCCACCGTCTTATGATTGCGCAGGATGTTGGATCTGCGATCAAGGGACCGGAACGCGGCGACATCTACTTCGGCTCAGGCAAGCAGGCCGGAGAGCTGGCCGGCGTCACAAAAAATGCGGGCAGCTTTTTTGTGCTTCTGCCGGCTTCTGACTGAAACCTCTGCGCGAACTGGCTCACTGCTGCCATGGAAAAAGATCGAAAAGGCTCAGCGCTGAACGAACGCGGCGGCGCAGATAAAGACCTGTCAGAGGAAGAACGCGCACTTTGGGATCACACGGCGCGTGACCTGAAACCCATCAAAAAGAAGAAGGGCTACGTTCATAGCTCACATGAGCCAGCGGTCGATCGAGCCTCGCGACGGCCGAAGCCAGTGGCGAAGGTCGCCGTTCCAAAGACTCAGCCGCGTTCGCCACAGAGCCATGCAATCGCAACAACGAGTCCAAGGGCGCCACCACCCCTGTCGGAACTTGATCGCCGTAGAGCCCGCAAGATTGGAACGGGCCGAATTGCCATCGAAGGACGGATCGACCTGCACGGCATGAGACAGAGCAAGGCGCACGCCGCCTTGCGCCGATTTCTTCTAGGCGCACATACGAAAAACCGTCGTTGGGTGCTTGTGATAACGGGTAAGGGCAGCACATCACGCGCAAGAACGACTGAAGCCGAAGGCGGCCTCTATGTCTCGAGCGAGCCCGGAATCCTGAAAAGGAATGTCCCGCGGTGGCTCAATGAACCGGACCTGCGAACCATTGTCGTGAGCTATACGACAGCCGCACAGCGTCATGGCGGCGAAGGTGCACTTTACGTGCAGCTGCGCAAGCGCAGTAATCCGAATGAAAATGAATGACGGCTCAGGAACACGTGCTGGCCAAGAGCTCAAGCGCCTTGGTCGATCCAGAAAGTGAGTACGTGTCCGTCGTGCTGGTTCCTTTTTCGGACGTTGCCTGCACCACAGCATTCGCACCCTTCTTGAGGGCCTCAATCAACTTGAGTTCTTCAGTCGGGTCGGCAACGAAGGCGCGCTGATCTTTTGGGAAGAGCTTAAACACGTCTGTGCCAATCGTCACAGTGACTTCGCTTTCAGGCTTGATCGGGTAACCAAGCTTCACGCTCGGCTCCACTTTGATGCCGTCCTTAGGCCAAGCCGAAACATAGAAGTAGATGGAACCGCGATTCGCGCCGAGAGGCTCAACAGCCGTCGGTTGAGAGCTGACGAAGCAGACCTGCTTTGGTGTGGCCGTGTCGGCAAAGAGGCTCCACGCCCCACTGCGCTGAACGAGCTTTACCTTCTGTGCCATTGCATCGGCCGAAACGAGCAGGCCTGCAATCAACGTGGTGGCTGCGATGAGAATATTGCGGGTCTTGGTCATTTTGGTCCCCGGCTGTGTAGATTCGTTTACGGTCACCATAGGCAACAAGGATCGGGCCTGTCATCCTCCCGACGTGGATTACTCACCTTTGTGTGGAGTAACCTGTTGATTTGTTTGTGGACCGCCCTCCCGAAGCGGCCGGTCGGCGAATCGGGCCATGCTCCTTATGCGATCATACATCACGATTGCGCCAGCCATTGCCACATTGACGCAAAAGCGCGTCGGGATTCTGACGACATGGTCACAGCGTGCCACAAGGGCGTCGGAAAGTGAGCCTTGCTCGGGCCCCAGAATGTAGGCGGCCCTCAGGGGATGGCGGAAGCTGGGGAGATCGATAGCGTCATCTAGCAGTTCTACCCCAACGAGTCGGCAACCGGTTGGCAGGTCCATTTCATCCACAGATGGCCAATTGTAGTGGGGCAGATGCAATTGGCCCTTCGATGTATCTGCGCGCGCTTCGAGGGCCTGGTACGTCGCGCCGATCGTGAATGTGAAGCTCGCGCCGAAACCGTGTGCCGATCTCATCAGGTTGCCGAGATTCAGCGCTTTGGACATGCGCTCCGCCCCGATGGCGAAATATCCGCGTGGTGAAGGCGGCCATTGTGGAAGAGGCGTCCGTGACATCGAGTGTCTCAATTGCAATTTGGCCGATTAGCGCTTGCCCCAATTGGCAGCCCATGGTCGAAGAGCTGCCGAAAACTTGACATGTCGCGGCAATGGGCTGCGGAGGTTTTTACATGAAAGCAGCGCTTTGCAAGAGTCTCGATGGTCCAGATGGGGTCGCCATTGAGGAGTTGCCGGTGCCAGTGCCCGGTTCTGGCCAGGCACTCGTGGCGGTCGAAGCAGCTGCACTCAACTTCTTCGATACGCTCGTTACGCGCGGGAAGTATCAAGCAAAACCCGATCTGCCCTTCTCTCCGGCGGCAGAAATCGCCGGCCTTGTGGAGGCGGTTGGACCGGAAGTCTCAGGTGTCGCAGTCGGAGATCGTGTCATGGCGTATCTCGGTTGGGGCGGTGCGCGCGAGAAAGTCGTCGTATTTGCTGAATCGCTCGTTCCAATTCCAACAGGCGTCAGCGCCGAGGTTGCTGCTGGCTTGAGCGTCACATACGGGACGGCGATTCACGGGCTCAAGGATCGAGGTCAACTTCGAGCAGGCGAAACCGTGGCGGTGCTCGGTGCGGCGGGTGGTGCTGGCCTTGCTGCGATTGAAATTGCCAAGCTATTGGATGCGCGTGTCATTGCGGTCGCATCGTCTGCCGAAAAGCTCGATGTCTGCCGAGCCCATGGCGCAGACGAGCTTTTGAACTATTCAGAACGCGATCTCAAGTCGGCGCTGAGGGAGATGACGGAAGGCAAGGGCGTCGATGTAGTCTACGACTGCGTTGGCGGCGACGCGTCAGAGGCCGCATTGCGTGCAACAGCCTGGCAAGGCCGTTTTCTGGTCGTGGGATTTGCGTCCGGTGACATTCCCAAAATCCCGCTGAATCTGTTCCTCGTGAAGGGTGCCGCCGCCATTGGCGTGTTCTGGGGCGAATCCGTGAAACGCGATCCAGTGGGTCATCGCGCTAACATGACCAAGGTGCTCGATTGGGTCGCCGAAAGGCGTCTGAAGCCTCGCATTCATGCGACGTTCCCGCTCGACCGCATTCGCGAGGCAATCAGCGTTCTCGATCGGCGTGAGGCCGTCGGAAAAGTGGTACTCACGATGTGATATGCAGCAACCTACCGGTCCGCTGCGCAACCCGCCGCCATTGCACGAAAATCACCAGTGGCCTTCGGCCTCATGGTAGTCGGCAAATTCACCGCCTTTCAACGTGAAGGCTTCTTCGACGACGTAGGGTCCGCCTCCGGTTTTGGGCCGCGAGGAAAACAAAACGAAGCGGGACACGAAGAATGGCGTTGAGCGAAAGGCGCCGATTCGCCCCAAGAGATGCGCAACAGTGTCAGGCCTCGCATATCTGAGTCGGGCGATCGTGACATGCGGTTTGAATGCGCGGCTTTCCGAAGGCAAACCGGCAGCCCGGGCCGCGCGCTCGTTGGCGCGCCCAAGTGCTTCAAGCTCGGGACCCGCTTCGACACCAACCCAAAGCGATCGGGGATCCTTTCCGCCGAAAACGCCAAGTCCCGATAACCGTACCACAAATGCATTGATGTCGATGTCGGCCAGGCGATCGGCAAACTCCGTGGCACGCGCGGTGTCTATATCGCCGGCAAAGCGCAGCGTCATATGAAGGTTCTCGGTTTCGAGCCACCTCAAGCCCGGCGCTGGCCGGCGCAGCCGCGCCAACTCCTCGCGCTGCTCGATTGGAATCTCGATGCCTGTGAAAAGACGGGGCATGCGTGCAGGCCCTCAACTCTTGGAGGCCGACGCGCGTTGCGAGGACGCGCGCTCGATTAGCTCTTCGGTCGCCGGCAGGATCCGCTTCACGATTTCGGCCACGCCCTTAGACGTCGGGTGCATGCCATCATCGAGATTGAGCTTGGGATTGAGAATTACGCCATCAAGAAAGAACGGATAGAACACGAGACCGTGCTCGCGTGCGAGATCTGGAAAGATGGCGTCGAAATCTTCAGCGTAAGTGTCGCCCCAATTGGCCGGCGAACGCATGCCTGCCAGCAGAATGGGCATGCCCTGTTTCTTGAGACCAGCGATGATCTTTTCCAGGTTGGCACGCGTAACCTTGGGGTCGACGCCGCGCAACGCATCATTGGCGCCCAGCTCCAGAATGACCGCGTCAGTGCCGTCGGGCACGGCCCAGGCGAGACGTTCAAGCCCGCCGGCGGTCGTATCGCCGGAGACGCCGGCGTTGATCACGACGACATTGTGGCCCCGCTTTTTGAGCACGCGCTGCAATTGCGCGGGAAACGCGTGCTTTGGCCGGAGCCCGTAACCGGCCGTCAGGCTGTCGCCAAAGGCGACGATTCGAAGCGGTTTGGAGGGCTCAGCTGAGGTAAGGGGCACAGCGGCAATGATCGCCATCACGTTGACGAGGGCCAAAAGAGCCACCACTTGACCAAAGCCGCGCCGATTGCCTCTCGTTCTCATCGTCATCATGTTTCCGTCCCAACGATCGTCCAAGACCTTACAGTGACGTAAGCACGCGCGTACCGTGAGACAAATTCGGGGTCGCTGCAAGCAAAGGAGCCTCAAAGCACGTGTCCCAGCCGATCGTCGCCTTGGAGGACATCCAGCTGACCCTGACCAGCAGGGCCGGCCCCGTCGAGATCTTGCGCGACGTCACCCTTAGCGTTGCAGAAGGCGAAGGTATGGCCATTGTCGGTCCATCCGGCTCGGGCAAGACGTCGCTGCTGATGGTCATCGCCGGACTGGAGCGTGCAACGCGCGGCAAAGTTCGCGTGGCCGGGCATGATCTGACCGCACTCGATGAAGATAGCCTTGCCCTCATACGCGGCGCTGAGATCGGGATCATCTTCCAGTCGTTTCATCTCGTCCCGACGATGACTGCCTTGGAGAACGTCGCCCTGCCGCTTGAGTTCGCGGGCGCCCCCGACGCGTTCGCGACGGCGCGCGAGCTATTGGACGAGGTCGGCCTTGATCATCGCATGGATCATTTCCCCGCGCAGCTTTCCGGCGGCGAGCAGCAACGCGTCGCGATCGCGCGCGCTATGAGCCGGAAGCCAAGGTTGATTCTTGCCGACGAGCCGACCGGAAATCTTGATGGCAAGACCGGCAAGCACATCGTCGATCTCCTGTTCGGTCTTCAGCGTCGGCGCGAGACCACTCTCATTCTCGTGACTCATGATGCGCGCATTGCGGCCGACTGCGGGCGAACGATTCACATGGCGGACGGCGAAATCGAAAGTGCAGAGGAGGCGCTCGCCTCGTGACGACCGAAGCGCTGCCAACTGTCGAACGGGCGCAGGACTGGCGGTTGCCCCGCGTGCTTCCTATTGCCTCGCGTGAATTGTTCCGCAGCTTTTCGGGTTTCCGCGTCTTTATTGCGTGCGTGGCTCTTGGCGTGGCGGTGATAACCGGAATCGGCGCCGTAACAGATGCATTGCGCGCAGGCTTTGAGCGGCAAGGCGAAGCCATCCTCGGAGGCGACGTCACGCTTTCGCGCATGCACGTGCGCTCGCAAGGCGCCGAGCGCGATACCCTGTCGAGCTTCGGACGTTTGAGTGAAACGTCGACGATGCGCACGATGGCGCGGCGCGCCGACGGTGCCGACCAGGCGTTGGCGGAACTCAAGGCAGTCGACCAAAATTATCCGCTCGTTGGAAAGGTTGAGCTTGGGAACGGCAGACCGCTCCAGGAGGCCTTGCGAACCGGCGTCGTTGCCGACCCCATTCTGCTGAAGCGCCTCGCCGTCAAGGTTGGGGAGCCACTGCGTATTGGCGACATCGAGATCGAGGTCAGCGGAACAATCAAGTCGGAACCTGACGGCATCATGGATCGGCTGACCTATGGACCAAGGATTCTCCTCTCGCAGGAGGCTTTGGAAAAAACCGGTCTCGTCAAGCCAGGGACGTTGATCCGTTGGCGCTACGCCTTGGAGTTCCCAGACGACGTTCCCGCTGATGATGAATCCTTGCTCAATGCCCGCAAGCGAATCGAGTCGAAACTGCAAGAAGCAGGCTTCACGATACGCGACCGTCGCGATCCATCGCCTCAGATCAGTCAAACTCTTGAGCGTTTGCGCCAGTTTCTGACTCTCATCGGTCTCACGGCACTGCTCGTCGGCGGCGTTGGTGTTGCCAATGCGGTGGCCACCTTCATCGAAAAGCGCCGCAAGGTCATCGCGACGATGAAAAGCCTTGGCGCAACGAGCCGCATGGTGCTCGGCATTTTCCTGTCCCAGATCATACTCGTGGCCGTGATCGGGATCGTAGTAGGTCTTGTCTTTGGTGCGGGCATTCCGCTGCTTCTGTTCCGTATCTTCGGGGCAGAGCTTCCCTTTCCTGCCGAAACGACGATCTCGGGAATGACCATCCTTTCGGCCTCGGTTTACGGTTTCGCCGTCGCGGTCCTCTTTGCGCTCTGGCCGCTTGGTAGGGTCGAACGCGTGAGCGCCAGCGTTCTCTTCCGCGATGAAGTTTCCACCGAGCGCACTTTGCCCCGTCCTTGGGTGATCGCGGCGACATTGGCGGTTGCCAGTGCGCTGATCGCGTTCGCGCTCTTTACGTCCGATTCCAAAAGCATCGCGCTTTATTTCTGCTTGGGACTCGTTGGAGTCTTTGCTTTGTTCTTGGGGCTGGGCACGGCCGTTACGTGGGCAGCACGCCGTGTGCCCAGGCCTCGCGTACCGGAGCTTGCGCTTGCCATCGCGAACCTCGGAGCGCCTGGTGGTCTAACCCGTTCGGTTGTCCTCTCGCTTGGCGCGGGACTATCGCTGCTGGTTGCAGTCGCGCTCGCCGATGCTTCCCTCGTCGGGGAGCTGCGCGAGAGCTTGCCGACGCGTTCGCCGGACTACTTTGTGCTGGACATTCCCAAGGCGGACTTCATCCCGCTGACCGCACTCATTCAACGTGACATTCCAGGTGCCGTTCTTGAGGAGGCGCCGATGCTGCGCGGTCGATTGGTCCGCCTTAACGGCACGCCTGTCGAGAAGATCAAGGCGCCACCAGAGGCCCAATGGGTGCTCAACGGCGACAGGGGGCTTTCTTATTCTGAAACGGTGCCCGAAGGCTCGAAGCTCGTTGCCGGTGAGTGGTGGCCCAAAGACTATTCGGGCGAGTCGCTTGTGTCGTTCGAGGCAAACCTCGCTGAAAAGCTGGGCCTGGCGATCGGCGATACGGTTACGGTCAACGTTCTCGGCCGCAACCTCACCGCGCGCATCGACAATTTGCGCGAAGTGAAGTGGGAAAGCCTCGCCATCAATTTCGTAATGGTCTTCTCACCCAACACGCTCAAGGGAGCGCCGCACAATCTGCTGGCGACGATTTCGCTTCCATCAGGAACGTCTCTTGCGACCGAGGCGGATGCGATCCGCGATCTGGGGCGGACGTATCCGGCCGTCACGGCAATCCGCGTCAAGGACGTGCTCGATGCCGTCAATTCGATTTTCACCAAGGTGATGGTTGCAATCCGAATTGCGGGCAGCATCACGCTTGTTGCCGGCGCACTCGTGCTTGCTGGCGCGTTGGCTACAGCTCAGCGGCGGAGAATTCTAGAAGCAGTTATCCTCAAAACGCTGGGTGCGACCCGCCGGCGGATCCTTCTCTCGCACGTTGCGGAGTATCTCCTTCTGGCTTGTGTCACGGCCGTCTTTGCCGTCGTTCTCGGATCTTTCGCCGCTTGGATCACCGTCACCCAGGTGATGAAAATATCCTTTAGTTTCTCGCCGGTTGCTGTCGCGCTCGCGCTCGGTCTTTCCACGGCGCTTGTGCTAGTGTTCGGCGGGGTTGGGACCTGGGCGGTGCTTCGGGCACCTGCGGTCCCATATTTGCGATCGGAGTAAAAGGGGGCTACGAGGCCGGAGCTTTGGGCTTTTTTCACCCTCTGAACACCGGATAGCGTGCGTCTTGCGCCTTGAAACGGAAACAGGGTACACGCATATTTAGAACGTGATTTGGCAAATTTGGCCGAACCAACAAGGGATATACTCATGGCTCAGCTCGACAAAAGGTATGCGCAAACAGGAACCGGGGCGCGTGCGGGCGCCGCGATCGATGAGGGTCTGCGCTCCTACATGCTTGGCGTCTACAACTACATGGCGGCTGGCGTAGCGCTGACCGGCGTCGTGGCCTACCTCACCTATTCGATGGCTGTTCAAGATGGTGCCCTGACGCCGCTTGGGCAGACGCTCTACACCTCACCGCTGCGCTGGGTCGTGATGCTGGCCCCTCTCGCCTTCGTTCTGTTCTTATCGTTCCGGGTTCAGAAGATGAGCGTTGGCGCCGCCCAGATCGCATTTTGGCTGTTTGCCGCTGTGATGGGCTTGTCGCTGTCTTCGATCTTCCTCGTCTTCACTGGACAATCGATCACACAGATCTTCTTCGTCACGGCGGGTGCCTTCGCCGGCCTCAGTCTCTGGGGCTACACGACGAAGCGTGACCTTTCGGGTTGGGGCTCATTCCTGATCATGGGTGTGATCGGGATCATCCTGGCTGCCGTGGTCAACATCTTCCTGCAGTCAGGTGCGCTGGCCTTCGCGATCTCCGCTATCGGCGTTTTGGTGTTTGCAGGCCTCACCGCGTACGACACCCAGCGGATCAAGGACGGCTACCTGATGGTTCGCCACGACGCGGCGATGGTGGCCAAGAGCGCCATTATGGGGGCGCTGAGCCTCTACCTCGACTTCATCAATATGTTCCTGTTTTTGCTGCAGCTTTTCGGTAACCGCAACTAGCAGCACGAGGCCAGGTCTGAACGAACGAAGAGCCCCGCTAGACGGGGCTCTTTGCTTATCTGCTGAGCGCTTTCTAGAGGGCGACGAGGCGGACGCGATCGTCGAGAACGCGGAGCACGTGTTGGAGATTTTGCCCGCGCTTTAGGATGAGACCCGCTGGCGCCACAACGCTATAGGCGCCTTGTTTGCGGGCGAGCTTCGGACACTTCACGATTCGATAAAGTGGAAATTCGCTGGCACGGCGAAAGATGCAGAAGATCGCCTTGTCGCGTTCCAGGTTGATTGCGTAGTCACGCCACTCGCCCGCTGCGACCTTGCGGCCATAAACGTCGAGTATCGCACCCAGTTCGTGTCGGCTGAAAGTTGTGACCAGTTGAGCTTGTGCCCCAGGGCTCCCATTGGGAAATGTCCCGCGAGAGCCGCCCGCGCGTCGCGGGCTGAATGCTATCGGATCGGATTCGCTCAATGGCGCCTCCCTGTCACAGTTTTATTATGATCGCCCTGAGTCGTCGAAATTTCAAGAGCAAGGTGGCGATGATGGCCGGCCGAGTGGCAGTTTTCGGAACTTGAGCGGCCGCCCAGCACTGAAATTCCTCGACATGGCCAAATTCCCGACCTGTCTCGGCCAACGAGCTGCCCCAAACGACTGCGAGTCTTGCATCGTTGCCTTCAAGGTCCGGTCTCCGATGAGCAGTTCCGGATTACCAGCCCCCCAGCCCCCCGGGGCAGCTCAAAGGGATTGGGCCCTGTTGGCAACCTCCCCATAAGTCTCATGCCCTAGCGGGTAAAAGGGCCGGCCTCACGCCGGCCCTTATCTTATTGCCGCACCCTGCATCGAATGGCTGGAGTGCAGCGGTTGATGAGATATCAATTGGGAGGTGACCCGGCTCAGGAGGCAACAGTATCTCTGTGACGAAGCGCTCTTCCCGCAAACGTTCGACTCCCACCAAGACCGCAACGAAGCGAACAGTGACAGCATCCGGCCGGGGCAAGACTTCCCGTACCAACCCATTACTTGTGAGGTGGGCAGGGCCGTTCGGATTGCCGCCGTTCCACCGAATTGAGGCTCAGCATTTTGGGCCGGCATTTGAAGCGGGCCTCGCGCGTCACCGTGAGGAGATTGCCCAAATTGCCCGGCAAGCCTCGCGGCCGACCTTTGCCAACACGATCGCGGCACTGGAACGCAGCGGCCGTATACTGGGCAAGGTGAGTGCGGTCTTTTTCAATCTTGCCGGCGCTGACACCAACGAAAAATTGCAGCGCGCCGAGCGCAAGATCGCACCGCAAATCGCGTCCCACTACACACGCATCCTCTTGAACGCCAAGCTCTTCGGTCGCGTCGAGTACCTCTATCGGCGCCGCGACAGTCTTCAATTGACGGACGAGCAGCGCCGCGTTCTTGAACTCCAGCATATGTGGTTTGTGCGGGCGGGCGCAAAGCTCGGCCGGTCAGCCAAAGCTCGAGTTGCGCAAATCAACGAGCGACTGGCTTCGCTTTCAACCCAGTTTGCGCAAAACGTGCTCAAGGACGAGCAATCCTGGCGCTTGGTTCTTGAGGACGAAAAGGACCTGGAAGGCCTCCCGCCGTCCGTTCGGGCCGCGGCCGCTAGGGCGGCTGCCGACGAAGGCCTTGAGGGCAAGCACGTCGTCACGCTTTCGCGTTCGAGCGTTGAGCCGTTCTTACAGTTTTCGGCACGGCGTGATCTCCGTGAGGAGGCCTTCAACGCCTGGGTGCGCCGCGGTGAGATGGGCGGAAAGTCGGACAACAGCGCAATTGTCGCCGAAGTCATCGCGCTGCGAACGGAACTCGCGAAGCTCTTGGGCTTTGAGACATATGCCGACTACAGCCTTGATGACACCATGGCGAAGTCGCCCGGCGCGGTTCGCGATTTGCTCGACGCTGTGTGGCCGGCAGCGATTGCCACTGCCGCAAAGGAACGCGATGCGCTTGCTCAGCGTGCGCGGGCCGAAGGCGGTAACTACGAGATCGCGGCCTGGGATTGGCGCTACTTAACCGAAAAGGAACGCAAGGCGCGTTTCGATCTCGATGAGGCGGCCACCCGCCCGTATTTTCAGCTCGACAATGTCATTGCCGCAGCATTCGACACCGCGGGCCGCCTCTTTGGACTGCGCTTCAAGGAGCGTCTGGATATCCGGGCATACCATGAGGATGTCCGGGTCTGGGAGGTCACCGACAAGCGCGGCGCGCATGTGGGGCTGTTCTTAGGTGATTATTTTTCCCGCCCCTCCAAGCGCTCAGGAGCTTGGATGAGCCGCTTTCGCTCGCAGTCGAAAATTCCGAAAGAGACCCGGCCGATCATCGTCAATGTCATGAATTTTGCGCGCGGTGGTGAAAACGAGGCCACGCTCTTGTCGCTGGACGACGCGCGCACGCTGTTCCACGAGTTCGGCCATGGTCTGCACGGCCTGTTGTCTGATGTGACGTATCCCTCGATCTCGGGCACCAGCGTTGCACGAGATTTCGTAGAGCTGCCCTCACAGCTATATGAGCACTGGCTCATGCAGCCGGAGGTTCTTCAAAAGTTTGCGGTCCACTACAAGACCGGCAAGCCAATGCCGCAAGAGCTGCTCAAAAAGATCAAGAAGGCGCGTAACTTCAACCAGGGCTTCACGACAGTCGAATTTACGGCGTCGGCCTATGTCGATATTGAGCTGCACTCATTGAGTGATACGCGCGGTCTCAATGTCAGTACGTTCGAGCGAGCGACGTTGCAGCGGCTCGGCATGCCGCGCGAAATTGTCATGCGCCATCGCATTCCGCACTTCCTGCACATCATGGGTGGATATGCGGCCGGCTATTACAGCTACCTGTGGTCTGAGGTGATGGATGCAGACGCCTTCGCTGCATTCGAAAAGACCGGCAACGTGTTCGACGCATCGACAGCGGCCAAACTGAAAACGTTCATCTACTCGGGTGGCAATTCTCGCGATCCGCTCTCCGCTTACATTTCGTTTCGCGGGCGGGCACCAGATGTGTCCGGGCTTTTGAAAAAGCGCGGCTTCGCGAACTGAATCTTGGATTGGCCTTGGCCTACCAGAGACCTGTCCAAGCGGCACCCAGAATGGGCCCGGCCCGACCCTCCTGCAGGAGGACAACGCTGGCTTGCGTGTCGGGGCGCATGATTGCGTTGCGCGCGAGCTGAAGATTCATGGCCTTGCCGTTCCACATGCCAACAGGGGTCATCTCGCGTACGACATTTGTATATGTCAGGGTTTTGCCCTTGTTATCCCCCCGTTCAATCGGCACCTCGGCCTTCTTCTGCACGACGGCAAGCCAAATAGTTGCGGACTGAAGGTCAGTGCCTGCCGGTGCGGCCCCCGCCTCGATGTGGATCGTGTTCCGGCGATGCCAGAACCGTATCGGCACGCGGATCGGCTTCAGGACCGCGTTCGTCGTGATAATGGCTTTCTCGATCGCCCGTGCGTTGCTGCCACTCACGTGAATCATGCCGTTGACGACGACCTGGGGCGTGTAGATTGCACCGTCGCCGCGCGTCTTTGCATAGGCTTTCTGGCGCTCGCTGTTCTTCTCAGAAGCAAGCGTGTCCTTCCAACCCAAATAGTCCCAAATGTCGACAGGGATCGTGAGAGCGATGACATCTTCGCGCTCTGAATACTTCTTCAAGATCGCGTCGGCGGGCGGGCAGGTATCGCAGCCCTGACTCGTATAAAGTTCGAGAACGGTCTTCGGCGGCGGGAACGGGGTGCTCTCGTCGGCCTGCTGCGGGATTGCAGGAACGGCTGGCACCATGAGTGCCAATGTCAGGGCGAAAAGGGGAACCAACCGCATGCGCCGAAAGCCTACATCTTTCTTAGTACCAATAGATTAGTTGTCGGCCATGGGCGCTTCAAGGCGAGTCACAAAAGTTTGAGTCTCTCACCCGAACCGAAGCTAGTTGCTCCCGCTGCGGCCCGTTTCAGGCGGCGGCCAGATTGCGCAGCACGTAATGCAGGATACCTCCGTTCTCGAAATACTTGAGCTCGTCGAGCGTATCGATCCGGCACAGAAGTGGAACTGACTTCTTGGTGCCATCCGCGAAAGTAACCTCGGCTGTCAGCGTCTGGCGCGGCGCAATGTTCGTCAAGCCGCGAATCGTTACAGTTTCGTCACCTTTGAGGCCAAGCGACTGCCAGCTTGTACCTTCCTCGAAGACGAGTGGCAGAATGCCCATACCGACGAGGTTTGATCGATGGATGCGCTCAAAAGATTGCGCAATCACGGCCTTCACGCCCAGGAGCTTGGTTCCCTTTGCAGCCCAATCGCGCGATGAGCCGTTGCCGTATTCCACGCCCGCAAAGACAATGAGCGGCACTTCGTCGGCCTGGTGGCGCATAGCGGCATCGTAGATGGACATCGTCTCCCCAGAGGGGTGATGCACGGTGTAGCCGCCCTCTCGAACCTTGCCCGCCTCATCTTTGGCCATGTGATTCTTGATGCGGATGTTGGCAAACGTGCCGCGCATCATGACTTCGTGGTTTCCACGCCGCGTGCCGTACTGGTTGAAATCAGCAATCACGACGCCGTTGCCCATCAGATACTCCCCGGCCGGGGAGTTGGGCTTGATCGCGCCTGCCGGAGAAATGTGGTCGGTCGTGATCTTGTCGCCGAACAGAGCCAGGATGCGCGCGTCTTCGATGTCGGTGATGGGCGATGGTGTCTTGCTCATGCCCTCGAAGTAAGGCGGGTTGCGCACGTAGGTGGATTCGATATCCCACCGGTAGGTCTGCCCCTCGACTGCATCAATCGCACGCCAGTTCGCATCACCGTTGAAGACATCGGCATAGCGCTCCATGAAGAGCTCTTTGGTTATGTTCTCGGCGATGAACTTCTGGATTTCCTGGGACGACGGCCAGATCTCCTTCAGATATACGGGCTGGCCGTCCGCGCCTGTCCCAAGTGGTTCTTTGGTCAGATCCTTGCGCACAGTGCCGGCCAGTGCGTAGGCCACAACAAGTGGCGGTGACGCAAGATAGTTGGCGTGCACATCGGGGCTGACGCGACCTTCAAAGTTGCGGTTTCCGGAGAGAACTGATGCTCCGATGAGGCCGCTCTCGTTGACGGCCGCTGAGATTTCAGGTGCAAGCGGGCCCGAGTTCCCGATGCAGGTCGTGCAACCGAAGCCGACGAGATTGAAACCGAGCTTGTCGAGGTATTCCTGCAGACCGGCATTCTCGAGATACGCTGAGACGACTTGCGACCCCGGAGCCAGAGACGTCTTGACCCACGGTTTTTGATGCAGCCCCTTTCCGAGGGCATTGCGCGCCATCAGACCGGCGGCGATCAGCACGCTGGGGTTCGATGTGTTTGTGCAGCTCGTAATTGCAGCGATCAGGACATCGCCGTGGCCAAGTTCGAAGTCACGGCCCTCGATTTTGACGCGTTTGTCGTCCTCACCGGACTTTCCATATTCGCTTTCGAGCGCCTTAGTGAATCCTTCCGCGACGTCGCCAAGCGAAATCCGGCCTTCAGGCCGTTTGGGCCCCGCAAGCGAGGGAACGACACTGCCGAGATCAAGCTCAAGCGTGTCGGTAAAGATAGGATCAACCGCATCCGCCGTGCTCCAGAGCCCCTGAGCCTTCGCATACGCTTCGACAAGCGCGATGCGGTGAGGCTCGCGGCCGGACATGGTGAGGTAGCTCAGCGTTTCTGTGTCTATGGGAAAGAAGCCGCAGGTCGCGCCGTATTCAGGTGCCATGTTGGCGATGGTCGCGCGGTCCGCGAGCGGCATTGTGTTGAGGCCGGGTCCAAAGAACTCGACGAATTTGCCAACCACGCCCTTCTTTCGCAGCATCTGGGTGACGGTCAGAACGAGATCCGTCGCCGTCACGCCTTCGTTGAGTTTTCCTGTGAGCTTGAAGCCGATGACTTCGGGAATGAGCATGGATAGCGGCTGCCCAAGCATCGCGGCTTCAGCCTCGATGCCGCCGATGCCCCAACCGAGGACCGAGAGCCCGTTCACCATCGTCGTGTGGCTGTCGGTACCAACAAGTGTGTCGGGATAGGCAACATGTGTGCCGTCCGGCAACGTCTTGGTCCAAACGGTCTGCGACAGGAACTCCAGGTTGACTTGGTGACAAATTCCGGTGCCGGGAGGCACGACGCGGAAATTATCAAATGCAGACTGACCCCATTTCAGGAAGTTGTAGCGCTCGAAATTGCGTTCATACTCATGTTCGACATTGTGCTCGAAGGCTAACGGCGTCCCAAATTCATCGACGATGACTGAATGATCGATCACAAGGTCGACGGGGACGAGGGGGTTGATCTTTTGCGGATCGCCATTGAGCGCGAGCATGCCATCGCGCATGGCAGCCAGGTCGACAACCGCAGGCACGCCGGTAAAGTCCTGCATCAAAACGCGCGCGGGGCGAAAGCTGATCTCCTTGCTTGATTTGCCCTTCTCATTGAGCCAGGCGGCGATCGCTTCTATGTCCTCTTTGGTGACAGAGGTGCCGTCCTCGTGCCGGAGTAGGTTCTCAAGCAAGACTTTCATCGAAAATGGCAGCTTCGAGATGCCCGCTAGGCCATTCTGCTCCGCTGCCGGTAGTGAATAGTAGAAATAGGTCCTGTCACCGGCCTGAAGCGACTTACGGCACTTGAAGCTGTCCAGCGAGACCGAAGGCTTCTCGCTCAATGTCCGTCCTCCTCGTCAGTATATGTTGCAGCGGCGTGATTCATTGCAGATCAGTTGCCCCAGCCCACCTTGCACCCTGTAGCAGCGGGCGCTCATTTGCGCTGGCGTCAATGGAAGCGTGTCCCTTATATAGGCGCGCGCGCCTTGGGGCCAGCAAGCTTGCCAATCTCTATTTTGCTGAATTTGTCCCTGGTTTCGCTAGCACCAATTGCCACGCGGATGATGAAGAGCTGTGCAGCTCGTTGCTGAAAATCTAGTCTTGAAGCGCGGCGGCCGAACCATAATCAATGGTTTGTCCTTTCAGCTCGGCGCTGGGCAGGCCCTATTGCTAACCGGCGCTAACGGCTCGGGCAAAACGACGCTCCTGCGAAGTGTGGCGGGTTTTCTCAAGCCATTCACGGGTGAATTGCGGGCGGATGGGCTCGACGATGAGCAGGAGCTCGGTGAGCTTTGTCACTTCGTCGGCCATCTTGACGGCAACAAACCACACCTCACCGTGATGGAGAATGCTGCATTCTACGCCGGCTACCTTGGTGGCTTGGATGCGTCACGTGCGCAAGTTGGGCTGAAGAAATTCGCGCTTGCTGAACTAGCGGACATTCCAGCCGCATATCTCTCAGCGGGCCAGAAGCGCAGGCTTGCGCTTGCCCGTCTTGTCGCGACGCCGCGGCCGATCTGGTTGCTCGACGAGCCTACTGTCTCACTCGATACCGCATCCGTTGCTCTGCTTGTCGATGCCGTAAATGCACATCTTGCAACCGGCGGCATCGTGGTTGCAGCGACTCATCTGCCGCTCGCTTTCACGATGTCAACGGAGTTGAATTTGGACGCGCAGGGGAAAGCTGCATGAGCGCTATTTGGACGCTCGTTGCGCGCGATCTGCGCCTTGCTGTGCGCCAAGGGGGTGCTGTCGGTACGGCGCTCGGTTTCTACATGATTGTCGTGGCGCTGTTGCCCTTGGGTCTTGGGCCCGACCTCAACCTGTTGTCGCGCATCGCGCCTGGCATCCTGTGGATCGCACTCTTGCTTTCGGCGCTCCTTTCGCTCGGTCGAGTCTTCGAGAGTGACTTCGAGGACGGAACGCTCGACATCCTTGCATTGGGGCCGCTGCCTTTGGAGCTCGTTGCTGGCGCCAAGGCGTTTGCGCACTGGGTATCGACGGGTATTCCACTTGCCTTATTGGCACCTGTTCTGGGAATTCTTCTCAACCTTGATCTGGAAATTTACCCCGCCCTCGTTGCCACAATGCTTGCGGGAACGCCGGCGGTAAGCTTCATCGGCGCCGTTGGGGCTGCGCTCACATTGCGGGCGCGGCGAGGCGGTCTACTTGTCGCGCTCCTGGTGCTGCCCCTCTATGTGCCGACCCTGGTGTTCGGCGTCGCCGCGATTGGCTCGTTGCTGGGGCCTGAAGGGTTCCTCGCTCCTTTCCTCATGCTGATCGCCATAACGCTGGGTGCGGTCGTTTTGGCACCATTTGCCGCGGCTGCCGCACTGCGCGCGCAGATGCAATAAGGCTTCCCAAGCGGGCCGATTGCGCTTGGCGCGCTGAGCGCTTAGATCAGATGCAATGGCGACCTTGACGCAAAATTTGGCCAACCCAACCCGGTTTATGACGCTCTCGGGATGGGTGTTGCCGTGGGTTTCAGCGCTCGCGGCGGCGATTATCGCTTATGGGCTCTATCTGGCTTTCTTCGTCGCACCGCCTGACTATCTTCAAGGCGAGATCGCTCGAATCATGTTCGTGCATGTGCCCTCGGCATGGCTTGCGATGGGATGCTATGCGGTGATCGCTGCATCGTCGTTCGGACTGCTGGTCTTCCGCCATCCTCTCGCTGACGTTTCGGCCAAAGCCGCCGCCCCGATCGGTGCGGCCTTTACCTTTCTGGCACTGTTTACGGGCTCGCTGTGGGGCAAGCCGGCATGGGGCACCTATTGGGTCTGGGATGCGCGGCTGACGTCGGTCCTGATCCTGTTCTTCCTTTATCTCGGGCTGATCGCTCTTCGATCCTCCATCGAGGACGAGACGCTTGCGAGCAAACTCACGGCGATCTTGGCGCTGGTGGGAATCGTGATGCTGCCTATCATCAAGTTCTCGGTTGAGTGGGCAAACACCCTGCACCAGCCGGCGAGCGTATTGAAGATTGGCGGCCCTACCATTCATCCCTCGATCCTGACCCCGCTGTTGGTGATGGGAGCGGGGTTTCTGGTGCTGTTCATCGCGCTGCACCTCAAAGCGATGCGCAATGAGATCATGCGACGGCGCGTGAAAGCACTTCAGCTCGCCGAGGTGGCGCGCGCACAAGCCGGTCAAGTCCCGGCCGCAGCGGAGTAGCCTGATGGACCTTGGACCCAATGCGCCGTTTATTTGGTGGGCTTACGGCATGGCTGTGTTTGTGCTCTTGGGCTTAGTCGCTTGGCTCATCATCGACGGCCGGGACCAGCGGCGCCGTCTTCAAGAGCTAGAGGCGCGCGGTGTCAGGCGGCGGTCGGACAGCCGGTCGACAGCTTTAAGTCAGTAGAAGTTCCAAGGGCAATTGAAACATGCAAGAGCCGGTCGATCAGATGGGGGCTGCAAGTCCCGCCGAGCCCCGGTCAGGCACGCGAAAAAAGCTCGGCTGGGTCCTCGCGCCCATCCTCATCTTCGGTGTGCTCGTCGCGGTCTTTGCATTCGCGCTGCAGACGGGCGATCCCTCTAAGCTTCCATCCGCGCTGATAGGCAAGCCCGTGCCCGAGGTCGCGTATGCGCCCTTGGAGGGTTTTGTCGACGCTGGTCGTCCCGTTCCAGGCTTTGGTGCGGCTGACCTTGCGCAAGGAAAAGTCAGCGTCGTGAACTTTTGGGCGTCGTGGTGCACGGCCTGCATCGACGAGCATCCCCAGCTGATGGCACTGAAAAAACGTGGTGATGTCGATATTTACGGTGTCGACTACAAGGACCAGGCAATTGCCGGCCGACGATTCCTTGGCCGCTATGGAAACCCGTTCTACGCAGTCGGAGCCGATCCGACGGGACGAAGCGCGATCGAGTGGGGTGTCTACGGCATGCCGGAGACGTTCATCATCAATGGCGAGGGCAAGATCGTCTACAAGCACGTTGGCCCGATCTCGCCGACGAGTTTGGTGGAAAGGGTTCTACCGGCAATCGCGAAGGCCAAGTCCGAGTCCGCGACGGCCGCTCAGTAAGTGGCCTCACAGCGGATAGAACTCGTTACGCGAATGGTTGAGCACCGACAGCGTGCCCGTCGCGATGTCAAAATAGGCGCCATGGAGTGAGAGGCGGCCGCGTTCTTCAAGCTGCTGCACGAACGGGAATGTTCGCAGGTTGGTAATGGAGGTCTTGACGCCCTCCTTTTCAAGAGCAGCGAGCTTCTCTGCCTGTGGGCTCATCTGATGCGCGGACAGCACGCGCAAACGCGCATTGTCGAGCATCGACATCCAGCTCCGTATGAAGTGCGCTTCCGTCTGGATGGCCGTACTCATGTCCAGGGCTGCCTTCACCCCGCCGCAACCCGAGTGGCCCATGATGATGATGTGCTTTACGCGAAGGTTCATCACCCCGAATTCGAGCGCCGAGCTCACACCGTGGAATTTACCGCCGGTCTCATAGGGTGGGACGAGGTTGGCGACGTTTCGCACAACGAACAGCTCGCCAGGCATGGCATTGAAGATCGTCTCCGGATCGACGCGGCTGTCGCAGCATGAAACGAGCATAACGTCCGGACTCTGACCGTAGGCCGCGAGTTCCTCATACTGTTCCGCGTTTGGCATGTAGAGCCGGTGCTTGAATCGGCGGTACCGGTCCGAGAGTTGTTCGGGGAAGCTGCTCATGTCGCATCCATCTTCTTTGTTGGGTGCTAATCTCGTAGCGATGCGCCGCCGCGCAGGCAACTGCCCAGAAGTGTAGGCCCTCTTTACCCTCTAGGCAGCCGGTGAATTGGCGGTTTGGCAGTGTTGCGGGTGCTTGCGGGTGGCCAATGTAGCAGCTATCGTCCCGCCCCGCTGGGGATCTGCGACAAAACCTCCGAAGCAATTCTGCCCGCCATCGCTCCAGTGCGGGTCTGAGGGAACCGACGCCGACGAGCGGTCGCGGAAATAAAACGAGGCACGGGGATTATGGCCGCTTCTTATTCGACACAGAAATTCGGCCACGATTTCCTGGCCTCCATCGTCGTCTTTCTCGTCGCATTGCCGCTCTGCATGGGCATCTCGATTGCTTCGGGCGTGTCGCCGACGTCGGGGCTGATTACCGGCATCGTAGGCGGTCTCGTGGTCGGGTTCCTCTCCGGCTCGCCGCTGCAGGTGAGCGGTCCGGCGGCTGGCCTCACGGTTCTGGTCTGGCAGCTCGTGCAGCAGCAGGGGATCGAGATGCTCGGCGTAATCGTGCTGTTTGCCGGCATCTTGCAGCTCGCCGCCGGTCTCCTCAGGCTCGGCCAATGGTTCCGGGCGGTGTCGCCTGCGGTGATCCACGGCATGCTGGCCGGGATTGGCGTCTTGATCCTCGCTTCCCAGTTTCATGTGATGCTCGACTATGCGCCGATTGGCAGTGGCATCCAGAACCTGCTTGGCATTCCCGGCGCGATCATTAATGCGGTCAATGCCGCCGACTCGCATGTGACAGCAGGCATGATCGGGCTCTTGACGATCGCCGTCATCGTCTTGTGGAGTTTCGTTCCGGTAAAGAGCCTGCGCATAATTCCAGCGCCGCTGGTTGGTGTCGTCGTTGCGATTGTTGCCGCGGCGATCTTCAAGTTGGATGCCGTGCACTACGTCAACGTTCCCGACAACATCTGGTCGGTAACGATTTTGCCGACAACAGAGAAGCTTATGCGGATCGTTGAGCCGCCGATTTTGATCGGCGCCGTCTCAATTGCGTTCATCGCGAGTGCGGAGACGCTGCTTTGTGCGACCGCGGTAGACCAAATGCACAGCGGCGTGCGCACAAAATACGACAAGGAGCTCAGTGCCCAAGGTATTGGCAACACCATTTGTGGTTTCTTGGGTGTGCTCCCGATGACGGGCGTTATCGTGCGCTCCTCGGCGAATGTCGAGGCGGGCGCCGAAACGCGCGCTTCGGCGATCATGCATGGCGTGTGGTTGTTGCTGTTCGTAAGCGTGTTGCCCTTCACGTTGCGCTACATTCCCGTCTCTTCGCTTGCCGCCCTCCTGGTCTACACCGGCTACAAGCTCGCCTATCCGAAGGCAGTGCCCGGTCTTTTGAAATTCGGGAAGACCGAGGTGTTCATCTACATCGCAACGGTCGTCATGATCGTAGCGACAAATCTCTTGGCCGGCGTGGTGACGGGCCTCGTTCTGTCGCTCATCAAGTTGCTTTATGCCTTCTCACACCTTGGCGTGCGTCAAGAGGAGAACGAGGCGGAGAATCGCGTCGATCTCTATTTGACGGGCTCGGCAACGCTCATACGTCTTCCGAAACTCGCCAGTATTTTGGAGCAGCTCCGGCCTGACTCGCACGTGCACGTTCACATCGACGAGCTGGACTATATCGATCACGCCTGTATCGATTTGCTGACGAACTGGGATCGCCAGCACAAAGCCTCGGGCGGCTCTCTCGATATCGAGTGGGAGGGGCTCTCGCAGAAGTATCACCAGCGGAGAGCCTCGGGATTCAAGGCCGCGCAAAAGGCCGCGCAAAAAGCCGCGAAACCCGCTCCTTAGGCCCACATTTTCGAGTCAAAGTACTTAGGTCCCACCCTGACGCCTGAATCCGCCTGGGGCGAAGTCCCGCCGGCTATTCGTGTGCCGTCGGATCGGACGACTTTGCCTCGGACGGTTTCACGGAGACGACTGCGGGCGTCACCTTCGTCAGGACGATGTATCCAACGACTGCCGAAAGGATCGAGCCGAGCAACACACCAATACGGATTTCGGCAGCACGGTCCGCATCGACGAAGGCCAGCATGCCGATGAACAGACTCATGGTGAAACCAATTCCACCGAGAATGGAGACTCCAAAGAGTTGGGGCCAAGTCGCACCGTCTGGCTTCTGAGCAAGCTTCATCTTGATGGCAGCGAACGAAAAGCCAAAGATGCCGATCGGTTTTCCGAGGAAAAGACCGAGCGTGATGCCCATCGGGAGCGAACTGAACACCTTCGCTAGCGTCATTCCAGCCAGCGACACGCCCGCATTCGCGAATGCGAAGATTGGCAGCACGCCAAACGTCACCCATGGGTGCAGGCTCTCCTCCAACCGCTCCAATGTGCTGTGTTCTTGGCCCGGCCCGCGGGTCAGTGGAATGGCAAGCGCGGTGGCGACGCCGGCAAGCGTGGCGTGCACGCCGGACTTGAGAACACAAATCCAGATAATGAGGCCGACAAGTGCATAAGGCGCGATCTTGGTCACTCCTCTGAAGTTCAGTATGGCCAGCACCAAAATACCGATGCCCGCAAAAGCCAGAGCGTTGAGCGACAAATCGGCGGTGTAGAAGAAGGCAATGATGATGATTGCGCCGAGGTCGTCAATGATGGCGAGAGCCAGAAGAAAGACTTTCAGCGCTGTTGGAACGCGCGGTCCCAGTAGCGCCAGAACGCCGACCGCGAATGCGATGTCGGTGGCCGCCGGAATGGCCCAGCCATGCAGCGCAATGTCATCGGTCCAGTTGATGAAGACATAAATGAGTGCCGGTATGAGCATGCCACCGACGGCACCAATGGCGGGCAGCGCCGACTGCTTGAGGCTTGATAGCTCCCCGATCATGAGCTCGCGCTTGATCTCAAGCCCAACCAGAAAGAAGAAGAGGGCCATCAAGCCATCGTTGATCCAGAGCAGCAGTGGCTTATCGAGCATGAGCTCGCCGATGCCGATCGTAACCTTGGTGTTCAGGAGCGCTTCGTAGATCCAGCTAAGGGGAGAGTTGTGGAGGACGAGCGCGAGCAGTGCTGCTGCGAGCAGAATGACTCCGCTTGCCGCGTCGTGCTGCATGAACGCGAGCGCGCCACTGAATCGCTGGTTTATCGTCCTTGTCGTCATAAGGGTTCACCGCCTCCGCGCTCGCTTGAAGTTTCGCTTACCGACATCAGATCGCCACTACAGGCAAGGCTTCAGCATGCGCCCAATGCCGTTTCGCCGCCACGAGCGACAATTCGCCCCTGCCAGAGCTTGTGGCGATGGTCATCTCAACGCCAGCAACGCTCCGACCCAATGCTGCCTCGAAGGTCAGCCCATTGAGAACGTGGCCAATGAGGAGACCGGTCAGCAAGTCTCCTGTGCCATGAGGGGCCGTGCTTCGTCGAGGTACAAAGCAACCGCAGACTTCGTCTTCAGCGGTCATTAGTGTCGCGATCTGGTCTTCGCCTGCGGCGATAGATGTCGCAACAACGGAACCGGCATCGAGTTTAATCATTGCTTCTGCGGCCTCTTTAGGGCCACCCACTCTCATTTGCGTAAGCCATGAAAGCTCGAACCGGTTGGGCGTGGCGAGGTTGCACAGAGGCAATAGGTGCTCGCGAATGGCCGGTGCGACCGCCGCATCAAGGTACATGCCTTTCGGGTCGTCGCCGAAGACCGGGTCGCAAACATAGTAGGTTGACGGGCTGCGCTGGCGGACACGCTCAACCGCCTTTTTTGCTGAAACGGCATGGTCACGCGTCGGCAGATAGCCGGTGAGAACGGCATCGACGTTTGCCAGCCAGCCGTTCGCATCCAAAGCGTCGACCATCTCGTCGATTTCAGCTGCAGGAATCTGTTTTCCCGAATAGCAGCCGTACCCTGGGTGGTTGGACAGCACGACCGTCGGCAGGGCAATCACGTCGTGCCCCAGTTGTTGCAGCGCCGGGACAATGGCTGCCAATCCGACGGACCCGAAGGCGACGTGGGACGAAAGTGCGAGGACGCGGGCCATGATCTGTCCTGTTTCACCAACCAGCGCACTGTGCCGAATGGATCGGCGGCCGCCAAGCTTGCCGCCTGTGAACAAAACTTGGTCTCCCGCTAAAAGGGGGTTATTGTGCATTGCACAATAAAGGAGCCGGGGGATGAAGATCCGTCCACGCCGTAGCGTGCTCTATATGCCGGGCGCCAATGAGCGGGCGCTCGAGAAGGCTAAATCCCTTCAAGCCGATTCGCTCATTCTCGATTTGGAGGATTCGGTCGCACCCGAGGCCAAGATGGCGGCGCGCCAGAGCGTCTGCGCGGCGGTGAAGGCTGGTGGCTACGGGCGACGCGAACTTGTTATCCGCGTGAACGCGATCGAAACACCCTGGGGGATGGACGATCTGAGGGCGGCCATGAATGCGCAGCCCGACGCCATACTGGTGCCCAAAGTAGCGCTGCCGGGCGACATTGTAATGGTGGCGAAGGTGCTCGCCGACATGGGCGCGCCGCCGAAGACGCGGTTGTGGGCAATGTTGGAGACCCCGCGCTCGATCCTTAACGTGCGCGAAATTGCAGCGCTTGGCGCCGACCCGGAAAGCCGGCTCGCATGCCTCGTCATGGGTACAAACGATCTCCTGAAAGAATCGCGCGCCCGCGCCTTGCACAACCGCATCGCGGTGGTGCCCTGGCTCGCCATGAGCCTAGTGGCGGCGCGCGCCTATGGCCTCGATATCCTCGACGGCGTCTACAACGACTACCGCGATGAGGCGGGGTTCTGCGCCGAGTGCGAGCACGGGCGCATTCTCGGCATGGACGGCAAGACACTGATCCACCCCTCGCAGGTCGGGCCCTGCAACGAGATCTTCTCGCCGAACGAGGAGGAGGTGGCTTGGTCGCGCACGATCATCGCGGCCTTTGCGGAGCCGGAGAATGCCCACAAGGGTGTGATCACGGTCCAGGGCAAGATGGTGGAGCGGTTGCACATGGTGCAGGCCAAGCGCACCGTAGCCATCGCTGAGGCGATTGATGTCATGCGCCGCACCGAGGAGCCCTGGTTCTAGGCGGCATGCCGACAATTTCCGCTAAAAGACGGTCGACAAGACCGGCCGTTTCTGACTAATCGGCACCGGCCCAACCGCATCGTGAAAGGCTCGATCCTGACCCATGACATCGACCAAAACCAATCCCGGCAACTTCTTTGAGGACTTCCGCTTCGGTCAGGTGATCACACACGCCACGCCGCGCACCGTCACGGTTGGCGATGCTTCGCTCTATACGAGCCTTTATGGCACGCGCTTCGCCGTCCAATCTTCGGATACTTTCGCCAAGGCGATCGGCTATCCGCGCTCACCGCTCGACGACCTGCTCACCTTTCATGTCGTTTTCGGCAAAACGACGCCGGACATCTCGCTCAACGCCATTGCGAACCTCGGTTATGCCAATTGCAGGCTCCTGAAGCCGGTGTATCCCGGGGACACGCTGAGCTCCGTTTCAGAAGTTATCGGCGTCAAGGAGAACTCCAACCGCGAGACGGGAACCGTTTATGTGCGCTCGACCGGACGCAATCAGGACGGCGACGTCGTTCTCGAGTACATCCGCTGGGTGATGGTGCGCAAGCGGGACAATGACTCACCCGCGCCGGAGGCAATCGTCCCCGACCTGCCCAAGCGGGTCGAGCCGGCAGAGATCGGGGCCGCAGTGCCACCGCTAACGATGGATGGCTATGACTACGACCTCGCCGGCTCGCCTTACCGCTGGGGCGACTATGAGGTGGGGGAAAAGATCGACCACGTCGACGGCATGACGCTGGAGGAAGCCGAGCACCAGATCGCAACCCGGCTTTATCAGAACACGGCCAAGGTCCATTTCAACCAGCACACAGAGGCCAAAGGCCGGTTTGGCAAGCGCATCGTCTACGGCGGCGTGGTCATCTCGCTGGCCCGTTCCTTGTCCTTCAACGGTCTAGCCAACGCCTTCCATCTTGCCGCCATCAATGGTGGACGCCACGTTTCTCCGTGCTTTGCCGGCGATACCGTCTATGCCTGGTCGGAAATCCTGGAAAAGGCCGAACTGCCCGGTCGAGCGGACGTGGGAGCATTGCGTATCCGCCTAGTAGCGGTGAAGGATCGGGACTGCTCGGATTTCCCCCTAAAGACTGAGGACGGCAAATATGCCGAAGGCGTCCTCCTCGATCTCGACGCCTGGGTGCTGCTTCCGCGTTGAAGCGCGGGTCGCGAAAAGCGACTCACGAATTGCCGCGTCCTGCCCGCCGCGCTACACAAGGCATGAGGACCAACAGTGAGGCCAATCCCATGACTGAGGTGAGCTCCGAACAGCCCGCGCGCGTCGAGCGGCCGCTTTCGCCGCACCTTCAAGTCTATCACCTGCAGATCAATATGGTGATGTCGATCGTGCACCGGCTCACTGGGGCGGCGCTCTATGTGGGATCGCTGCTGGTGGCCTGGTGGCTTTTTGCTGCGGCCACGGGCCCGGACTATTTCGCCTTCGTCAACGGTGTCTTTGAATCCTGGCCCGGCATGGTCGTGCTCGTTGGGTATTCATGGGCGCTGATCCATCACATGCTGGGGGGCATTCGCCATTTCATCTGGGATACGGCCTCCGGTTTGGACATCGAAAGCATCGACTTTCTTTCCTGGGGAACGATCGCGCTGTCGGTGCTGCTCACTGTCTGTCTTTGGGTCTACATCGCGTTCGAGCGGGGGTGGTTTGGAGCATGACAATGTTGACACCACTCAAGCGCGCGCAGGGGCTCGGCTCGGCAAAGCAAGGCGCCGATCATTTCTTGAGGCAGCGGATCACAGCCGTTGCCAATTTGATTCTGATCCCATTTGCCGTTGGGCTGATCGCGGCACTAGCGGGGGCCGACCTCGATACGGTCAAAGCAACGCTTTCCCATCCGCTCGTTGCGGCCGCGCTCATTGTGCTGGTCTTGTCGTCGGCCATTCATATGCGCATTGGCATGCAGATCATCATCGAAGACTATGTGCACTCCGAGGGCGCAAAGCTGTTCTTGTTGCTGGCGAACACGTTAATCGCTTATGGCGTGGCCGCTGTTGCAATCTTTGCGGTGCTAAAATTGAGTTTCGGGGCGTAGGTCCATGGCAACGGAAGACAACACGGGTCGAAGCGGCGTGAGCAACGGCGCGCAAACAGAGCGTGGGAGCGCCTCGATGATTAATGACAGGGCGTATCCCCTCGTAGACCATACCTATGACGTCGTCGTTGTCGGGGCCGGCGGTGCCGGACTGAGGGCAACGCTTGGGTGCGCCGAAGCGGGTCTCAAGACGGCGTGTATCACCAAGGTCTTTCCAACTCGCTCGCATACGGTTGCGGCTCAGGGCGGTGTTGCGGCAGCGCTTGGCAACATGGGGCCCGACGATTGGCGCTGGCATATGTATGACACCGTCAAGGGCGCCGACTGGTTGGGGGACCAGGACGCTATCGAGTACCTATGCCGCCAGGCCCCGGCTGCGGTCTATGAGCTGGAGCACTATGGCTTGCCGTTCAGCCGTACCGAGGATGGACGAATCTATCAGCGGCCGTTCGGCGGCATGACCACCGAGTTTGGCGAAGGACCGCCGGCGCAGCGCACCTGTGCCGCGGCCGACCGTACGGGCCATGCGATGCTGCATACGCTATATGGTCAGTCGCTGCGGCATTCAGCTGAGTTCTTCATCGAATTCTTCGCGATCGATCTATTGATGGATAGCGAAGGCGCCTGCCGTGGCGTCATCGCGCTCAATATGGATGACGGGACAATTCATCAGTTCCGGGCCAAGAAGACCATCTTGGCAACTGGCGGGTACGGGCGGACCTATTTCTCGTGCACCTCGGCGCACATCTGCACCGGAGACGGAAATGCGATGGTGCTGCGCGCTGGACTGCCGCTCCAAGACATGGAGTTTGTACAGTTCCACCCCACCGGCATCTACGGGGCAGGCATGCTCATCACAGAGGGCGCGCGCGGCGAGGGCGGCTACCTGACCAACGCCGAAGGCGAACGCTTCATGGAGCGATATGCGCCCTCAGCGAAGGATCTCGCTTCGCGCGATGTCGTTTCACGCTCGATGACCGTCGAGATCCGTGAAGGCCGTGGTCATGGCGACGATTCGGATCACATCCACCTTCACCTTGACCATCTCGACCCCGATATTCTGGCGGAGCGCCTCCCCGGCATAACGGAAAGCGCAAGGGTGTTCGCGGGCGTCGATTTGCGCCGCGACCCGATCCCCGTACTGCCGACGGTCCATTACAACATGGGCGGCATTCCCACGAACTATCACGGTGAGGTGCTCACGAAGGTTAACGGCGATCCAAATCACATCGTCCCCGGCCTGATGGCGATCGGGGAGGCCGCATGCGTTTCCGTGCATGGCGCGAATCGTCTGGGCAGTAATTCGCTGATCGATCTTGTCGTGTTTGGCCGTGCGGCCGGTTTGCGCTGTGCGGAGATGATCGAACGGGGCGCCTCGCATCCCGACTTGCCGAAAGACGCAGCAGAGCTCGCATTGACGCGACTTGATCGGTTCCGGTTTGCCAATGGCGGTACGCCGACTGCCGAGCTGCGTCTAAGAATGCAAAAGTCGATGCAGTCGCACTGCGCGGTTTTCCGGGATGGGCCGGTACTTGCCGAAGGTATTCGCCAGATCAATGAGATTTGGAAGGACTCAGATGATGTCCAGGTGACGGACCGGTCGCTCATCTGGAACTCCGACCTCATCGAGACGCTCGAATACGACAACCTTATTGCTCAGGCGGCGGTAGCCGTGACCGGTGCCCATGCGCGCGAGGAAAGCCGTGGCGCCCATGCGCGTGAGGACTTCCCAGAGCGTGACGACGAGAATTGGATGAAGCACACGCTTTCCTTTGCCGACTACGCCAGCAAAACTGTTCGGCTCGACTATCGGCCTGTGCACACCCACACCATGACGAATGAGGTAAGCTATATCGAGCCGAAGGCGCGCGTGTACTGAGTCATGGGCTTGCCCGTTGTTGTGTTGTTTTGTGCTGGCTGAGGGCTGATGCGGACGGTTCTGATTACAGGCACTTCCTCAGGCTTCGGACTGGTGACCGCCGTCGAGCTTGCTACGCGCGGCTGGCACGTGTTCGCGACGATGCGAAACCTGGATAAGGCGGGCGCACTCGAAGAGGCGCTTGAAAAGGCGGGGGTACGCGATCGGGTTGAGATCGGCCAGCTCGACGTGACGGATCCTGAGTCTGTGAGCAGGGCTGTTCAATCGACGCTTGAGCGAATCGGCGGTACACTCGATGCGGTCGTGCACAACGCCGGCGTTGCCGTGGGGGGTGCCTTCGAGGACATCTCTGACGCCGACCTACGCCGCGTGATGGAGACCAATTTCTGGGGCGTGCTCGCCGTGACGCGCGCGCTGTTGCCGGCGTTCCGTAAGCAACGGTCCGGACGCATTCTGATCGTTTCGAGCGAGTCCGCATTTGCGGGCCAACCCACCAATTCGATCTACTGCGCATCCAAATGGGCGGTCGAGGGCTGGGCCGAAGCAGTCGCCTTTGAACTATCGCCCTTTGGGATTGAAATCGTACTCGTTGAACCCGGCCCTTACTTGACCGACATATGGGATGCCTCGCCGCGCATCAGTCCCCAAGGCAGCCCCTACCGGTCCTGGGTGCAGTTCGTCTTTCGCGCAGGAGATGCTCACGTCGCCTCGCGGGGACGCGATCCCGTCGAAGTCGGCCGCCACATTGCCAAGGTGTTGGAGAAGCCCCGTCCAAGCTTTCGCAATCCCGTGGGCCGTCCCGCCCGCGTCAGTCATTTCATGCGTGGCAAAATACCGAGCGCTTTGTGGCGCAAGATCGCCCAGCGTTATCTTGGCATCCACCGCCTTGGTGTGTGACGAACACGCGGCCTGAGGTTTTTCAAGGCCTTATGCAATGGCCGCAATCCACACCAAATCCCGTGCAAATATCTTTTGCCTCCGCCTCAATCCAGGGGAGGTTCAGCATATAGCAGACAGGAAATGACCCAATGCAAACGAGAGTATGGGTGCGGCTGGCCTTCGCGGCGGCCGCTTTTTCAATGATTGCAGCACCGGCGGCGCTTGCCGAGGCCGACTGCAAGGATCCCGTAAAGGCCGAAGGCAAGCCGGCGAAATACCGCGACCTGGGCGCCTATCCAAACTCGTTATTCGCTTGGCGCGCCGCGGTGAAGGACAAATACGGTCAACAGTATAATTCTTGGCGCTACGCCAAGGACCGGGACGTTGACTGCGAGCAGGACGATGGTCAGTGGGTTTGCGTCCGCAATGCCAAGCCCTGCAAAGATGTCCTTCACACGCTCCTTGATGGTGCTTCAGCAGCGACCAGCAAGCTCAAATGTCAGGATGAGTCCTTGACCTCATACGGTGCGCGGAAAAAGACGGAAGACGCCGCCGTTGAGGAGGCCGAGTATGGCTGGATGATCGACACGCGCAAAAAATACGGCAAAGAGTGGTCTGAATGGCAAAACGCTGCCCATGCAGACATTGATTGCCACAAGGTCGGCAGCAACATTCAGTGCATTGCCGTCGGAACGCCGTGCATGCCGAAGTGATGCTTTCGACAGGGATCGAAGCCAAAAAAGAAGACGGCGGCCGAGGATCTCGGCCGCCGTCTCAGTAATACGGTGTTCGTCGGATCGATTTAGATGATGTCGATCTCGGCCGGCAGGTAAGAGGTGACCTCGAGGCCAACTTCCTGCTCACGAACTGCGGGCTTGCTCCAAACTTTCATGACGTCCTCCTATTGGGAAAAATCGCGGACCGCCTGTCCGCAAGTGCCGAATTCCCGCAAAATATCGATTCACTCCGATAAACGGAAATCGCAATTGCGTGAAGGAATTATAAGAATAACTTATCGATGCGATAAGCCTGCAAGTTGATTTGGGATGCCAACAAGCGGTTCTGAGACGGCCGCGGCCCATCAAATCTCATTGCCTCCTCTCACTCTCTTACCGAATTCTTATTCGTTGCCGTGTATGCTGGCCGCCTGGCTCAGCAACTCGCGCAACGAGCCGAAGCGCATTCTTGTCTGTTGAGTGAAAAAAGGCCTTTCAGGATGTACGTTTCACTTTCCTCTCCCCTATGTGCCGTCGTGGCGGCTGCTGTCGTGCTGGGCGTCTTCGCGCCACCTGGACTTGCACAGAGCGGCACGGAAGCAAGGCAAGCCCAGGAGGCCATCACCGAAGAAGAGGCGGTCAAGCCCGACGATGGTTCCCAAGATAGTGGCGTTGTCGAGGGACATCCGTCCGGAACGACACCCGCGGACATGGTGCCGGGTGGCGAAGCGGCCAAAGTGCTGGAAGACGCCCAAAAGGACGACACCGTCACGGCTTCGGACATGAAGGCATGCATGGATGACTGGGATCCAGGGTCAGAAATGACAAAAGCGGAGTGGGAGCAGAGCTGTCGCAGCACGCTTAAGTATTTCCCCGACAAGCATGAGTAGCCCGACCTGAGAGCAAGCGCAGCGCCAGCTCTTGTTCTTGATTGGAGATGGCACGCAACAGACATCCCTAGGGTGAGGTGATGTCGTCCCCGCCCACGGTCCGCAACCGTTCGGCGTCAGCTAAGATTTTTGCGTGATCGAACGCGAGATCGACGGTCCGCCAGTCTGTCACCCATTGGGCGGCCGCGGCATCATCGCCGGCTTTTGGTTGTCCTGGCGTCACTTTCGCTAGGAATGCAATAGAGCACGTATGGCCGCGAGGGTCGCGATCGGGTGCCGAATAGACGCCCACCAGTCTAAGTGTGCCGGCTTTGATCCCGGTTTCCTCACAAAGTTCGCGGCGGCAAGCCGCTTCGACCGTTTCACCGACATCAACAAACCCTCCTGGCAGGGCGAACTGGCCCTCGTAGGGCGGGTTCTTGCGCCTGATGAGGAGTGCAGCGCCGTTCTCGTCGAAGGCGATGCAGTCGGTTGTGAGTGCCGGCGTTTGAGGGAACGGCATGTGGCCTCCGGGTTCAGTGAAGTTTCACGGTGAAATGGTGCATACTGTTGGGGTGGGGCAGCGTGAACAACGCTCGCAGGAGTGGGTCTGTTTGCGCTAGAATGCGCTAGAGATTGCGTGCTTTGTCGGTTCGGGGAAGGCAAAACTTAAGTTCGTAGACTTCGGGCGTCCGTCGGCTGGCATTCATCCGTAGGCACGCACACGCAGGTACAAACCTAGACACAATTGTAGACGATGAACGCTCGCCTGTGCCGTGCCTGGAAGCAAGGCGATGGCTCAGTTTGCGCAAATGGGGCTGGAGCACGCACGATGCGATTGCGGTTCTCGAAGGCTGGCGGCCAGCCAGTCGGTAAGGTGCAGCAGGCCAAACCGGACAATTCGTCTGAGAGCGATGGCAATACCCGCGTTGCCCCTGACCCCTTCACGGCAGTCTTGCCTGCGCTCGCAGCACTTGGATCGATTGCCTCGATTGCCGGAATCAACTGGTCCGCTCAGGAAAAGACTCCCGATCGCGCCAAATCGAAGCGCAAGGCTGGAACGGCGTTGCGGGATCTCGAGACCTGTTGTCTGGGACTTCACGAAATTTTCCGCCGCTTTCAGCGAAATCCACGATTGTTCGCCGGCGAGGGGGCTCCGGCATCCTCGCCCCTGAAATTCGGTGTGCATGGGCCACGTGTCACTGCGGAAGCGAGCCGGCTGTTCCAGCAACTGGTCAACGATGTCGCCTCAATGCTCGTTCTGGCCTCGCAGAATGCCTTTGATGTGATGTCTGCGGTCGAAGATGGTGAGATCGATGCGCCAGAAGAGCTTTTTTTCGGTTTCGGTGAGCAGCAAGAACACCTCAACAACCTCATTCAGTCCCGGGCAACCCTGAAGACGTCTGTCGACACGGGTGCAGACGTCGCCCTTCGCCTGACCGAGCTTGTGCGTCAACTCAAGAAGCACCGCGTCGCCTAAACCGGTCCTGCCAGCCGAATGCCGTGGAGCGAACGCGACCCCGCGCCATTGACAGCTGCCGTGGCACGGCCTCAATTGGCAAGATCCAAACTGCTCAATTGACAGAGGAAAGCCACGGGCCATGGTTCAACTCACGCTTCCCAAGAACTCAAAAGTCGAGCCCGGAAAGACGTGGAACGAGCCAGGTTCGAAGGACGGCTGGCGGGAGTTCCAGATCTACCGGTGGAACCCGGAAGATGGTGCCAACCCGAAAATTGATACCTATTGGGTTGATGCCGACCGCTGCGGCCCGATGGTTCTTGATGCGCTCATCAAGATCAAGAATGAGGTGGATGCCTCTCTCACGTTCCGTCGCTCTTGCCGCGAGGGAATTTGCGGGTCCTGCGCCATGAACGTAGACGGGACCAATACGCTGGCCTGCCTCAAGGGGTATGCCGAGGTGAAAGGACCGGTGAAGGTCTATCCTCTGCCCCACATGAGCGTCATCAAGGATCTGGTGCCTGATCTAACCGAATTTTATGCCCAACACCGGTTGGTCGAGCCTTGGTTGCAGACTGAAACACCCCCGCCACCGAAGGAATGGAAGCAAAGTCGTGAAGACCGCCAAAAGCTGGATGGTCTCTACGAATGCATCTTATGCGCGTGCTGTTCGACGGCTTGCCCGAGTTATTGGTGGAATTCTGACCGCTATCTAGGCCCGGCCGCGCTTCTGCAAGCCTTTCGCTGGGTCAATGATTCGCGCGATGAAGCGACCGGAGAGCGCCTGGATAGCCTTGAAGACCCCTTCCGGCTCTATCGCTGCCACACAATCTTAAATTGCACGAAAACATGTCCGAAAGGCCTCAACCCGGCAAAGGCAATCGCCGAATTGAAGAAATTGATGGTGGAACGGCGGGTTTGAGACCGCGAAAGCCTGCATTTCTGAGGGAAATACCGGCTCGATAGTCCCGGAATTCCACAATTCAGAAAGAGAAAGACCGGCGGCGCAGGTGCAGCCACCGGTCTTGAAGGGAGTGAAGGCGCGGTGCCATTGGGCCCCTGGCGCCTTCAAATTCTCACGCCTCATTTCGAAGCGAAGTACGCAGAAACAGGCTATTTTATTACGCAGCGCGCTTTTTCTTTGCAGCCTTGCGGGCCGGCTTACGCTTGGCGGCCTTGCGAGCCGGCTTGCGGGCGGTCTTGCGAGCCGTCGACTTGCGCGCCGTGCTCTTGCGAGCAGTCGTCTTCCGCGCCGTCTTCTTCTTGGCGGCCTTGCGAGCTGGCTTCTTCTTAGCCGCTGTCTTGCGAACCGGCTTCTTCTTAGCTGCTGTCTTGCGAGCCGGCTTCCGCTTGGCTGCCGTCTTGCGTGCAGGCTTTTTCTTAGCCTTCATCTTCCGTTTCATAACCATTGGATTTCTCTCTTTCTATCTCTCTCTAGTTCTCTCTCATTTGCGAATCAGTACGAACACAAAAAATGATGTGCAAGTTCGAAGATTTTGTTGACATCTAATTTTGATTTGTACCTTCGAAAGGGGTGTATTCAGCGCGACGTGTTGCGCGAAATCCTCAATTTCTTCGTGTTTCGAATGCACTGCCGCGCAAATTGAATGTTTCGCGCGAGCTTTCGCATCGCAAGTACGATGCGTTGATTCGTCTTTTTGAGGTGGGTTGTGCGTCGCGATTGGTTGCGAAAACCTATGCGGCTTTCACGACGCGATTGTGCAAATCGAGAACCGCCATCATGTATCCAAAGCGGTCGTCGACGGCTTCTGCGAGCAGAGAAAAGTAGTTTGGACCGTCAGGAATAATCTCGCCGATCACTTCGCCGTATTCGAAACGCAACTCGGCATCGTGCTTTTTGGCGATTGTGCGCATTTTCGCATTGTGAGCCAGACAGCTGACGCACAAATGCTGAACGCCTCGGTTTCGCGCCGCGCGAATGACACGGCCCATGAGTTCAGTGCCGATCCCCTGCTCCTGCAGCGGTTTTTCGACGGAAAACGCAGCCTCCGCTTCGCGTCCCCAGGCATCGCCGAGCTTCTTCAGCTCAGCAACCGCGCGCACTTCGCTTTCCTCGAAGTACGCGTAGACAACGCCGTCTGTCTCGGTCATGCGCGCGGAATAGTCCTCGATAAACGAGTCCGACACCTCGTGCGCAAAGCGCAAGTGGCGGCTGGTCTTATCGAGTCGTAACAGGTGATCGCGGAACTTATCGGTTTCCGTCGGCCACAATTTTCGAATGTTTCCTCCCGAGAACTGACGCTCGCTCATGACGAGTGACCTCCGTTCCGGGTCTTAGAATGTGATGCCGGTGCGTTCCGTGCTGGGTTTTGAGAGTTCGCCGCTTGCCAGCAAGGTGCGCAGCATATCACCGTGCACAATATGCCATCCGCATGGCAGAACATCGAATGTCGAGATCGAAGGTGAGCTGTGAGCCCAAGGCGTAGCTCAAATGAGACTCTTTTCGTGACATAGGGTCGCGGCCGCTTGCATGCACGTTCCGGATTTGGCCCAGTCCGCCGGACCTTTGGAGACGGATCGCACGGCCGATGACGGAAAGCCCTACCGAGCAATATCGACATCTTGCCGCGGCTGGAGAGATTGATCTCGACCCTGCTCAACTCGCAGTCGCTGAACAGTTGAGCGCGTTAGGCGATCGTCTGGGGACATGGCAGCCCTCGCCAAAAGGCATCCTGTCGCGGTTCAAGCGCTCGCCCGGAACATCGCCGCGCGGAGTTTACATTTATGGGCCTGTGGGGCGCGGAAAAACCATGCTCATGGATCTCTTCTATGATTCCGCTGACTTCGCACCAAAGGTTCGCAGGCACTTCCTTGAGTTCATGTCCGATGTCCATGAACGCATTTCGCGTGCGCGCCACACCGTTGATGGCGATCCGATCCCGTTCGTCGCCAGTGAGATGGCCGGCGAGGCTGGCCTTTTGTGCTTTGATGAACTCCAGGTCACGGACATTGCCGACGCGATGATCCTGGGACGCCTGTTCAAGACATTGTTTGAACGCGGCGTTGTGGTGGTTGCGACTTCCAATACTCACGCGCGTGAGCTGTACAAGAATGGGCTGAATCGGCGCTTGTTCTTGCCATTCATTGATATGCTTCAAGAACGCATGCAGGTGGTCGAGCTTGCCTCGGCCAAAGACTACCGGCTCTACAAGCTTGCCGGAGCGCCACTTTATTTCACGCCTGTCGACGAGCACGCGCGCTCCGAGCTTGACCGGCTTTGGCGCCGCTTGACGGGCGGCCATCCCTCACGAGCCGAGACGCTTCAAGTGAAGGGACGGCAGGTGAAAGTGCCGGAAGCCTCAATGGGTATTGCGCGTTTTTCCTTTGTGGACCTGTGCGAACAACCGTTGGGCGCACTCGACTTTCTGCACATTGCGCACGCCTACCATACGGTGATGGTTGATGGCATTCCGGTACTCCAGCCCGAACGGCGCAACGCTGCACAGCGTTTCATCAACCTGGTGGACACGCTCTACGATAACGGCGTGTGTCTGGTTGCCTCAGCGGGCGCCGAGCCATCCGATCTTTGCCCCAAGGGACCTTGCGCGGAGACCTTCCAACGTACGGCATCACGGCTGACGGAAATGCGCAGCGAGGCCTATCTGGCCGGTCGCGGGCGCGATAACGGTCCGGTTGTCGAGCGGTAATGGCCGCCGCCGCGGGTATCGATTGGCGGATTTGAACGAATTTGGAGCTCCCGCAAAGTGTCTGCCGCATTGGTGGCACTTGAAGCGCAAGGGCTAGGTTGGGCTTTTCCTGCCGGGACCGGTGGTCTAAAGCATACCGGAAAGCCCAAACATGAATGACGAACTGAGGGAGCTAGAAACGTATGGCGCGTACGAAGATTGCCTTGATCGGCGGCGGAATGATCGGCGGCACGCTGGCTCATCTTATTGGTCTCAAGGAGCTCGGCGACGTTACTATTTTTGATATCGCCGAAGGCCTGCCCCACGGAAAAGCCCTCGACCTCTCCCAATCCGGTTCGGTTGAAGGATCAGACTCCACGATCACCGGCACAAACGCTTATGCGGATATTGAGGGCGCCGACGTGTGCATCGTCACTGCGGGCGTTCCGCGTAAGCCCGGTATGAGTCGTGATGACCTCATCGGCATCAACATCAAAGTGATGGAGCAGGTCGGCGCTGGCATCAAGAAGTACGCCCCCAACGCCTTCGTCATCGTCATCACAAATCCTCTCGACGCGATGGTCTGGGCACTTCAGAAGGCGAGCGGGCTGCCGCGCAACATGGTGGTGGGTATGGCGGGCGTCCTCGATGCGTCTCGCTTCCGCCACTTCATCGCCTCCGAGCTTGGGATTTCGGTCGAGGATGTCTCCGCCTTCGTTCTAGGTGGGCATGGCGACGACATGGTTCCCCTGGTCCGCTATTCGACCGTAGCAGGTATTCCCCTTCCAGACGTCGTGCGCATGGGTTGGATGAAACAGGACCGTCTTGATGCGATTGTCGAGCGAACCCGTAAGGGTGGCGGTGAGATTGTCGCGCTGTTGAAGACAGGTTCGGCGTACTACGCGCCGGCTGCTTCAGCCGTTGAAATGGTCGATAGCTACCTCAAGGACAAAAAACGCATTCTGCCGTGCGCCGCCTACCTCAACGGCGAGTACGGCGTGAAAGGGCTTTACGTGGGCGTTCCGGTGATCATTGGCACCGGCGGTGCCGAACGTATTATCGAGATCGACTTGAACGGCGCCGAGCGCAGCATGTTCATTAAGTCGGTCGAGTCCGTTAAGGGCCTCGTCGAGGCTTGCACGAAGATCGCGCCGCAGTTGGGCACCTAGCCGCGGGCGATCAATTGAGCCGAGCATACGATTGCGGGGGTATGTGAGATGAATATCCACGAGTACCAGGCCAAAGAGCTGTTCGAACAATTTGGTATCCCCACGCAAAGGGGCTTGGCTGCCTTTTCGCTGCGCGAAACCGAAGAATCCGTCCAGCAGTTGGCTGGGCCGCCCTGGGTCGTCAAAGCTCAGATACATGCAGGCGGTCGCGGCAATGGGAAGTTTAAAGAGTCGGAGGCCGGCGACAAAGGCGGCGTGCGCTTTGCCAACTCGGCGGATGAGGCAAGGACATATGCCGAGCAGATGCTGGGTAACACCCTCGTCACGCTGCAGACCGGCCCGCAGGGACGTGTCGTCAACCGCTTGTATATTGCGGAAGACTGCAAGATTGATCGCGAACTCTACCTCTCCGTTCTTGTCGACCGGGTCACGTCACGCATCGCGTTTATTGCGAGCGAAGCGGGCGGTATGAACATCGAGGAGGTTGCAGCAAAGACACCGGAAAAGATTGTCACCGTGACGATTGACCCTGCAACCGGATATGCGCCGTTTCACGGACGCCGAATTGCTTTTGCGCTCGGGCTGTCAGGCAAACAGGTTAACGCCTGCGTGAAGCTTGTCGGTAATCTCTATCGCTTCATGATGGAAAAAGACGCCAGTCTCGTTGAGGTCAATCCGCTCGTTGTCACCAAAGATGGTGATTTGGTCTGCCTGGATGCGAAAGTGAATTTCGACTCCAACGCGCTCTTCCGGCATCCCGATATCGTGGCACTTCGCGATGTCGGCGAAGAAGACCCGATGGAATTGGAGGCCTCTCAGCATGACCTGTCTTACGTAAAGCTGGATGGCACCATCGGCTGCATGGTCAACGGTGCCGGGCTCGCAATGGCGACCATGGACATTATCAAGCTTTATGGAGCCGAGCCGGCGAACTTCCTCGACGTTGGCGGTGGTGCGAGCAAGGAAAAGGTCGAAGAAGCCTTCAAAATTATTCTGAGCGACCCCGCCGTCAAAGGCATTCTGGTCAACATCTTCGGCGGCATCATGCGCTGCGACATTATTGCCGAGGGTGTGGTGGCCGCCGCACGCGAGATGGAGATTAAAGTCCCACTTGTCGTACGCCTTGAAGGCACGAACGTCGAACTCGGGCAGAAAATCTTGAGCGAAAGTGGTTTGAAAATCGTGCCGGCCAGTGATCTTGATGACGC